>NZ_CAOKTW010000004.1:0-311013 GCF_948472335.1 Streptococcus bouchesdurhonensis | reverse complement strand
GCAAAGCGGTTTTTTTGTTATAATGAAGGGAAGAATTATTGATTTTAAAGGAGAATAACATGACTTTTGAAGAAATCCTGCCTGGGTTAAAGGCTAAGAAAAAATATGTACGAACTGGTTGGGGAGGTGCTGAAAACTATGTCCAACTTTTTGACACTATCGAGCAAAATGGGGTTGCACTTGAAGTGACGCCCTACTTCCTAATCAACGTTTCTGGCGAAGGAGAAGGTTTTTCCATGTGGAGTCCGACACCTTGTGATGTTTTGGCGACGGATTGGGTAGAAGTACATGACTAGACGCGTATTGATTACGGGAGTAAGTTCAGGGATTGGTCTGGCTCAGGCTCGACTCTTTTTAGAGAAGGGCTATCAAGTTTATGGAGTTGACCAAGGTGAAAATCTACTCTTAGAGGGTGATTTTCACTTTTTACAGAGAGATTTGACCTTGGACTTGGAACCTATTTTTGACTGGTGTCCTCAGGTTGAGGTTTTGTGCAATACTGCTGGAGTTTTGGATGATTACAAACCACTGTTGGAACAATCAGTGCAGGAAATTCAGGAGATTTTTGAAATCAACTACGTTACTCCAGTAGAGTTGACTCGGTATTATTTGACACAAATGCTAGAGAATAAAAAAGGAATCATTATCAATATGTGCTCCATTGCTTCTAGCCTAGCAGGTGGAGGTGGTCACGCCTATACTTCCTCTAAGCATGCCTTGGCTGGATTTACCAAGCAGTTGGCTCTAGATTATGCAGAAGCTGGGATTCAGGTCTTTGGTATCGCTCCAGGAGCAGTCAAGACGGCTATGACCGCTGCGGATTTTGAGCCAGGAGGCTTAGCTGACTGGGTGGCTAGTGAAACACCAATCAAGCGCTGGATTGAACCAGAGGAAATAGCAGAGCTTAGCCTTTGCTTAGCTAGTGGAAAAGCAAGCGCCATGCAAGGACAAATCTTGACAATAGATGGCGGCTGGTCTTTGAAGTAGGAGGATCTGATGGAAGTCAAAAGACACTTTGGAGTCTACGCTGTTTGCTTAGAAAATGGGAAGTTACTCTGCATTGAAAAAACGAGAGGCCCTTATCAAAATCGGTATGATCTACCTGGAGGCAGTCAGCAACTTGGTGAAGGACTGACGGAAACGCTGACTAGAGAAGTTATGGAAGAGACGGGATTTACTGTTAGAAGCTACTCTAATCCTCGAATCTACGATGTTTTCGTCAGAGAAGAGTTAACAAATTTTATGGTTCACCATGTCATGGCCTTGTATGATGTAGAAATGAATGAGAGTGCACCTCAAGTTACGACTTCGGAAGCTGTGTCTGATGGTGCGAATGATTCACTTGGATATATTTGGATGGATATTCAAGAGATTACAGAAGAAAATGTATCGCCATTAGTCTTGAAGGTTAAGTCTGAATTATTAGGACTTCCAGAACTGGACAAGACTTCTTACATGAATTGGAAGGTGAAGTAGGAGGATAATGGAACTATTTAAAACATGGAAGAAAAATATGGTTCTCTATGGTCTTAAATCTCAAATTGGAACTGTCTACCGAAACAATGATAGGACAACAAGCTTTTATGATGTTGGGAATTTTCTATACCTAGCAGGGGAGTTGGATTCCAGATTTTGGGAAGATTTTGTTAGAAAATATGGTTTAGATTATAAGATTATTATTTCAGAAAATACTAATTGGCAAGATTTTCTGCATCGAAAAGTGGGGCTAAATTCTTTTACTCGCTATTCTTTTAAAGATAAGGCAAATTTTCAAGTTGAATTTTTAAATAATCTAGTTACTCATTTAGAGGAAGGTTACAATATTGTGCCTATTGATAATCATATTTATAACTGCTTTTCTACGGAAGAATGGTCACAGGATTTACAGGGGGATTTTGAGTCCTATCAGGATTTTGTTTTAAAAGGTGGATTTGGCTTTGTGATTCTTAAAAATAATGAACTGATTGCTGGAATTTCCTCAGGGTTAGTTTACCGTGAAGCAGTTGAAGTGGAAGTTGCAACTAGACCAAACGAACAAGGAAATGGATTTGCTAAAAAGCTTGGTGCTGCAATGATTCTAGAGAGTTTAAATAGGGATATGTTTCCACTTTGGGATGCTCATAATGAGGCTTCCAAAAAAGTAGCAGAATTTTTAGGATATGAGTTAGCTGAACCTTATGAAGCTTTTGAACTAGAGGAAATTTTGATATAATTATATATGATGTTGTATCTTTTAAGACGAGGTGAATGGCTATGAAAAATCAACTTGCCCTTAGTGGCGAAAAAATTATTGAAAAAGTTTACCCCTAATTATTTCACCACGTCGGCATGATTCGTGGGGAATACTTGTTGAGAGAGCTCAACAAAAACATACTGTTACCTAGTTGTCAGCAATTTGTAAAAGATTTATCTAGCGATTATCTGCTCCCTGTACTCAGATGAAGAAGTCTGGTATCGTTTTACTGAATTAACGAATACAGAAGCTAATTGTCTAAAGGGGACTAAAGAGTATTTTGATGAAAATCATCCCTTGTTTGGTTATAGAGGAACGAGGCGTTTGCTGGCGTGTCCGGATGAATTTCAGGCTGAAGCACATGTCGTTACAGAAGTTTATCAAAACAATCCCAATCTATCTCTTATCTTTCCTTTTGTCAATGATGCTGAGCAGTTAAAGCAAGCTATTACAGTACTGCGTCAGCATGGTTTTACTGGAAAAATTGGCATAATGATTGAATTACCGTCAGCGTATTTTGACTTGGACAGGATACTGGAAGCTGGTATTTCAAAGATTGTAGTTGGAATGAATGATTTGACTTCTTTTGTTTTTGCGACTGTGAGAAACAGTCAATGGCATGATATGGAAAGTCCAATAATGTTAGATATGTTGAGACAGATGCAGGATAAAGCAAGGATGAAAAAGATTGATTTTGCTGTAGCAGGCTATCTGAATACTTCTTTCATACAAAAAATGAATCAGTTGAGTATCAAGTGCATTATCCACTACAGTTCTATTCCAGAGATTTTTGATTTAGAGATTGACCATCCAGATCATCTTAAACACATAAAAGAAGAAAGTAAAAAATTACAAAGGAGTACCCATGATACCGCAAGAAATGTGGAATAAATACAAGCAAATCAATCCTTTGATCGGAGATGAAATCGATGCTTGGGCTTTTGGAGTTGAACCAGACCTTTTAGCGGATTTGGTGTTTAAAGGAGAAAAGACAGCAACAGCATCAGCCTATGACCTCTATGTACTAGAAGACGAACCACTTCCCCAAGTAGGGACCTTCGATATCATTTTAGATAGTCAAAATCAGTCTGTCTGCATTGTCGAAATTACAAAGGTTTCTGTTGAACTCTTCAATCAAGTTTCTGCGCAACATGCCTTTAAGGAAGGTGAGGGAGACAAATCACTTGCCTATTGGCGCCAGGTTCATGAGGACTTTTTCACAGACTGTTTGGGTGAAGTAGGGCTGACTTTTACACCTGAAAGCAAGGTTGTTTTAGAAGAATTTCGCAAGGTCTACCCCCTGTAGACTGCTAGAAGGAAGAAAGTTTTGGAAATCGCTGTCCAATCCTTTTTTCTCAAGCAAAATATGATATAATAAGTTTGTTTGAAGAAGAGCAGCAGCTCTTAAACTTAGAATAGGAGAAAACTATGCAAGCAGTTGAACATTTTATTAAGCAATTTGTTCCTGAACATTATGATTTATTTTTAGATTTGAGTCGTGAGACCAAGACTTTTTCTGGGAAAGTGGCCGTCACTGGTCAAGCACAGAGTGACCGTATTTCCCTTCACCAAAAAGACTTGGAAATCGCTTCTGTAGAAGTTGCAGGTCAAGCTCGTCCATTTACAGTTGACCATGACAATGAAGCCCTTCATATCGAATTGGCTGAGGCTGGTCAAGTTGAATTGGTTCTTGCCTTTTCTGGTAAAATTACAGACAACATGACAGGGATTTACCCTTCTTATTATACAGTTGATGGAGTCAAGAAGGAGGTCTTGTCTACTCAGTTCGAGAGCCATTTTGCGCGCGAAGCTTTCCCATGTGTGGATGAGCCTGAATCCAAAGCAACTTTTGACCTCTCTCTTTGCTTTGACCAAGCAGAAGGTGAATTGGCTTTGTCAAACATGCCAGAAATCGATGTTGAAAACCGTAAGGAAACAGGTATCTGGAAGTTTGAGACAACACCTCGCATGTCTTCTTACTTGTTGGCCTTTGTTGCTGGTGATTTGCAAGGGGTGACCGCTAAAACTAAGAATGGTACCCTCGTTGGTGTATACTCTACCAAAGCACATCCACTTTCTAACCTTGATTTCTCTTTGGACATTGCCGTTCGCTCTATCGAGTTTTACGAAGATTACTACGGAGTCAAGTATCCAATCCCTCAATCTCTCCATATCGCCCTTCCTGACTTCTCAGCTGGAGCTATGGAAAACTGGGGTCTTGTGACCTACCGTGAAGTTTGCTTAATTGTAGATGAAAACTCTACATTTGCCAGTCGTCAACAAGTTGCCCTTGTTGTGGCCCATGAATTGGCTCACCAATGGTTTGGTAACCTCGTAACTATGAAATGGTGGGATGACCTTTGGCTCAATGAAAGCTTTGCTAACATGATGGAATATGTCTGTGTGGATGCCATTGAGCCAAGCTGGAATATCTTTGAAGATTTCCAAACAGGTGGAGTACCTCACGCTCTTGAACGCGATGCGACTGATGGTGTTCAGTCTGTTCACGTCGAAGTCAAACACCCAGATGAAATCAATACGCTCTTTGATGGCGCTATCGTCTATGCCAAAGGAAGCCGTCTCATGCACATGCTTCGTCGTTGGCTAGGTGATGCCGATTTTGCCAAAGGTTTGCATGCCTACTTTGAAAAACATCAGTACAGCAATACAATTGGTCGTGACCTTTGGGATGCTCTTGGTCAAGCATCTGGCCGTGATGTCGCAGCCTTCATGGATTCTTGGTTGGAACAGCCTGGTTACCCAGTTCTTACTGTCAAAGTTGAAAATGATGTCTTGAAGATTTCACAAAAACAATTCTTCATCGGTGAGAACGAAGACAAGAACCGTCTCTGGGTGGTGCCCCTCAATAGCAACTGGAAAGGCTTGCCTGATACACTCGAAACTGAAAGTATCGAAATCCCTGGCTATGCAGCTCTTCTTGCTGAGAATGAAGGAGCTCTTCGTCTCAACACTGAAAATACTGCCCACTATATTACCGACTATCAAAGAGACTTGTTAGAAGCTGTTTTTGCTGAGCTAGAGACACTTGATAACACAAGCAAACTGCAAATTGTTCAAGAACGTCGCTTGCTTGCTGAAGCAGGGCACATTTCTTATGCTGACTTGCTCCCAGTCCTTAATAAACTTGCTAAAGAAGAATCTTACCTTGTCGTTTCAGCTGTTTCTCAAGTGATTTCAGCCCTTGAGCGCTTTATTGATGAAGGAACGGATGCTGAAACAGCATTCAAAGGACTGGTTGCTAAATTGGCTCGTCATAACTATGACCGTCTTGGTTTTGAAGCTAAAGACGGAGAATCAGATGAGGATGAATTGGTTCGTCAGCTGGCTGTTTCGATGATGATTCGCTCAAATGATGCAGAAGCTAGTCAAGTCGCTAGCCAAATCTTTGCAACACACAAGGAGAATCTTGCAGGACTCCCAGCAGCTATTCGCTCACAAGTTCTGATTAATGAGATGAAACATCATGAGACTAAAGACTTGTTAGCACTTTATCTTGATACTTATACTCATGCAACAGATGCTGTCTTTAAACGTCAGTTGGCAGCCGCTCTTGCATACAGTACAGATGCGGATAACATCCAAACCTTGATTGCTGCTTGGAAGGACAAATTTGTGGTCAAACCACAGGACTTGTCTGCTTGGTACTTCCAGTTCTTAAGCCATCAAGCAACTCAGAAAACAGCTTGGTCTTGGGCGCGTGAAAACTGGGCTTGGATTAAGGCAGCCCTTGGTGGAGATATGAGCTTTGATAGCTTTGTTATCCTTCCTGCTCATGTATTTAAGACTCAGCAACGCTTGGCAGAGTACAAGGAATTCTTTGAACCGCAACTTTCTGACCTTGCTCTTAGCCGTAACATCGGTATGGGAATCAAGGAAATTGCAGCGCGTGTTGACTTGATTAACCGTGAAAAAGCTGCAGTGGAAGCAGTCGTTCTTCAATACGGAACTAAATAATTAAGACTAAATAAAAGAAAACTCAGCTATCTCATGTAAAATGCAGAGAGTTGAGTTTTTTTTAAGGCAAATTTGGTATAATGGTTTTAATAAGGAGGAGTTTCTCATGATAAAAATCTTATTGGTTGAGGATGACCTAGGTCTGTCAAATTCAGTATTTGACTTTTTAGACGATTTTGCGGATGTCATGCAGGTATTTGATGGAGAAGAAGGTCTCTACGAAGCTGAAAGTGGTGTCTATGACTTGATTTTGCTGGATTTGATGTTGCCAGAAAAAAATGGCTTCCAAGTCTTGAAAGAATTGCGTGAAAAGGGGATTACGACTCCAGTTCTGATCATGACTGCCAAGGAAAGTTTGGATGACAAGGGACATGGATTTGAACTGGGAGCAGATGATTATCTGACCAAACCTTTCTACTTAGAAGAACTCAAAATGCGGATTCAGGCCCTTCTCAAACGTTCAGGCAAGTTTAATGAAAATACGCTATCTTATGGAGATATTCTCATCAATTTATCAACAAATACCGTTAAGGTTGAAGATACTCCAGTCGAATTGCTGGGGAAAGAGTTTGATTTATTGGTTTATTTCCTTCAAAATCAAAATGTTATTTTGCCTAAGACGCAGATTTTTGATCGTCTATGGGGATTTGATAGTGACACAACGATTTCAGTTGTCGAAGTCTATGTTTCAAAAGTCCGTAAGAAATTAAAGGGAACCACTTTTGCAGAGAATTTGCAAACCTTGCGCAGTGTTGGGTATATTTTAAAAGATGTTCAGTAAACTAAAAAAAACATGGTATGCGGATGATTTTAGTTATTTTATCCGCAACTTTGGTGTCTTCACTCTGATTTTCTCTACAATGACTCTGATTATTTTGCAGGTCATGCACTCGAGTCTCTATACTTCAGTGGATGATAAGCTCCACGTACTAAGTGAAAATCCTCAAGCAGTTATTCAACTGGCAGTGAATAGGGCAACAGAAGAGATTAAAGATTTAGAAAATGCTAGGGCGGACGCTAGTAAAGTAGAAATAAAACCTAATGTCAGTTCCAATACGGAAGTCATTCTCTTTGATAAGGACTTTACTCAACTTCTTTCTGGAAATCGATTTTTGGGCTTGGATAAGATTAGGTTAGAGAAAAAAGAACTAGGCCATATCTACCAGATTCAGGTTTTTAATAGCTATGGGCAGGAAGAAATCTATCGCATGATTTTGATGGAAACCAATATCAGTTCGGTTTCAACCAATATCAAGTATGCTGCTGTCTTGATAAATACCAGTCAGTTGGAGCAGGCCAGTCAAAAGCATGAGCAATTGATTGTCGTTGTGATGGTAAGTTTCTGGATTTTGTCTTTGCTTGCAAGTCTTTATCTAGCTCGGGTTAGTGTTCGACCCCTGCTTGAGAGCATGCAGAAGCAGCAGTCCTTTGTGGAAAATGCCAGTCATGAGTTACGGACTCCACTTGCAGTTTTGCAAAATCGCTTAGAGACCCTTTTCCGTAAGCCAGAAGCTACCATTATGGATGTGAGCGAAAGTATTGCATCGAGTTTGGAAGAAGTCCGAAATATGCGTTTTTTGACGACAAACTTGCTGAACTTAGCTCGGAGAGATGATGGGATTAAGCCGGAGCTTGCAGAAGTTCCAACTAGTTTTTTCAATACGACTTTCACAAACTATGAGATGATTGCTTCGGAAAATGATCGTGTCTTTCGTTTTGAAAATCGTATCCATCGTCCGATTGTCACAGACCAGCTTCTCTTGAAGCAGTTGATGACTATCCTATTTGATAATGCTGTCAAGTATACTGAAGAGGATGGTGAAATTGATTTTCTTATCTCGGCGACCGATCGTAATCTGTATTTACTGGTTTCTGATAATGGAGTCGGTATTTCGACAGAAGATAAAAAGAAAATTTTTGATCGTTTTTATCGAGTGGACAAGGCTAGAACTCGTCAAAAAGGTGGTTTCGGTTTAGGATTATCTCTGGCCAAGCAAATTGTAGATGCGCTTAAAGGAACCATTACTGTTAAAGATAATAAACCCAAGGGAACAATCTTTGAAGTGAAGATTGCCATCCACACACCATCGAAAAAGAAAAAATAAAAAGAGTCTGGGGCAAAAGTCTAACCTTAAATATAAAAAGCGAACAAAACAAGTTATCTGACACTCAGAATTCTGTTTTGTTCGCTTTTTTGTCTAATCTATCGATTTTAAAAACTTATAATAAAGAATTCCTAAAATCAAAATCCTTTTGTCCCAGACTCTTTTGGATTTATTTTCTACGTTTTCGTTTGATAATAGACCGTTGAACTTTTAAAACAAGTAAGCTGGATCCGATTGCTGCGGCAAAGGCAAGAGCAGTTGATAATTTTAATGCTAAAAAGATAAAACTAAAGACAGCAATACAGATACAAAAAACAGCGATATTAACAAAAAATAAAATTTCTTTGAGATTGCTATCAGCTTGTGCTTCAGGTGTATAAGCTTGATAATGAGGAAGTTGTTGGTTTAATTCTTCTTGATAGTCTACCTCATAGGATTGTAATTTTCTTGCGGGCATTATTCTCTCCTTAACAGTACATACCTATTTTATCATTTTTTCAGCAGAGAATTATTACAGAAAGGTTACAAAAAGAATAAAGTCCCTTTTCATTTTCAAAGCATGGATGATTTTGGAGAAATGTGGTATAATTTTTCTTATGGAAAAGATTGTCATTACAGCAACTGCTGAAAGTATTGAACAAGTTGAACAACTACTCGAAGCTGGCGTAGACCGTATCTATGTCGGTGAGAAAGATTTTGGTCTTCGTCTGCCAACGACCTTTAGTTATGACCAATTACGTGAAATCGCTAAGTTGGTTCATGATGCTGGTAAGGAATTGATCGTTGCGGTCAATGCTCTCATGCACCAAGATATGATGGACCGTATCAAGCCTTTCTTAGACTTCTTGGAAGAAATCAAGACAGACTATATTACGATTGGGGATGCAGGCGTCTTTTACGTAGTTAACCGCGATGGTTATTCATTTAAGACTATCTACGATGCTTCAACCATGGTAACTAGCAGTCGCCAGATTAACTTCTGGGGACAAAAGGCTGGCGCATCTGAAGCTGTTTTGGCGCGTGAAATTCCATCGGCTGAACTCTTCAAAATGCCAGAGATTTTGGAAATTCCTGCTGAAGTTTTGGTTTACGGTGCCAGTGTCATCCATCATTCTAAACGTCCGCTCTTGCAAAATTACTATAACTTTACACATATCGATGATGAAAAGACTCGCAAGCGTGACCTTTTCTTGGCTGAGCCAAGTGATCCTGAGAGTCACTATTCCATTTTTGAAGACAATCATGGTACTCATATCTTTGCCAATAACGACCTTGATTTGATGACCAAATTAACAGAATTGGTGGAGCATGGCTTTACTCACTGGAAATTAGAAGGTCTCTATACACCTGGTCAGAACTTTGTTGAGATTGCAAAACTCTTTATCCAAGCGCGTAGCTTGATCCAAGAGGGTAACTTTAGCCATGACCAAGCCTTCTTGCTGGATGAAGAAGTGCGTAAACTTCACCCTAAAAACCGTTTCCTTGATACAGGATTTTATGACTACGATCCTGACATGGTTAAATAAAATACATGATTCGTTGAGAGAAGGAAGATTTAAAATTTCTTCTCTCAATTTTTTGTATTTCTTCACTATTTTAAAAAAATCAGCAGGCTAGGATGCTCTATTTGATGGGATTTTTCAGGCCAGTAACCTTTTTGAGTTTGAAACTAATCACATGTTTGCAGGTGCCAAATGGCCCTTTTTTTGGTATAATTTTTTATAATGAAAACGATTGGTAATCGCTATGTTGTGGTGGATTTAGAGGCAACTAGCACAGGTAGTAAGGCTAAAATTATCCAAGTGGGAATTGTCGTGATTGAGGACGGAAAAACCGTTGATCACTATACGACGGATGTCAATCCACATGAACCCTTGGATGCTCATATCAAAGAACTGACAGGATTGACAGACCAACGTCTGGCGCAAGCACCTGATTTTTCGCAAGTTGCTAGAAAAATCTTTGACTTGGTAGAGGATGGGATTTTTGTAGCCCACAATGTTCAGTTTGATGCCAATCTTTTGGCGGAAAATTTATTTTTTGAAGGTTATGAGCTAAGAAATCCTCGTGTTGATACGGTCGAATTGGCTCAGGTCTTTTTCCCTGAACTGGAAAAATATAGTTTGCCGATATTGTGCCGAGAATTAGGAATTCCTCTTAAGCACGCCCACACAGCCCTTTCAGATGCCCAAGCTACTGCGGAATTACTTCTTTTTTTACGAGAAAAGATGGCACAACTTCCTAAAGGACTCTTGGAACGCTTGCTGGAAATGGCTGACGCCCTCCTATATGAGTCCTACCTGGTTATTGAAGAAATTTATCGCAGCCAATCTATTCTGAGTTCTTCAGATTTGGTCCAAGTTCAAGGACTGTATTTCAAGAAAACTGCAGATCCCATGGAGTCACGAAAACTATCTCAAGATTTTTCTAAAAATATTTCTCTGTTGAATCTTGAAGTGAGGGAGGAGCAAGAAAATTTTGCTAAAGAGGTTGGCTTGCTATTGAAAGATGAGCCTGTATCATTAATTCAAGCGCCGACTGGGATTGGGAAAACTTATGGCTATCTCTTACCCGCTTTATCTCAAGCCAAAGAGCATCAGATTGTCCTTAGCGTTCCGACAAAGATTCTTCAAAATCAAATCATGGAAGAAGAAGGTAAACGTCTCAAGGAAGTGTTCCATATAGATATTCATCCTTTAAAGGGGCCTCAAAATTATTTGAAGTTGGATGCCTTTTATCGTTCCTTGCAGGAAAATGATGAAAATCGCTTATTTAGACGCTTTAAAATGCAACTCTTGGTCTGGCTGACAGAGACAGAAACGGGGGATTTGGATGAAATTGGTCAACTCTACCGTTACCAACATTTTCTAACAGATCTTCGTCATGACGGGAATTTATCATCTCAGAGCTTATTTGTAACGGAAGATTTTTGGAAACGTAGTCAAGAAAGGGCACAAAACTGTAAGCTTTTAGTGACCAATCATGCCTATCTTGTAACCAGACTGGAAGATAATCCTGAATTTGTCAGCGACCGTTTATTGATTATTGATGAAGTTCAAAAGATTTTGTTGGCTCTAGAAAATCTGCTTCAAGAAACCTACGATATCCAGTCTATTATCGATTTGCTTGATAAGGCTTTACTGGAGGAGCAAAATAAGGTCCAACAACGAATACTAGAAAGTATTCGCTTTGAGTGCCTTTACTTGATTGAACAATTTCAGTCTGGAAAATCTAGGAAAAATATCTTAGATTCTCTTGCCAATCTCCACCAGTATTTTTCAGAACTAGAAGTAGAAGGCTTTGAGGAGCTGGTTCGCTATTTTATAGCTGACCGAGATTACTGGCTTGAAGCAATTGAAACGAGTCAAAAGAAAATTCAGATTTCTTCTACGAAATCAGGCCGTATTCTTCTATCTTCCTTAGTGCCTGATTCATGTCAAGTCTTGGGAGTGTCGGCCACTCTTGAGATTAGTCAAAGAGTTTCTTTGGCAGACCTGTTAGGCTATCCCGAAGCTAAATTTGTTAAGATTGAAGCTGGTAAAAAACAGGATCAAGAAGTGGTCTTGGTCAAAGATTTTCCCCTGGTAACAGAAACCTCCTTAGAAGTTTATGCCAAGGAGATAGCTGATTTACTGATGGATCTTCAAGCTTTCCAACAACCGATTTTGGCTCTCTTTACTGCCAAAGACATGCTTCTAGCAGTATCAAATTTACTCCCTGTAAGTCATTTAGCCCAGTATAAAAATGGCGATGTTCATCAGCTTAAGAAACGCTTTGAAAAAGGAGAACAACAAATCTTGCTTGGTGCAGCAAGTTTCTGGGAGGGAGTTGATTTTTCAAGCCATCCTTTTGTGATTCAAGTTGTACCAAGACTTCCTTTCCAAAATCCTCAAGAGCCCTTGACGAAAAAGATCAATCAGGAACTAATTCAAGAATGGAAAAATGCCTTTTATGATTATCAATTGCCAATGGCCATTATTCGTTTAAAACAGGCTTTGGGAAGAAGTATGAGACGTGAACACCAACGTTCCTTAACCCTCATTCTGGATAGAAGAATCGTCGGAAAACGATACGGCAAGCAAATAGTGACTTCTCTAGCAAAAGAAGCGACTGTTAAAACCATCTCTCGATCCGAAGTTGACGAGGCTATTGATAGATTTTTTAATGAACTTTGATAAATAGTATTGTATGAAAGTATAAGGTTAGTATATATGAAACGTTCTCTCGACTCAAGAGTCGATTACAGTTTGCTCTTGCCAGTATTTTTTCTACTGGTCATCGGTGTGGTGGCTATCTATATAGCCGTTAGTCATGATTATCCCAATAATATTCTGCCCATTTTAGGGCAGCAGGTCGCCTGGATTGCCTTGGGGCTTGTGATTGGTTTTGTGGTCATGCTCTTTAATACAGAATTTCTTTGGAAGGTGACCCCCTTTCTATATATTTTAGGCTTGGGACTTATGATCTTGCCGATTGTCTTTTATAATCCAAGCTTAGTTGCATCAACGGGTGCCAAAAACTGGGTATCGGTAAATGGCATCACCTTGTTCCAACCGTCAGAATTTATGAAGATATCCTATATCCTCATGTTGGCTCGTGTTATTGTCCAATTTACAAAGAAACATAAGGAATGGAGACGCACGGTTCCGCTGGACTTTTTGTTAATTTTCTGGATGATTCTCTTTACCATTCCAGTCCTAGTTCTTTTAGCACTTCAAAGTGACTTGGGGACGGCTTTGGTTTTTGTAGCTATTTTCTCAGGAATCGTTTTATTATCAGGGGTTTCTTGGAAAATTATTATCCCAGTATTTGTGACTGCTGTAACAGGAGTTGCTGGTTTCTTAGCTATCTTTATTAGCAAGGACGGACGAGCTTTTCTTCACCAGATTGGAATGCCGACCTACCAAATTAATCGGATTCTGGCTTGGCTCAATCCCTTTGAGTTTGCCCAAACAACGACTTACCAGCAGGCTCAAGGGCAGATTGCTATTGGGAGTGGTGGCTTATTCGGCCAAGGTTTTAATACTTCAAATCTGCTTATTCCAGTTCGTGAGTCAGATATGATTTTCACGGTCATTGCAGAAGATTTTGGCTTTATTGGCTCTGTCCTGGTTATTGTCCTTTACCTCATGTTGATTTACCGTATGTTGAAGATTACTCTCAAATCAAATAACCAGTTCTACACCTATATTTCCACTGGTTTGATTATGATGTTGCTCTTCCACATTTTTGAAAATATCGGTGCTGTAACGGGCTTGCTTCCTTTGACCGGGATTCCACTGCCTTTCATTTCGCAAGGGGGATCAGCTATTATCAGTAATCTGATTGGTGTTGGTTTGCTTTTATCGATGAGTTACCAGACTAATCTAGCTGAAGAAAAGAGCGGAAAAGTCCCATTCAAACGGAAAAAGGTTGTATTAAAACAAATTAAATAAGGAGAAAATCATGGTAAAAGTAGCAGTTATGTTAGCTCAGGGCTTTGAAGAAATTGAAGCCTTGACAGTTGTAGATGTCTTGCGTCGAGCCAATATCACATGTGATATGGTTGGTTTTGAAGAGCAAGTAACGGGTTCGCATGCAATCCAAGTAAGAGCAGATCATGTCTTTGATGGAGATTTATCAGACTATGATATGATTGTTCTTCCTGGAGGTATGCCTGGTTCTGCACATTTACGTGATAATCAGACCTTGATTCAAGAATTGCAAAGCTTCGAGCAAGAAGGGAAGAAACTAGCAGCCATTTGTGCGGCACCAATTGCCCTCAATCAAGCAGAGATATTGAAAAATAAGCGATACACTTGTTATGACGGTGTTCAAGAGCAAATCCTTGATGGTCACTACGTCAAGGAAACAGTAGTGGTAGATGGTCAGTTGACAACCAGTCGGGGTCCTTCAACAGCCCTTGCCTTTGCCTACGAGTTGGTGGAGCAACTAGGAGGGGACGCAGAGAGTTTACGAACAGGAATGCTCTATCGAGATGTCTTTGGTAAAAATCAGTAAAACGGGAGTTATTCTCTCGTTTTTTATGTGGAAAACTCAGGGAAATCATCGCTTTTTTCATAAAAAAATGCTATAATGAAGGGTATGAAATATCACGATTACATCTGGGATTTAGGTGGAACTTTACTGGATAATTATGAAACTTCAACAGCTGCATTTGTTGAAACATTGGCACTGTATGGTATCACACAAGACTATGACAGTGTCTATCAAGCTTTAAAGGTTTCTACTCCTTTTGCGATTGAGACATTCGCTCCCAATTTAGAGAATTTTTTAGAAAAGTACAAGGAAAATGAAGCCAGAGAGCTTGAACACCCGATTTTATTTGAAGGAGTTTCTGACCTATTGGAAGACATTTTAAATCAAGGTGGCCGTCATTTTTTGGTCTCTCATCGAAATGATCAGGTTTTGGAAATTTTAGAAAAAACCTCTATAGCAGCTTATTTTACAGAAGTGGTGACTTCTAGCTCAGGCTTTAAGAGAAAGCCAAATCCCGAATCCATGCTTTATTTAAGAGAAAAGTATCAGATTAGCTCTGGTCTTGTCATTGGTGATCGGCCGATTGATATCGAAGCAGGTCAAGCTGCAGGACTTGATACCCACTTGTTTACCAGTATCGTGAATTTAAGACAAGTATTAGACATATAAGAAAAAGGAATAAGATGACAGAAGAAATCAAAAATCTGCAGGCACAGGATTATGATGCCAGTCAAATTCAAGTTTTAGAGGGCTTAGAGGCTGTTCGTATGCGTCCAGGGATGTACATTGGATCAACCTCAAAAGAAGGTCTTCACCATCTAGTCTGGGAAATTGTTGATAACTCAATTGACGAGGCCTTGGCAGGATTTGCCAGCCATATTCAAGTTTTTATTGAGCCAGATGATTCGATTACTGTTGTGGATGATGGGCGTGGTATCCCAGTCGATATTCAGGAAAAAACAGGCCGTCCTGCTGTTGAGACCGTCTTTACAGTCCTTCATGCTGGAGGAAAGTTCGGCGGTGGTGGATACAAGGTTTCAGGTGGTCTTCACGGGGTGGGGTCGTCAGTAGTTAATGCCCTTTCCACTCAATTAGACGTTCATGTCCATAAAAACGGTAAGATTCATTACCAAGAATACCGTCGTGGTCATGTTGTCGCAGATCTTGAAATAGTTGGAGATACGGATAAAACAGGAACAACTGTTCACTTCACACCGGACCCAAAAATCTTCACTGAAACAACAATCTTTGATTTTGATAAATTAAATAAACGGATTCAAGAGTTGGCCTTTCTAAATCGCGGTCTTCAAATTTCAATTACAGATAAGCGTGAAGGTTTGGAACAAACCAAGCATTATCATTATGAAGGTGGGATTGCTAGTTACGTTGAATATATCAACGAGAACAAGGATGTAATCTTTGATACACCAATCTATACAGACGGTGAGATGGATGATATCACAGTTGAGGTAGCCATGCAGTACACAACTGGTTACCATGAAAATGTCATGAGTTTCGCCAATAATATTCATACCCATGAAGGTGGAACGCATGAACAAGGTTTCCGTACAGCCTTGACACGTGTTATCAACGATTATGCTCGTAAGAATAAGTTACTGAAAGACAATGAAGATAATTTAACTGGGGAAGATGTCCGCGAAGGATTAACTGCAGTTATCTCAGTTAAACACCCAAATCCACAGTTTGAAGGACAAACCAAGACCAAATTGGGAAATAGCGAAGTGGTCAAGATTACCAATCGCCTCTTCAGTGAAGCCTTCTCCGATTTCCTCATGGAAAATCCACAGATTGCCAAGCGTATCGTGGAAAAAGGGATTTTGGCTGCCAAGGCTCGTGTGGCTGCCAAGCGTGCGCGTGAAGTCACTCGTAAAAAATCTGGTTTGGAAATTTCCAACCTTCCAGGGAAACTAGCAGACTGTTCTTCTAACAATCCTGCTGAAACAGAACTCTTCATCGTCGAAGGAGACTCAGCTGGTGGATCAGCCAAATCTGGTCGTAACCGTGAGTTTCAGGCTATCCTTCCAATTCGCGGTAAGATTTTGAACGTTGAAAAAGCAAGTATGGATAAGATTCTAGCTAACGAAGAAATTCGTAGTCTTTTCACAGCCATGGGAACAGGATTTGGCGCAGAATTTGATGTTTCGAAAGCCCGTTACCAAAAACTCGTTTTGATGACCGATGCCGATGTCGATGGAGCCCATATTCGTACCCTTCTTTTAACCTTGATTTATCGTTATATGAAACCAATCCTAGAAGCTGGTTATGTTTATATTGCCCAACCACCAATCTATGGTGTCAAGGTTGGAAGCGAGATTAAAGAATATATCCAGCCGGGTGCAGATCAAGAAATCAAACTCCAAGAAGCTTTAGCCCGTTATAGTGAAGGTCGTACCAAACCGACTATTCAGCGTTATAAGGGGCTAGGTGAAATGGACGATCATCAGCTGTGGGAAACAACCATGGATCCCGAACATCGCTTGATGGCTAGAGTTTCTGTAGATGATGCTGCAGAAGCAGATAAAATCTTTGATATGTTGATGGGGGATCGAGTAGAGCCTCGTCGTGAGTTTATCGAAGAAAATGCTGTCTATAGTACACTTGATGTCTAAAAAATAGGGAGAAGTAGTTCCCTTGGTCTAAAAAATATGATATAATCGTTACGATTGTTTCAAGTAAAAAAGGAGTTTGATATGTCTAATGGACAACTAATTTATTTAATGGTTGCAATTGCAGTCATTTTAGTTCTGGCTTATGTAGTGGCAATCTTTCTACGTAAGCGAAACGAGGGGAGATTAGAGGCGCTAGAAGAAAGAAAAGAAGAACTATACAATCTTCCAGTAAATGATGAAGTAGAAGCTGTAAAAAATATGCACTTGATTGGACAAAGTCAAGTGGCTTTCCGTGAATGGAATCAAAAATGGGTCGATTTATCTCTCAACTCTTTTGCCGATATTGAAAATAATCTCTTTGAAGCAGAAGGCTATAACCATTCATTTCGTTTTCTCAAGGCCAGTCATCAAATTGACCAAATTGAGAGTCAAATTACTTTGATTGAAGAAGATATTGCTGAAATTCGCAATGCTTTGGCAGACTTAGAGAAGCAAGAATCTAAAAATAGTGGTCGTGTTCTTCATGCTTTGGATTTATTTGAGGAACTTCAGCATAGAGTTGCTGAAAATTCAGAACAGTATGGTCAAGCCTTGGATGAAATTGAAAAACAATTAGAAAATATCCAATCTGAATTTTCACAATTTGTAACCTTGAATTCATCGGGTGACCCTGTGGAAGCCGCAGTGATTTTGGATAATACAGAAAATCACATTTTGGCCTTAAGTCATATTGTGGATCGTGTTCCAGCCTTGGTTACGACGCTTTCTACAGAATTGCCAGATCAATTACAGGATTTGGAAGCCGGTTATCGTAAACTAATTGATGCTAATTATCATTTTGTTGAAACGGATATTGAAGCACGTTTCCACTTGCTTTATGAAGCATTCAAGAAAAACCAAGAGAATATTCGCCAGTTGGAATTGGATAATGCCGAATATGAGAATGGACAGGCACAAGAGGAAATCAATGCTTTGTATGATATTTTTACTCGAGAAATTGCTGCTCAGAAAGTAGTGGAGAATCTACTTGTAACTCTTCCAACTTACCTTCAACATATGAAAGAGAATAATACTTTATTGGGAGAAGATATTGCACGTTTGAACAAGACCTATTTACTTCCTGAGACAGCTGCAAGCCATGTTCGTCGTATTCAGACAGAATTAGAGAATTTTGAGGCAGCTATTGTTGAGGTAACTTCAAATCAAGAAGAACCAACCCAAGCTTATTCAGTTCTTGAAGAAAATCTTGAGGATTTACAAACTCAACTAAAAGATATTGAAGATGAGCAAATTTCAGTTAGTGAGCGCCTGACACAAATTGAGAAAGATGATATCAATGCACGTCAAAAGGCCAATGTTTATGTCAATCGTCTCCATACTATCAAGCGATACATGGAAAAACGCAATCTGCCAGGTATTCCACAAACTTTCTTGAAGTTATTCTTTACGGCCAGCAATAATACCGAGGATTTAATGGTTGAGTTAGAACAGAAAATGATTAACATTGAATCTGTTACCCGAGTTCTTGAAATTGCAACGAATGATATGGAAGCTTTAGAAATGGAAACTTATAATATTGTACAATATGCAACCTTAACAGAGCAACTCTTGCAATATTCTAACCGCTATCGCTCATTTGATGAACGCATTCAAGAAGCATTTAACGAAGCTTTAGATATTTTTGAAAAAGAATTTGATTATCACGCTTCATTTGACAAGATTTCTCAAGCATTGGAAGTGGCAGAGCCTGGTGTAACCAATCGCTTTGTTACTTCATATGAGAAAACACGTGAAACGATTCGTTTTTAAAAAGCTTAGTTCATTCTAAGCTTTTTTCTTATGGCTTCAAGCCAGTTTTTCTCGTAGAGAAAAACAAGAAAACCACCAGCTATGCTGGTGGCTGACAAGGCTTCTAGCTTCCATTTATTTTTCCAAGTATAATCTAATTGTTCAGGTTAGATAAAGGAGGAAAAATAAATGGCTAAAACCAGTTACAGTTTATCACATACTAAATGGATGTGCAAATATCATATAGTTTTTACACCTAAGTATCGCCGTAAGGCGATATATTACAAAGTCAGGTCGGATTTGATAGATATTATTAAACATCTATGCGGTTGTCGTGGCGTGGAGATTATCGAAGGTCATATGATGCCAGACCATGTACACCTGCTTGTATTGATACCTCCCAAACTTTCGATTTCCGATTTTATGGGGTATCTCAAGAGCAAAAGTGCATTGATGATATTTGATAAGCACGCTAATTTAAAATATAAGTATGGAAATCGAAAGTTCTGGGCTAGGGGATACTATGTAAGTACCGTTGGACTAAACGAAAAGACCGTAGCTAAATATATTCGCGAGCAGGAAAAGAATGACATTGCACTCGATAAGCTGAGTGTAAAAGAATATGAAGATCCGTTTTCTGATGGCGGATTTAGAACAAGGTAAAAGCCCGTTGTGACGGGCATTAGTCAAGTAATATAGCACGACCTGAACGAAGTTCAGCGAGCGTCTTTAGACGCCGCTGGAGAGAAACGGCTTATAGTTTATGTACAAGCCACCCGTTTTCACGGGTGGTTATGACTTACTCAAAAGCCATGAGTTTACTTATTTATCATTGAAATTAATGCTTGGTTTTGATATTATTTAAATATGAAGAAAGATAGAACAAAGCGTGGTAGTCACGCTAAAATGGGACGGAGTAAAAGAGTCCAGTGGACTCTTTTAGCCTAAGCTAAATTTTAAAAAGCGAGGGTGGTTGTTTTCTCAAAGTTTTGAAGGAGCTAAAGCAAGAGCTATTATTATGAGCTTGTTGGAAACAGCTAAACGTCATCAATTACATAGCGAGAAATATCTATCCTATCTTCTAGAATATCTTCCAAACGAGGAAACTCTCGTAAAAAGAGGTTTTAGAGGCTTATTTACTATGGACTAAAGTTGTACAAGAAAGGTGAAAATAAGAAATCTCCAGATTAGGAACTATCGCTAAGTTCACTAATCTGGAGATTTTTCAATAGACTTCGTTATTGTACGGTTACGTTTGTCACAGTTCCTGAAATGCTTAATTCACGATTATAGTAAAATGAAATAAGAATAGGACAAATCGATCAGGACAGTCAAATCGATTTCTAACAATGTTTTAGAAGTAGAGGTGTACTATTCTAGTTTCAATCTACTATAAAAGCACATGAACTATTCTATGACCGTGATTAGTAAGGTTTTTGCTTAATGAGTAATTGAATGGAAAGTAATTATTTAATAAAGAAATTTAGTCTTGTATTAATCGAGATTAAATTTCTTTATGTTTAAATTACATGAGAAGAGTGATTAATATTACAATTTTGTTACAAAATAAGTTTTTGATAGAATTTTCAGATAATTTAGGATATAATACTTTTAATTTAAATAAAAAGGAGTGATTTTATGGGAGACTGCAAAGATTTTTGTCATAAAAAGTACCAAATAGCAACGATTTTTCTGCTATCGGTCTTTGCATGCAGATTTGCTTCAGTACAGGTTAGTGCTGCTGAGGGGAAATTTGAAACATCCAATCAAGTTACACATGCAGTAATAATTAATAAATTAGATGATTCACATAAGCTCGCACCGTCAGTCACGGCTGACAAGAATGCTCTAGATTCTTCTTCAAAGGAAAAAACAGAAGCGACAGCGTCAGTAAAACAAGATGATTCTATAGAATATAGAGATAATAAGTCAGACAAGAATGTAATCACACAGAAAGAAAAGACTGCTATAAAAAGTGAAGAGAAGAAGGAAGAATCAGCAGTAGAAAGAAGTTCTTCTTCCGAAAGTTCACAATCACAGTCGTTATCTCAAAGTGGACATAAAGAAAAGCCAAATAGTATCTCCAGTAATGAAATGATTACTGTCCCTAAAACATGGGAAGCAGGACACAAAGGGCAAGGAACTGTAGTCGCTGTTATAGATTCAGGCCTTGATTTGAATCATGAAGTTCTGCGTATTTCTGATCCGTCAAAGGCGAAATTTAAAAATCAGGATGATATCGAAAAAGCTAAAAAAGCTGCTTAGGTATTGACTATGGAAAATGGTACAGTGACAAAGTAGTATATGCTTATGATTACTTTGATGGAACTGATAATATAAAAGAGGCTGAAAAAGAGTCTCATGGAATGCACGTTACTGGTATTGTAGCTGGAAATCCAGTTAATAAAGCCCCGAATTCTGAGAAGGTTTATGGGGTGGCGCCAGAAGCTCAAATTATGTTTATGAGAGTTTTTTCAGATAGAGATAAAACTACAGCCTCTGCCCTCTATGTAAAAGCCGTTGATGACGCAGTTGCGTTAGGTGCGGATGTGATCAATATGAGTTTGGGTGCAGGTGCGGGTTCAACTGTAGATGCGGGTTCAGATATTATTGAAGCAGTAAAAAGAGCACGCACTAAAGGAGTATCTGTTGTTATTGCTGCTGGTAATAGCAATACTTTCGGTAGAGGTTTTTCACAACCATTAGCAGAAAATCCTGATTATGGTCTCGTCGGAAATCCCTCTACAGTAGAAGATTCAATTTCTGTTGCTTCGATTAATAATAAAATTCTAACTACTGAAGTCTTTGAAGTAAAAGGTTTAGAAAATGACGCTACCCTTGATTATGGTAAGTTTGATTTTAATAGACCTGAAACAGAAAAAGATTTTGAAAAAGGGAAAGAATACGAATATGTAGCAACGGGTATTGGTCGTGAAGAAGATTTTGCTAATATTGATGTAAGAGGTAAGTTAGCACTGATTCAACGTGGTAAAATCCATTTCTCTGATAAGATTAAAAATGCTCTTCAACACGGTGCAGCTGGAGTTTTAATTTATAACAACGTTGAAGGTGCAAATGTTAGTATGTCTGTTACAGGTGATGCTAAGAAAATCCCATCTGTCTTTATTTCAAAATATTATGGTGAAATTCTTAAGTCTGGTCAGTATAAAATTGTCTTTAATCACAAGATGGATAATCGTAAATCAGATGTTGCAGACCAATTGTCAGATTTTTCAAGTTGGGGAGTTACAACAGATGGACAATTGAAACCAGATGTTACTGCACCTGGTGGAAATATCTATTCATCATTTAACGACAATAGTTATGGAAGTATAAGTGGAACAAGTATGGCGGCCCCTCATGTAGCTGGTGTCGCAGCATTAGTCAAAGAATATTTAGCAAAGAAACATCCTGAATTATCAGCTAGTCAAATTTCAGAGATTGTAAAAGCTTTAATTATGTCTACTGCAAAACCACATTTTAATAAACAAACTGGAGCCTATACTTCTCCACGTCACCAAGGTGCTGGCGTAGTTGACACGATGGCGGCAACAAGCACAGATCTATTTGTAACAGGTGCAAATAATTATCCAAGTGTTACTCTTGGTAATGTTGGTGATAAATTTACCTTTGAAGTTACAATTCATAATATTTCGGATAAAGACCGAACATTGAAGATGATTGTAAATACAAATACGGACGAAGTTGAAGAAGGAAAATTCACTCTCCGTCCACGAAAACTAACTGAAACAGTTTGGCCCGAAGTAACTGTGAAAGCTCATAGTACGAAGACAGTAACAGTTAGTGTAGATACAAGTAAGTTTACTGAAGAACTTAGCAAAATAATGCCAAATGGTTATTTTCTAGAAGGATTTGTTAGATTTGTCAATCCTGCAGATGATGGTTCTGTTATTGGTTTACCATTTATGGGATTTAAGGGAGAATTCCAAAATCTACCTGCAATTGAAAAACCAATTTATCAATTGATTAAGGAAGGAAACAGTGGATTTTACTCTGAAATTGATAAAGATAATCCAGGAATTTCACCTTCAGACGATGCAACTTATTTAACAAGTTCTGAAAATGATGTAAATGTTTTAAAAGCAGAGCGTCAAGGAAATCGAGTGACTGTACTCGGAGTGAAACAAGATGATGAAGGAAAATACCATCTTCAATTAGATGAAAAGGGTAATGTTCGCCTTGCTATCTCGCCGAACGATGATGGTAATAAAGATTCTGTTCAATTTAAAACTCTTGTCTATAGAAACTTGGTAAATCTTCGTGCAACTGTTTATGATTCTTCGGATACAACACACAGTCAGCCTATTTGGCAAAGTCGTCCAACAGACCTTGTGAAAAATTATTTTGATGGCGATACTAGAAATCCAAGAAGTTACATTGTAGATAAAACAGCTTGGGGAGGACAGGATTCTAATGGAAATCGAGTCTCTGATGGAATTTATGACTATGTTATTAGTTATAAGCCAGATGTCCCTGGAGCTGAAGAACAATACACAATATTTAAAATTCAAATCGATACACAAAAACCTCTGATTACTTCGGGATATATTCGTTCTCAAAAAAATCAAGAACAATTTATAGCTCGTAAACCTCAGGATGTCGGAAATGGCGGAATTCTTCTAGAAAAAGTCTTTTATATTCGTCCTTCTGAAAATAGAGAGGAGGCAGATTCAGAAATCGAACAGTATCAGATTATCAAACAAAATGAAGATGGTAGTTATACACTTCCTAAGAACATTGATAAATCGAAAATCTTCTATTATGTGGAAGACTTTGCGGGAAATGTAGATTTTATATCTCTCAAAGATCTTGTAGGTGAAGAAAATAGTGGTCGTGTAAAAATTGCTATACTAAACAATAAAACCAATGATGAGATTGATACAACTTATGTTTATCGCATTAAAAATAGCGAAGGTCAATATGTAACCGTTGATAAGTCAAAAGATATTAATTTCTTGAAATTTGGACATTATGTTGCAGAAATTTTTAGCTATGATCGTACAGAGTTGAAATTTGTGAGTGCTCTATCTAAGGAATTTGATTTAACGAAAGAAAATAGTTTTCAAACTATTACCTTCTTGGCTAACAAAATGAAATATGCCCCAGTAACGGTTGGCTTTAATCAAGCTGTTCCTGGAACTACAATGATTACTTTAGTAGGTGAAGACGGTCAGAGTCAAGTCTTGCCAGCTGAAACATATGGTAAACATTCTTATGGTAAGAAAGTGGTTACTGGTGAATATAAAGTTCTTGTAAATCTGTCAAACGGTTATGAATTACTTGATAATCTTCAACCATTTAAAGTTCTGTTTGGTAAAAATAATGTTTTGTCACTTTCAGTTGTTTCTAAGTTAGCTCTGATTGCAGCTTTAAATAAACAAATGGAAGTAGTTAAAACTCCAAGATATTATAATACAAAACAGAATTTAAAAGAGATGTTTGAGCAAAGTGTCAAAGATGCGCAACTAGCATTGGGAAGTAAACTTAACCAAGATAAAATTGACCAAATTGTTAAGGCTTTAGAGTCTGCTATGCAAACATTGGATGGTAAGGAATCTGATATCACATCATTGAAGAATGCCATTAAAGCATATGCTGAGACAGTTAAAAAAGGTAAATATATAAATTCTGATCAAGAACGCAAAGGTCAATATGATCGTGAATTTAAACTCTTGGCATTATTAATTACAAAAGATTTGATAACTCAAGATGAAATTGACCGTCTGTTGACCACTTTCTTGCAAGCTCAAGACCAGCTGAATGGGAAAGAAACAGATTTTATGAGCCTAAAGAATGTTATCGAGGATGAAGTGAAGTTCCAAGAAAAAGATCCAAGATTTTTGACAGCTAGCAAAGAGGAGAAAGATGCATATCATCTTATTTTCAACAAAGCTAAGCTACTTTTGGAAAATGCAGAAGCTAGTCAAGAAGAAATTAATGAAGTAATCAAAGCTCTAAAAGAAACGGTTGTAAAACTTAAGGCTAATAAAGTAGAGATCCCAATCAAACCAGTTGTACCAGTTAAGTAGGTTGATCCAACTAAAGCAGTTGCACCAGTTAATCCAGTTATTCCAGCTAAACCAGTTGTAACGATCAAGCCATTTCTCAAGTGCAACCTGTTAAATTAGTAAGTCAAAATAGACAAGTCTCAACTATTAAGCCTTCAATTAGCAATGATAAAATTGAGAAAGCTACATCAATTACAATACATCATTCCAATATAGAAGCTAAGCATGAGAATAAAACACTAGCTGGAAGTGATCAACAAGTGCTTTTAGCTACAGTCATCAAAGAAGGAAAACAGTTACCAGCCACTGGTGAGAATAACATGATTTCTATTATGCTAAGTATTTCTGGAATTTCTCTCTTGTTGTCAGTTATTGGACTTGTAACTTTTTCAAAAAGTGAGTAGAGAATACAAGCTAAATTCCCAAAGTAAGTTCCACCGCTAGTAGAATTGGAAGTTAGTCTGAGAAAAATCATAAAAACCAGTGGAATTCCGTGTCAGGGTAAGTTCCACTGGTTTTACTCATGCTTGATTTCTATAGTAGTATCGTGAGCAAAAGGATTCAAATTATAGTATAGTTGCTTAGTTTCAAACAAGCATGTTATAATAAAGCTATGGCATATAGTACAGATTTTAAACAGCGAGCATTAGATTACATCAAAGAGGGGCACAGCCATGTCGAGGCAGCCAAGGTTTTTGATGTTGGCGTCAGAACTCTCTTCACGTGGGAAAAGAACTTACGTGAACAAGGACACTTAGAGAGGAAAAAGCGAGTCGTCAAAAACCGAAAGATTCCTTTAGAGGAATTGAAAGCCTTTGTAGAGGCTCATCCAGATGCTTTTTTACGGGAAATTGCGGCACATTTTAATTGTGCTGTCCCTTCAGTATGGGCAGCTTTAAAGCAGATGAAGGTCACTTCAAAAAAAGATGACGAGCTTTAAGGAACAAGACCCAGAGAAAGTCGCTGAGTTTCTTGATATTTTGGATAACCTAAACGATTTACCAATCGTATATATTGATGAAACAGGAATCGGCCGCTACCTCTATCGTCCTTATGCAGGGGCTCCTAGAGGGGAGAAAGTCTATGAAAAGATTAGCGGACTCGTTTTGAGCGAACTTCAATTGTTGCAGGACAAGTAGACGGAGAGTTTATAGCTCCCATGATTTACAAGAACAGCATGACAAGCGATTTCTTTGTGGAGTGGTTCAAAACGCAACTTCTACCTGCTTTGAAGACACCTCGTGTTATTATCATGGACAATGCTAGTTTTGATCCCAAGAACATTTTGGATGAACTCTGCATCCAAGATAAACACTTTTTCTTACCTCTACCGCCTTATTCACCAGATTTGAATCCTATTGAGCAAGCTTGGGCTATCTTGAAAAAGAAAGTGACGGATTTATTAAGGGAAGTTCCAACTATTTTTGAATGTTTGGAATGCTTTTTAAAACTAAATGACTATAAAATGAAATAAGAATAGGACAAATCGATCAGGACAGTCAAACCGATTTCTAACAATGTTTTAGAAGTAGAGGTGTACTATTATAGTTTCAATCTACTATATAAAAACGCATAATAGCGAGTGTACAGTGTACCTCAATACTATGCGTTTTATTGTGGGAAGACTTATTGGACTTTCGCTCAAGTAGAGTTTTTACTCAATTTCCTCACTGGATTGGGATTGAAATTCCAATTAATTTCTCTGAGTAGAGTGTCTTGATATTGGCTTCATCAATAGAGTCCTTATTAATTTTACGTTTCAAGAAAAATTCTTGAATGGTTTCGATTTCAGGCTCACGAATAGCACGGTGTTTGTTTGAGATGAGGATTTCATAGTGAAGCGGCGCTTGGGTAAAAATAACATCTGTATTCCCTGCAGAATAAACCTCAACAAGGGTTGCATCTGTACTTTCTAGCTGACTTTTTACAAGTTGCGAGTGTGAGTTTGTCGTATTGATAAGCTTCATAATATTTCCTCCGATTTTCTAATTCTATTATAGCACTTTTTGAATAAAGTCGCTTGATTTATACTCAATGAAAATCAAAGAGCGAACTAGGAAGCTAGCCGCAGGTTGCTCAAAACACAGTTTTGAGGTTGTAGATAAGACTGACGAAGTCAGTGACCATATCTACGGTCAGGCGACGCTGACGTGGTTTGAAGAGATTTTCGAAGAGTATTAGTCAATCTTATGCTGTTTTTTCCAAGATTGGATGGCCCATTTATGGCTACCACGTTTAAGATTTTGGATAGCCTCGTCAATAGGGAACCAGGCAATATGATTAAAGTCTTCTAGTGGATTTTGCACTTCTTTGAAAGAAGTCGCTTCATAGAGGTGGGCAGGATTGTAGTAGTAGGTATCACGATGACGAGAGTAGAAGTATTCATCAGCCTGTCCATAATAGGTACCAATTTCAGCTGTGAAACCAAGCTCTTCAATCAATTCACGCTTTAGGGCTTCCTGATGATTTTCACCTACTTCAATTTCGCCACCTGGTAGGAACCAAGCGCCATTAGGTGCTTGAACAAGAACAATTTGTTTTTGTTTAGCGTCAGGGATAACTGCATACACTCCATAGCGTGCAACATAGTCTGTATTTGCTTTTTTTCTCCGAAAGTTGGGTTTGCCATTGCATTTTCCTCATTATCTAGTATCTTTATTATTATCATAATGGACAAAGGCAGAGCTGTCAAGAACTTATAGTTATTTTAGTAAAAAGAGCAGAAAATTTTCATTTTCTACTCCTTTTCTATAGGATTTATACTTCTTTTTCATAAGTTTTTACTTCAACTTTTTTGGCAGACTTAATTTGAATGTTTCCCTTGCTAGTCAGAACTGCTTTGAGGTCTTTTTCGCTTGGATTTTCAAGGTAGTAGTCAGTGATTGCGTCCTCAATATAGTCTTGAATAGTCCGACGAAGTGGGCGTGCTCCCATTTTTGGATCATAACCTAGGTCAACCAGCTTTTCCTTGACCTTGTCAGTTACATCCAAATGAATGTTGTTGCTAGAGAGGCGCTTGTTAACATCTGCTAGCATGAGCTCGACAATCTGAAGGAGATTATCCTTGCTGAGAGCCTTAAATTCGATAATGCCATCAAAACGGTTCATAAACTCTGGGCTAAAGAAGTTGCCGAGTTCACCGAGAACAGAGTTGGTACGTCCTTCTCTAGTAGCCCCAAATCCAACGTTGGCTTCAGACTTACCTGTACCTGCATTTGAGGTCATGATAATGATGGCATCCTTGAAGCTAACGGTCCGTCCTTGCCCATCTGTCAAACGACCATCGTCCAAGACTTGTAGAAACATGTGCATAACATCTGGGTGAGCTTTTTCCACTTCATCGAGAAGGATGAGAGAATATGGATTGCGGCGAACTTTTTCAGTTAATTGACCAGCCTCATCATAGCCAACATAACCTGGAGGAGCGCCGACCAACTTAGCCACACTGTGTTTTTCCATGTATTCACTCATATCAAAGCGAATCATACTATCAGCAGAACCAAAGAGTTCGATAGCTAATTGTTTGGAAAGTTCTGTCTTACCGACCCCAGTTGGTCCGACAAAGAGGAAGCTTCCAATTGGACGGTTAGGCGTACCAAGACCGACACGATTACGGCGAATAGCCTTAGCAATCTTATCGACTGCATCATCTTGGCCAATAATATGAGACTTGAGATCTTCGGCTAGATGGATGAGTTGAGATTGTTCTTTCTCTTTTAAATCACCAACAGGGATGTTGGTTTTCTGCTCAATAATATGCTCAATGGTTTTTTCACTGATGATTGGAGTATCCTGGTCTGTGACCTTTTTCTTTTGCATTTCCTTATATTTGGCAATCTGGTCACGGAAGTAGGCGGCTTTTTCAAAATCTTCTTCTCGTGTAGCTTGAGACTTGAGATTTTCAGCCTCAATCAAGCGCTGATCAATGACTTTAGGGTCTACAAAATTCAAGGTCAAATTCATCTTAGAACCAGCTTCATCTAGGAGGTCAATGGCCTTGTCAGGTAAGAAGCGATCTTGGATGTAACGATTGGAAAGAGTTGCAGCTGCTTCAATTGCAGCATCGGTATATTGAACGTGGTGGTAGTCTTCGTATTTCTTTTGAATCCCTTTGAGGATAGTGATTGTTTCTTCCACCGTTGGTTCATCAACCTTGACAGGCTGCATACGACGCTCGAGGGCAGCATCCTTTTCAATGATACGGTATTCATTGAGGGTAGTAGCGCCGACCAGTTGCAGTTCCCCACGAGCAAGGGCTGGCTTGAGGATATTTCCTGCGTCCATATTACCATCACTCGCAGAACCAGCACCGACAATTTCATGGATTTCATCGATAAAGAGGATGATGTCCTCACGTTTGCGAATTTCTTCCATGAGTTTTTGCATGCGTTCTTCAAATTGTCCACGGATCCCCGTTCCTTGCACCAAGCTAACCACATCCAGACGGATGACTTGTTTACCTTGGAGTTTATGTGGAACATCGCCATCAACGATTTTCTGAGCTAGACCTTCGACAACGGCCGTTTTTCCGACACCCGGTTCACCGATAAGAACAGGATTATTCTTGGTTCTACGATTGAGAATCTCGATGACACGGATAATCTCATTGTCGCGCCCAATAACGGGGTCAATGTCTCCACGACGGGCAATCTCAGTTACGTTGATACCAAATTCTTCCAGCAGGCCTTTTTCTTGGCTTGCTGGTGGAGTTTGAGCAGAACCACGATTTTGGGAACCATAACCGCCGTTTCCACCGTAACCTCCACCTGATTGGGTTGGGGGAATAGGAGGAGTATTGCTAGAAGGTCTGAAATTGTTTAGGTCATTGAAAAAATCACCAAAGGGATCGAAGTCACGATTGTTCAGATCCGTCATACCTTTGAAGAGGCTATTGTTAGGATCTGTTTTGATAATCTTGTAGCAGTTTTGACAGAGGTCAATTTGTTTTTGTTTTCCATTGAGATTGGTGTAAAGATGAATTGTTGAGTCGTTGATTTTACAGTTTTGACAAAGCATACATCTACCTCATTTCTTTCTTTATCCTGATCTGTTTAAAGGTCAAAAATAGTCAAATTCCTATACTCTCATTATAACAGGATTGGGGTGTAAAGCAAGTAAAAAGATTGCAGCTTTGAAAAGTTGTTACAATGAAAATTTTTGTGAATTTGGACTATAAAAAAATCCTATTTGTGAGACAAAAAGGATTTTGGTTAGACATGCAGGGACAATCCCAGCTTGTTTTAGATTAGTAGAGAAGTTCGTAAATCTCCATTGCAATTAAGTCAATGCTATCAAACGTATACGTTTCGCGAGCTTCTACGTCACGAAGGGTAAAGATTGAGCCGTTTTCTTCGTCGTGGCTGTACGCAACTTCTGCAACAACAACTCCTTCACGTTCAAAATTACGTTTTAAATTTCCGCCATCGTTTGCCATTGCTTCAAGGCGGTTGATGATTCTAACCAAATGTGATTCCATTTTGATTCTCCTTCATTTCTTATCGTTACTATTTTACCATAAAGGAGGCCAACTTGACTAGAAAAAAACTAAGATTTCTCGCTAATTCTGCTAGTTTAAAGATTTTTAAATAAATTGGATAAAAGATTTGAATTTTAATTCAATATACGTTATAATCATACAGTATTCTATTTTAGAAAGCAGTGTGACTATGAATTTTTCTTTTTTACCTAAGTATTTACCTTATTTTAACTATGGGGCTGTTGTGACGGTTCTTATTTCTATCTGTGTTGTCATTTTGGGAACCATTTTGGGGGTTGTCTTGGCTTTTGGGCAACGTTCAAAGTTTAAACCGCTTGTTTGGCTGGCCAACTTGTACGTTTGGATTTTCCGTGGGACACCGATGATGGTTCAGATTATGATTACCTTTGCTCTTATGCACATCAATGCTCCGACTATTCAGGTTGGGATTTTGGGTGTTGATCTTTCTCGTCTGATTCCAGGGATTTTGATTATTTCTATGAACAGTGGTGCTTATGTTTCTGAGACTGTTCGTGCTGGGATTAATGCGGTTCCTAAGGGGCAGTTAGAGGCGGCCTATTCTTTAGGGATTCGTCCTAAAAATGCGATGCGTTATGTGATTTTGCCACAAGCAATCAAAAATATCTTGCCAGCATTGGGGAACGAATTTATCACCATTATCAAGGACAGCTCCCTCTTATCAGCTATTGGGGTCATGGAGTTGTGGAATGGGGCTACAACAGTTTCTACAACAACCTATCTACCTTTAACACCACTTTTATTTGCAGCATTTTACTACTTGATTATGACCTCTATTCTGACAGTAGCCTTGAAAGCTTTTGAAAAACATATGGGACAAGGAGATAAGAAATAATGACAGAAATCTTGATAAAAATTGAAAATTTACATAAATCTTTTGGAAAGAATGAAGTATTGAAGGGCATCAACCTCGAGATTAAAAGAGGAGAAGTTGTCGTTATCATCGGTCCTTCGGGGAGCGGGAAATCTACCTTGCTTCGCTCTATGAATTTGTTGGAGGAAGCAACCAAGGGGAAGGTTATCTTTGAGGGAGTCGATATTACGGACAAGAAGAATGACCTCTTTGCCATGCGTGAGAAGATGGGCATGGTTTTCCAACAATTTAATCTCTTTCCTAATATGACTGTGATGGAAAATATTACCTTGTCACCTATCAAGACCAAAGGTGAAAGCAAGGCAGTTGCTGAGAAGAGAGCTCAAGAGCTGTTGGAAAAAGTTGGTTTGTAGGATAAGGCAGACGCTTATCCACAGAGTTTGTCAGGTGGGCAGCAGCAACGGATTGCTATCGCGCGTGGGTTGGCTATGGAACCAGATGTTTTACTCTTTGACGAGCCAACTTCAGCCTTGGATCCTGAAATGGTGGGTGAGGTATTGGCTGTTATGCAAGATCTAGCCAAGTCAGGAATGACCATGGTTATCGTAACACATGAGATGGGATTTGCCCGTGAGGTGGCAGATCATGTCATCTTTATGGCAGACGGTGTGGTTGTTGAAGACGGAATACCTGAACAGATTTTTGAACAAACCCAAGAACAACGGACTAAAGACTTCTTGAGTAAGGTTTTATAATCTATTTTAAAATTTCAAGACAAGATTAGTGAAAAGCTCAACCAGAGCTTTTTCTTATAGTTTGAAACTATAGGATAGCCTAGGAAATAAGTGTTAGGGGGTGCAGGCAGTTTTTGCTATAATGGAAGATATTTGAAAGAAAAGAGAAGTGATATGACACAGATCATTGATGGGAAAGCATTAGCGGTCAAATTGCAGGGGCAATTGGCTGAAAAGACTGCAAAATTAAAGGAAGAAACAGGTCTAGTACCTGGTTTGGTAGTGATTTTGGTTGGGGATAATCCAGCCAGCCAAGTCTACGTTCGCAACAAGGAGAGGTCAGCTCTTGCGGCTGGTTTCCGTAGCGAAGTAGTGCGAGTTCCAGAGACCATTGCTCAAGAGGAATTGTTAGACCTGATTGCTAAATATAATCAGGATCCAGCTTGGCATGGGATTTTGGTCCAGTTGCCATTACCAAAACACATTGATGAAGAGGCGGTTCTATTGTCTATTGATCCAGAAAAGGATGTGGATGGGTTCCATCCCTTAAACATGGGGCGTCTCTGGTCTGGTCATCCAGTCATGATTCCTTCGACACCTGCAGGAATTATGGAAATGTTTCATGAATATGGGATTGAATTAGAAGGTAAAAATGCGGTCGTCATCGGTCGTTCAAACATTGTTGGAAAACCCATGGCCCAGCTTCTTTTAGCCAAAAATGCAACAGTAACCTTGACCCATTCACGCACCCATAATCTTGCCAAGGTGGCTGCTAAAGCAGATATTCTGGTGGTCGCAATCGGTCGTGCTAAGTTTGTGACTCCTGATTTTGTCAAACCAGGTGCGGTAGTCATTGATGTTGGGATGAATCGTGATGAAAATGGCAAGCTTTGTGGGGATGTGGATTATGAGGCAGTTGCACCACTTGCTAGTCATATCACGCCAGTCCCTGGAGGTGTCGGTCCTATGACCATTACCATGCTGATGGAGCAAACTTATCAGGCGGCAGTTCGGACATTGGATAGAAAATAAGAGAAAAATCGCTGAAGAGAGTGTATTTTCTATAGCTATATCTGAAATGGCAGAAATGAGTATTAAATTTTAGATATAAGATTACAAAAGGAGGTCTGCGCCTCCTTTTTGTTGTATAATAAAAGCGAGAGGAAAAAACGATGAAAGTGATTGATCAAACTTTACTAGAAAAAGTTATTATTGAACGTTCTCGTACAAGTCATAAAGGAGACCATGGTCGTCTGCTGCTGCTTGGTGGCACTTATCCTTATGGAGGTGCTATCATCATGGCTGCACTAGCTGCTGTTAAGAGTGGTGCAGGATTGGTGACCGTTGGAACGGACAGGGAAAATATTCCAGCTCTGCACAGCCATTTACCTGAGGCTATGGCATTTTCTCTTCAAGACAAGCAATTGTTAAAAGAGCAGTTGGAGAAGGCAGAAGTTGTCTTGCTGGGACCTGGTTTAGGAGACGATGCTTTTGGAGAAGATCTAGTCAAACAGGTCTTTGCTAGCTTAAAACAGAATCAGATTTTGATTGTAGATGGTGGTGCCCTGACCATTCTTGCTAGGACAAGTTTGTCGTTTCCGTCTAACCAGCTTATCCTAACTCCCCACCAAAAAGAATGGGAAAAGCTGTCTGGTATTGCTATTGAAAAGCAAAAGGAAGATGCAACAGCTAGTGCCCTGACTTCATTTCCTCAAGGAACAATTTTGGTGGAGAAAGGTCCTACTACTCGTATTTGGCAAGCTAGCCAATCTGATTATTACCAGTTACAGGTCGGCGGTCCCTATCAGGCGACTGGGGGGATGGGAGATACTCTTGCTGGAATGATTGCAGGATTTGCAGGCCAATTCCGACAGGCCAGTCTCTACGAATGTGTGACGGTAGCGACCCATCTTCATTCAGCTATTGCCCAAGAACTAGCTCAAGAACAGTATGTGGTTTTGCCAACGGAGATTAGTAATTGTATTCCTAAAGTAATGAAAATTATTTGTCAACAAGAGAGGGTAAGCAAAGATAAACTTGTTTAAAATAGATAGATAAACCCACTTCCTTCTCTTAATTTATGATTCTTGAAATGCGCCTGCTTTAATGCTAAACTAGACGTATCAAAGTTAAGGTCTTGTTTTTGGAACTGGAAAGAGATGAACAAAGCAAATACATAAAAGATAAATTCATTTTTATTCGTTTTATAAAAATAAAATGCATGTTTTCAAAGGAAGATTGATAAAAAATGTAAATTTGATCTTTTTACTTGAATAAAAAGCGATTTCATAGTAGAATAAGAACTGAGAATGATGGAGGTAAATCGGTGGAAAATCTGAAGAAAATGGCAGGTATCAAGGCTGCTGAGTTCGTGAGCGATGGAATGGTCGTTGGACTTGGAACAGGCTCGACTGCCTATTATTTTGTAGAAGAAATCGGTCGTCGTATCAAGGAAGAAGGATTGCAGATTACAGCTGTAACAACTTCTAGTGTGACCACTAAACAGGCAGAAGGCCTTAATATCCCGCTCAAGTCTATTGACCAAGTAGACTTTGTCGATGTGACGGTTGATGGCGCGGATGAAGTGGATAGTCAGTTTAACGGAATCAAAGGCGGTGGTGGTGCCCTTCTCATGGAAAAGGTGGTCGCAACACCATCAAAAGAATACATTTGGGTGGTGGATGAAAGCAAGCTGGTCGAAAAACTAGGTGCTTTTAAATTGCCAGTAGAAGTGGTTCAGTATGGCGCAGAACAAGTCTTTCGTCGTTTTGAGCGAGCTGGCTACAAACCAAGTTTCCGTGAAAAAGACGGCCAACGTTTTGTGACGGATATGCAGAATTTTATCATTGACCTCGCCTTGGATGTCATTGAAAATCCAATTGCTTTTGGACAAGAATTGGACCATGTCGTTGGTGTTGTGGAGCATGGTTTATTCAACCAAATGGTGGATAAGGTAATCGTTGCTGGACGAGATGGAGTTCAGATTTCAACTTCAAAAAAAGGAAAATAGAAGGGGGCATAAGATGTCTAAATTTAATCGTATTCATTTGGTGGTACTGGATTCTGTAGGAATCGGTGCAGCACCAGATGCTAATAACTTTGTCAATGCAGGGGTTCCAGATGGAGCTTCTGACACACTGGGACACATTTCAAAAACAGTTGGTTTGAATGTCCCAAACATGGCTAAAATAGGTCTTGGAAATATTCCTCGTGAAACTCCTCTTAAGACTGTAGCAGCTGAAAGCAATCCAACTGGATATGCAACAAAATTAGAGGAAGTATCTCTTGGTAAGGATACTATGACTGGACACTGGGAAATCATGGGACTCAACATTACTGAGCCTTTCGATACTTTCTGGAACGGATTCCCAGAAGAAATCCTGACAAAAATCGAAGAATTCTCAGGACGCAAGGTTATTCGTGAAGCCAACAAACCTTATTCAGGAACGGCTGTTATCGATGATTTTGGACCACGTCAGATGGAAACTGGAGAGTTGATTATCTATACTTCAGCTGACCCTGTTTTGCAGATTGCTGCCCACGAAGACATTATTCCTTTGGATGAATTGTACCGTATCTGTGAATACGCTCGTTCGATTACCCTTGAGCGTCCTGCCCTTCTTGGTCGCATCATTGCTCGCCCTTATGTAGGTGAACCAGGTAACTTCACTCGTACGGCAAACCGTCGTGACTTGGCTGTATCTCCATTTTCCCCAACTGTTTTGGATAAATTGAATGAGGCTGGTATCGATACTTATGCTGTGGGTAAAATCAACGATATCTTTAACGGTGCTGGTATCAACCATGACATGGGTCACAACAAGTCAAATAGTCATGGAATTGATACACTATTGAAGACTATGGGACTTGCTGAGTTTGAAAAAGGATTCTCATTCACAAACCTAGTTGACTTTGATGCCCTTTACGGCCATCGTCGTAATGCTCACGGTTACCGTGATTGTTTGCATGAGTTTGATGAACGCTTACCTGAAATTATCGCAGCTATGAGAGAGAATGACCTTCTCTTGATTACTGCGGACCATGGAAATGACCCAACGTATGCAGGAACGGATCACACTCGGGAATATATTCCATTGTTGGCCTATAGCCCTGCCTTTAAAGGAAATGGTCTCATTCCAGTAGGACATTTTGCAGATATTTCAGCGACTGTTGCCGATAACTTTGGTGTGGAAACTGCTATGATTGGGGAAAGTTTCTTAGATAAATTGGTATAAGATGACGCGCTATGCTTTGCTGGTGAGAGGTATCAATGTTGGTGGTAAGAATAAGGTCGTCATGGCGGAGCTTCGTCAAGAATTGACAAACTTGGGACTGGAAAAGGTTGAGAGCTACATCAATAGTGGCAATATTTTCTTTACTTCGATAGATTCCAAAGCCCAATTGGTTGAAAAGCTAGAGACTTTCTTTGCAGTCCATTATCCATTTATTCAGAGCTTTTCTTTACTGAGTCTAGAGGACTTTGAGGCGGAACTTGAAAATCTACCAGCTTGGTGGAACAGAGACTTGGCACGAAAAGATTTTCTCTTTTACACTGAGGGTTTGGATGTGGACCAAGTCATCGCGACAGTTGAAAGTTTAGAGCTGAAAGATGAAGTGCTTTATTTTGGAAAACTTGGGATTTTCTGGGGAAATTTTCTGAAGAAACCTACTCTAAAACTGCCTATCACAAGGATCTGCTCAAGATGCCTTTCTATCGCCACATTACCATTCGCAATGCTAAAACTTTTGAAAAAATCGGTCAAATGCTAAAAAAATAATAAAGGAGACACACAATGACATTTTTAAACAAAATCCATGAAACAGCTGCTTTCCTGAAAGACAAGGGAATTCAAGCGCCTGAGTTCGGTCTAATCCTTGGATCAGGACTGGGAGAACTGGCAGAAGAAATCGAAAATCCAGTTGCAGTAGACTATGCTGAGATTCCAAACTGGGGCCGCTCTACAGTAGTCGGTCACGCTGGTAAATTAGTATATGGTGACCTTGCAGGTCGCAAGGTCTTGGCTCTTCAAGGTCGTTTCCATTTTTACGAAGGAAATCCTCTGGAGATCGTGACTTTCCCAGTACGTGTCATGAAAGTTCTTGGATGTGAAGGTGTCATTGTAACCAATGCAGCTGGTGGTATTGGATATGGTCCTGGTACTTTGATGGCTATCTCAGACCATATCAACATGACGGGGCAAAATCCATTGATGGGTGAAAACTTGGATGACTTTGGTCCACGTTTCCCAGATATGTCTAAGGCCTACACTCCAGAATACCGTGCTACTGCCCATGAAGTTGCTAAAAAACTTGATATCAAGCTTGATGAAGGTGTCTATATCGGTGTTACTGGTCCAACTTATGAAACACCAGCAGAAATCCGTGCCTATAAGACACTGGGAGCAGATGCAGTTGGTATGTCTACGGTTCCTGAAGTTATCGTGGCAGCCCACTCTGGCTTGAAAGTTCTAGGAATTTCATGTATTACTAACTTTGCGGCTGGTTTCCAAGAAGAACTCAATCACGAAGAAGTTGTAGAAGTAACCGAACGTGTCAAAGGTGACTTTAAAGGCTTGCTTAAAGCGATTCTTGCAGAATTGTAAGAAAAAAGATTTAAAAGGGAGAATGCCTCTTTCCTTTCATGGTTGACTATTCGGAACAAAGAAGAAACATAGGTAGACTATGGGTTTCTTCCTACTCTTGTAACTGAAAGAGTCTGATAGTTAGCATTGTGAAAGACAAGATTCTAGGATACTAGCATTAGCTTCCTAGCCAAGCAGACTAGTATGATAAGAAGAGATAAGAATGAATTTATACTCAATGAAAATCAAAGAGCAAACTAGGAAGTTAGCCGCAGGTTGCTCAAAACACAGTTTTGAGGTTGTAGATAAGACTGACGAAGTCAGTGACCATATCTACGGTCAGGCGACGCTGACGTGGTTTGAAGAGATTTTCGAAGAGTATTACTTTCTGAATTTCTCAGTCTTGTCCTAGATAGGGGACAAGGAGATTTAGTTTGAGTCTGCTTATAAATAAACGAAAAGAAAGATAAGAAATAATGAAAATTGGTCAACGAATGATGCGTTTTGGCATAAAAAAATTAAGTATCGGAGTTGTATCTGTTGCAGTCGGCTTCGCATTTCTAGCTCCAGCTGGAATTTCAGCCAATGAACTAAAGCAAGATGTAACATCTGAAGTGGCAACAAGAGTGCTAGATTCTAAGGAGGAATTGAGAGAGCCAGAAAATGTTGCTCCAAAACTAGAAACTCCTCTTACAGAGGAGTCAATACTAGCTCCTCAACCGCTTCCAAGCAAGTGAAGTTCTTGAAAACAAAAGGGAAGAGTCAAAAGTAGAGATAACAGAGCTTACTCAAGACTCACCTATTCATGCTCCTGTAGAAGAAACTAAAGAGGAAGTTGTGACAGAAAAACCAACAAATACTCGTTCTCTAACAGCAGAAGATTTGGTGAAGATTTCCAAAGGGGAATTGCATTTAGAAAATGATTTGATTGATGAATCTCTCTATGGTGAAAAAGTTCTTGATTTGGAAGGGGATGATGACCAAGATGGCATCAAAAACAAAGATGAACTTTATGTGTACAACAAAGATGGTAAGGATTATCTAGGATATAACAGTCATCCCTTGCTAGCAGACAGTGATGGGGATGGTTTGGCAGATGGGGAAGACGACAATAAGAAAGAATGGTATGTCACAGACCGTGATTCTCTTCTCTTTATGGAGTTAGCCTATCGAGACGATGATTATATTGAGAAAATTTTAGATCATAAGAATCCTTTCCCTAGTTTCTATCTTGACCGTCAAGAATACAAACTCATGCACAATGAATTGGCTCCTTTCTGGAAGATGAAAAAAGCATACCATACAGATAGTGGCTTGGATGCTTTCTTATTTGAGACCAAGAGCGACCTTCCTTATCTCAAAGATGGAACGGTGCACATGTTGGCTATTCGTGGAACAAGACGGAATGATGCGAAAGATTTAAGTGCAGATTTTGTTTTGTTAGGAGGAAATAAACCAGCGCAAGCGGATGATATCCGCAAGGTTGTTGGGGAATTAGTTAAGGATACAAGTATTACGAAATTGTATATGACAGGTCATTCTCTTGGAGGCTACCTAGCTCAGATTGCAGCGGTTGAAGCTTACCAAAAATATCCTGATTTTTATAACCATGTATTACGGAAAGTGACGACTTTCAGTGCTCCTAAAGTGATTACTTCCAGAACGGTTTGGAATGCTAAGAATGGTTTCTGGGATGTTGGTTTGGAAAGCCGTAAACTAGCTGTTAGTGGAAAAATTAAGCATTATGTGGTTGATAATGATAATGTTGTGACTCCCTTGATTCATAATGATCGTGATATTGTTACATTTACAGGTAATTCACGCTTTAAACACCGTTCTCGTGGCTATTTTGAAAGTCGAATGAATGATATTCCTAACTTTAATATTGGTAAACGAGCTACCTTGGATAAACATGGTTATCGTGATCCGAAATTGGATAAAGTGCGCTTCTTTAAGAAACAGGCTCTGCCTCAATCTGCTAGTCAACCAAGCGCTGAACCAATGGAAAATATTGCCTTAGGGAAACAGGTTACTCAAAGTTCGACAGCTTTCGGAGGAGATGCTAGAAGAGTTGTGGATGGCAAAGTTGATGGTAACTATGGTCACAATTCTGTCACTCATACCAGCTTCCAATCTAAACCTTGGTGGCAAGTAGATTTGGCTAAAGAAGAAACCATTCGCCAAATCAATATTTACAACCGCACAGACACTGCCCAGGATAGATTGGCAAACTTTGATGTCATTCTTTTAGACAGTTCTGGTAAAGAAATTGAGAGAAAACGCATAACATCTCTTAAAGATGTGTCAGCACAAATTGCGATTAACCATAAAAAAGCGCGCTATGTTCGGATTGAGCTAGAAGGCTATAATGCCCTCAGTCTTGCAGAAGTCCAAGTATATCGTGCTGAGAATATCGCTTGGAAAAAACAAGCTAAGCAAAGTTCTACTGATTTTGGTGGAGATGCTAGTCGTGCCTTGGATGGCAATACCAATAGTAGTTATAGCCAGCAATCAATTACCCATACAAAATTTGAAAACCAGCCTTGGTGGGAAGTTGATTTAGGTCGTACAGAACAGGTAGGACTTGTTCGCCTTCATAACCGTGGGGATGGAGAGCTTTCTAAACGTCTGTCAGACTTTGATGTGATTTTATATGATGAAAAAGGGAAAGAAGTTGCTAGACAGTATGTTGCTAAACTTGACGGAACGAGCTTGGATGTTCAATTAAATGGGAAATTGGGACGCCGTGTTCGTGTGCAACTACGTAAGAACAATCAAGCCCTCAGTCTTGCAGAAGTAGAAGTTTTCCGCTTTATCGCTACGAATGGTGAGACGGCGACACAAGTTTCTAAGCCAGTTCAACCAATCAGTCAAACGCCTGTGAAAGACAAAACATTGACAATTCAACATAGTGGAGCTTATATTGCCCGCTACTCTATAACTTGGGAAGAAGTTACAGTAGACAAAGATGGAAACCAAGTTGTTCGTAGTCGTTCTTGGGAAGGAAACGGTCGCAACCAGACTGCAGGTTTTGTCCTCAACCTCCCAATCAAAGGAAACATGAGAAATCTGCGAATTAAGATTGAGAAAAAGACAGGTCTACTATGGAATAGATGGCAAACAATCTATGAAAACAGACCAATTTTAGCTCAACCCCACCGTAAAATTACCCATTGGGGAACAACATTAAATTCTAAGATTTCTGATGACGATGTCTTGTAATCTGATGATACAATGACAGTTAGATGATTTAGTTCATAAGAGAAGTACTACCTGAGCTTGAATAGAACTCAGGTAGCTCTCTGTGAAAGAACAAAATTAATACTCAATGAAAATCAAAGAGTAAACTAGGAAACTAGCCGCAGGCTGCTCAAAGCACTGCTTTGAGGTTGTAGATATAACTGACGAAGTCAGCTCAAAACACTGTTTTGAGGTTGTGGATAGAACTGACGAAGTCAGCTCAAAACACTGTTTTGAGGTTGTGGATAGAACTGACGAAGTCAGTAACCATACCTACGGCAAGGCGACGTTGACGTGATTTGAAGAGATTTTCAAAGAGTATAAACAGAAAGGTAGAGCGCGTGTTCTAATTTGAACATGAGCGGAAAAACTTAGAAAGGAAGGGGAGTTCGGGTTTGAATTGAATCCGATCTACTCTTCTCAATATTATCAAAATTAAGAAAGGAATTGAACCCATCATAAAAGCAGTGGGAAAAGATAGTTGGTCTAGCGAGCATCGCTCACTGCGCCCCACTCCTATTTTCCCTTTGGCTTTTTAACGAGTTTGGTATCTTTCTCAATATAAAATATAAAAAAGAAAGGTAGAGCATGTGTTTTGATTTGAACACGAGCGGAAAACTTTTCTAAAAACTCAGAAGAGAAGGGGAGTTCGGGTTTGAATTGAATCCGGTCTAATCTTCTCAATATCATCAAAGTTAAGAAAGAAAGGAATTGACCCCACCCTAAAAGCAGTGGGAAAAAGATAGTTGGTCTAGCGAGCATCGCTCACTGCACTCAACTCCTATTTTCCCTTTGCTTTTTGACGGGTTTGGTATCTTTCTCAATATAAAATAAAGAAAGGTAGAGCGTGTGTTCTGATTTGAACACGAGCGGAAAACTTGGAAAATAGATAATCTGACTGAAAAATCAGGATTTCTCGTCAGATTCCTAATTTTCAGTCGTTTTCTTGTCGCTCTTTGTATCATAAATTATGTCTATCCATATTGCTGCTCAGCAGGGTGAAATTGCTGATAAAATTCTTCTTCCTGGGGATCCTCTTCGTGCTAAGTTTATTGCGGAGAATTTCCTTGAAGATGCTGTTTGTTTTAACGAAGTGCGTAACATGTTTGGTTACACTGGTACTTACAAGGGCCACCGTGTATCTGTTATGGGAACTGGGATGGGAATGCCATCTATTTCGATTTATGCGCGTGAGTTGATTGTTGACTACGGTGTGAAGAAATTGATTCGTGTGGGAACTGCGGGTTCTTTGAATGAAGATGTTCACGTCCGTGAATTGGTTTTGGCTCAGGCAGCTGCAACCAACTCTAACATCATCCGCAATGACTGGCCACAGTACGATTTCCCACAAATCGCTAGCTTTGATTTGCTAGATAAGGCTTACCATATCGCCAAAGAACTCGGTATGACCACCCACGTTGGGAACGTTTTGTCTTCTGATGTCTTTTATTCAAACTACTTTGAAAAGAACATCGAGCTTGGTAAATGGGGAGTCAAGGCTGTGGAAATGGAAGCAGCAGCTCTTTACTATCTGGCTGCTCAGCACCATGTTGATGCGCTTGCTATCATGACCATATCTGATAGTTTGGTCAATCCAGACGAAGACACAACTGCAGAAGAACGCCAAAATACCTTCACAGATATGATGAAGGTTGGTCTAGAAACCTTGATTGCTGAATAAAAGAGAACACAAAAGGAAGACTTTCTGGATGAAAATCTTCCTTTTTTAGTCATTCAGTTCATACTGTGACCTTAATGAAATGTTGCTCTATCGTCTATTTTTTAAGAGATTGCAAGAAATAATCAATCTCTGCTTGAGAATGGAGAATACGCATCTTTTCTGGGTAAGTATTGTTTAAATATTGGTATCTATCCTTAGCATTTTTTGTTCGACCATCCCAGAGAATCCAACGAATAAATTCCCAGTTGAATTGCTCGGGGCATCCCTTAGCCATACTTTCTCTGACTTTTCCCCGGTATTTAAGATAACGCTTAAAAGCTCGAAAGAGACAGGTAAATGGTGAAAAATTGAGAAAGATGATTTGGTCAGCTTCCTGCATTCTTTCCTCATAAAAACACCAAGAATAATTACCATCGATGACCCAAGCTTCATGCTTGGTGAGAAAATTTTTCATCTCGGTTAACATCCAATCACGGTCACTGTCTTGCCAACCAGGTTGAAATTGGAGTGTGTCCATATGAAGTTTTGGGATGGAGTAGTAGAGAGATAACTTTTCAGCTAGCGTTGACTTACCAGCACCAGAATATCCGATAATTGCAATTTTCATTTTCTACCTTTTCCTATTTGGAGACAAAAAAACAGCCTCTATGGACTGTTTCTTATTTAGCAAGTTTAGCTGAAAGACGAGCTTTATCGCGGCTTGCTTTGTTTTTGTGAATCAAACCTTTAGTTTCTGCTTTATCGATAGCTGAGCTAGCAGCACGGAAAAGTTCTTCAGATGGGTTTGCTTCGAAAGCTTTGATAGCAGTACGCATAGCTGATTTTTGAGCTGAGTTCTTTTCGTTTTGTTTAACGTTCAATTCAGCGCGTTTGATAGCTGATTTAATGTTTGCCAATGTTCTTACCTCCATATTTACTAACTATACCATTATATCTGAAAACTTACGTTTTGACAAGGGAAAATTACTTTTTTAAGTAAATTTCATCGATTTCATGGTTCTTGCTTTTATGAAGAATCACTTCCGCACGATTTCTGGTTGGTTCAATATAATTTTGTAGATTTGTGAGATTGATACTGGTCCAGACCTGATGGGCAAAGGACTCCACTTCCCCAATCGGCATCTGAGTAAAACGATAATAGTAGCTATCAGGGTCGTTTTGGGCTAGGCTCAGCATTTTCAAGAAACGGTCCAGATACCAACTCTCAATATCATCCACTCCAGCATCAACATAGATGGAAAAGTCGAAGAAGTCAGTGATATAGAGACGTTCGTTTTGTGGATTTTGAAAGACATTGATTCCTTCAACAATCACAAAATCAGCAGCTTTGACACTTTGCTTTTCCTCAGGTACGATGTCGTAGACTTCATGAGAATAGACAGGAATATCCACATCTTGTCCATTTTTGATGCAGTCCAAGAAGTTGAGAAGAGCTTCCATATCATAGCTTTCAGGAAATCCCTTACGATTTAAAATCCCTTGTTCAATCAAGGTCTGGTTGGGATAGAGAAAGCCGTCAGTTGTTACCAACTCAACCGTAGCATCTGTAAGTGTACGGGACAGTAGGTTTGAAGTAGGCGACTGGTTGTTGATTTTCCAACAGCAACACTCCCAGAAATCCCAATAATAAAAGGCTGAGATTTGCTTTCACGTTGGAGGAAAATTCCTTTTGAAAAGGCTAAATCTTCCTTAGTTCGCTTGTAAATCTGAATTAGATGAGCCAAAGGGAGATAGATATCTGTAACGTCTTGAAGACTGATTTGGTCATTAAAACTCTTGATAGATTCCAATTCTTCTTCTGTCAAAGGAGGTGTTGTCTTTCGATGTAAGGATTGCCAAGTCTGGCGGCTGATTTTTTCAAAATGTAAAAATTCGTTGGTCATTTGTTTTCCCCTAGATATTTTGTCTATCATACCATAAAAAGCTAAAAAAATAAAGCGGTTTCTTGAATGTGGTAAGAATGTGGTAAGTCAATAGTATATAATATAAGTAGATAGAGGATGAACAATTTATTGATGAAGTAGGAGCTGCTTTCTACTGACTTATCAGCTATAAAGGGGGCTTTGGGGTTTATAACTTATAGGAGGTGTACTATGAAAATCTTGAAACCTTACCTATTGGAACTCTGTTTTATTTTAAGTTTTGCCTTACCTTTTATAAAAGGAGTCAATGCGGATAATGGTAGACGCTTTGTGGAAATCTATTACGGTTTTACTTTTTTGATGGAACATGCCATTGTAACAGCTGTCTTTATCTGTTCGCTTTTGATTGCTTTCTTCCTAAAAAAACGGTGGACGAAATGGCTTGCTGCTGGTAGTTATTTCTTTTTAGTTCTATGGATTGCGACAGAGGGTTATTTCGCTAGAAGATCGCTAGAAGATTTGATACGACTTTGGACAAGTTTGGAAATCCTGACACAAACTTATCAGTTGGGCTTTTATCTAAACATCCTGTTGGGAATTTTGTTGATAATAAAGTATTTGAAGGTTAAGCAATAGTCATAAAAATGAGCCTAATTACAGACAATAGACTATGAGATATCTGCTCCTACATGATTTGTCATTCGTTTCCAATAATTGAAAGAGATTGAAGAAAAGGTCTTCTTGGCTAGCTTTCTTCAGTCTTTTTCGTTTTATTATCAGTTTGTAAACGATTTACAATTTAAGTCAAATTATGGTAAAATAGTTTCATGAGTAAAATGTATTATGCAGAAAATCCTGACGCTACTCACGACATTCATGAGTTAAGAGTGGACTTATTGGGAGAAAAAATGACCTTTTTGACAGATGCGGGTGTTTTTAGCAAGAAAATGATTGACTTTGGAAGTCAACTCTTGCTCAAGTGTCTTGAGGTCAACCAAGGAGAAACTGTCCTTGATGTAGGCTGTGGTTACGGACCTTTGGGCTTGTCTTTAGCTAAGGCTTATGGCGTTCAGGCGACCATGGTCGATATCAATAATCGTGCCTTGGATTTGGCGCGACAAAATGCTGAACGAAATAAAGTAGAAGCGACGATTTTCCAGTCCAACATCTATGAACAAGTTGAAGGCACATTTGACCATGTCATTTCCAATCCTCCTATCCGTGCGGGCAAGCAAGTAGTTCATGAAATCATTGAGAAAAGTAAAGATTTCTTGGAAACTGGTGGGGATTTAACAATTGTTATCCAGAAAAAACAAGGGGCTCCAAGCGCCAAGTCAAAGATGGAGGAAGTGTTTGGCAATTGTGAAATCGTCAAAAAAGATAAGGGATACTATATCCTTAGAAGTGTGAAAGAATGAGAGCAGTTGATTTAATCCAAAAGAAACGAGACGGTCAAGAACTGACTTCGAGTGAAATCGAATGGCTAGTTGAAAGCTATGTGTTAGGAACTGTTCCTGACTATCAGATGTCTGCTTTTGCTATGGCTGTTTATTTTAAAGGAATGACGACTCGTGAAATTTCTGATTTGACTATGAAGATGGTCAAGACTGGGCAAGAGTTTGACCTATCTGCCATTGATGGTGTGAAAGTTGACAAGCATTCTACTGGTGGTGTCGGCGATAAGGTAACCTTGATTTTAGCTCCTCTTGTTGCTAGCTTCGGTGTGCCTGTAGCAAAAATGAGTGGTCGTGGTCTCGGCCATACTGGTGGAACAATTGATAAATTGGAGTCTATCAAGGGCTATCAAGTGGAACGTAGTCAAGAGGATTTCATTCGTCAGGTACAGGACATTGGTGTATCTGTCATTGGGCAATCAGACCAGCTTGTTAAAGCAGATAAGCTTCTCTATGCCCTTCGTGATGTGACCGCAACTGTCGACACGATTCCTTTGATTGCGAGTTCGGTGATGAGCAAGAAAATTGCGGCAGGGGCGGATGCTATTTTGCTAGATGTGACTGTCGGTGAGGGTGCCTTCATGAAGACGGTTGATGAGGCGCGTGAACTGGCTCAAACCATGGTGGATTTAGGGAAAGCAGTAGGCCGTAAAACAGTTGCAGTCATTACGGATATGAGTCAGCCCTTGGGACGAGCGATTGGAAATCGCCTGGAAATCCTTGAAGCATTGGAGATTTTACAAGGTCAAGGGCCGTCAGGATATTACCCACTTCATATGTGAGTTGGCTCAAATTATGCTTGGTTTGGCAAATGTTAACAAGACAGTTGAAGAAGTTCGCCAACATCTTGAGAATGGTCAAGCACTGACTAAGTTTGAGGAGATGGTCCAAGCCCAAGGTGGAGACTTGGAAGACCTCTATCGTCCTGTAAATGTAGCCCATGTGGTGGAAATCCCTGCTCAGGAAACGGGTGTCATTTCAGCTCTTCCAGCAATGGAATTTGGACTTTATGCTATGAGACTGGGTGCTGGTCGTGCAGTTAAGTCTGATGCCTTGGACTATGAAACAGGAATTGTTTTTGAAAAGAAAGTTGGAGATTCCGTTCAAAAGGGAGAAATTGTTGCCAAAGTATACACAAATGGAAAAATTTCTCCTCAGCTAGTTACAGATTTTCAAAAATATGTTAAAATAAATGATAGGGTGCAAAGTTTACGAGAAATTATAGAAATCATCTCATAAACCGCAGGAGAATCCGAATATGAAATTAAATAAATATATCGATCATACGCTTTTAAAACAAGATGCAACAGAAAATCAAATTGATTGTTTGTTGTCTGAGGCTAGGGAGTATGATTTTGCCAGTGTTTGCGTCAATCCGACCTGGGTTGAACATGCTAAAAAAGGGCTTGAAGACTCAAATGTCAAGGTCTGTACAGTAGTAGGTTTCCCTTTGGGAGCAACAACTTCAGCTGTGAAAGCTTTTGAAACCAAAGAAGCTATTCAAAATGGTGCAGACGAGATTGATATGGTGATCAATGTTGGGGCTCTCAAAACAGGTAATCTTGATTTGGTTGAGTCAGATATTCGCGCAGTCGTGGAAGCAAGTGGTGACAAGTTAGTGAAAGTCATTATTGAAGCTTGCCTGCTGACCGACCAAGAAAAAGTTGTGGCTTGCCAATTAGCTCAAAAAGCTGGAGCTGATTTTGTTAAAACATCTACTGGCTTTTCAACTGGTGGTGCGACGGTGGCAGATGTTCAATTAATGCGTGAAACAGTTGGTCCTGAAATGGGGGTCAAGGCCGCTGGTGGAGCTCGTTCTTATGCAGATGCTCTTGCCTTTGTGGAAGCAGGGGCGACCCGTATCGGAACGTCAGCTGGGGTAGCCATTTTAAAAGGAGAATTGGCAGATGGCGACTACTGAGTTGATTGAACTGGCAATTGAAACCAGCAAACATGCCTATGTCCCCTATTCTCACTTTCCTATCGGAGCAGTTTTAGTAGCCAAAGACGGAAGTGTTTACACGGGAGTGAATATCGAAAATGCTAGCTATCCTTTGACCAATTGCGGTGAGAGAACAGCCATTTTTAAGGCTGTATCTGAAGGGCAAAGAGAATTTTCAGAATTGATTGATTGTCTATGGTCAAACTGAAAAACCGATTTCACCATGTGGTGCTTGTCGCCAAGTAATGGTCGAATTTTTTGAACAAGATCTAAAAGTGACCTTAGTCGCAAAAGATAAATCGACGGTCGAGATGACGGTCGGGGAGTTACTTCCATATTCTTTTACAGACTTAAACTAGTCTGAGTCGCTCTCTGAGTGGCACGGTCCTTGTGGCCAACCAATCCATACTTGCAACATCGTTGCACATCTTATTTAGGAGGTTCAGTAATGAACAAGAAACAATGGCTAGGCCTTGGTCTAGTTGCAGTGGCAGCAGTTGGACTTGCTGCATGTGGTAACCGCTCTTCTCGTAAGGCAGCTTCATCTTCTGATGTGAAGACAAAAGCAGCAATCGTCACTGATACTGGTGGTGTTGATGATAAATCATTCAACCAATCAGCTTGGGAAGGTTTGCAGGCTTGGGGTAAAGAACACAATCTTGCAAAAGATAAAGGTTTCACTTACTTCCAATCAACAAGTGAAGCTGACTATGCTAACAACTTGCAACAAGCTGCTGGAAGCTACAACCTAATCTTCGGTGTTGGTTTTGCCCTTCACAATGCAGTTAAAGATGCAGCAGAAGAGCACACTGATTTGAACTATGTTTTGATTGATGATGTGATTAAAGATAAAAAGAATGTTGCTAGTGTAACATTTGCTGATAATGAGTCAGGTTACCTCGCTGGTGTGGCCGCAGCCAAAACAACTAAAACAAAACAAGTTGGTTTTGTAGGTGGTATGGAATCAGAAGTTATCTCTCGTTTTGAAGCAGGATTCAAGGCTGGTGTTGCGTCAGTAGACCCATCTATCAAAGTACAAGTTGACTATGCTGGTTCATTTGGTGATGCCGCTAAAGGTAAAACAATTGCAGCGGCACAATACGCAGCTGGTGCAGATATTGTTTACCAAGTAGCTGGTGGTACAGGTGCAGGTGTCTTTGCAGAAGCAAAATCACTCAACGAAAGCCGTCCTGAAAATGAAAAAGTTTGGGTTATCGGTGTTGACCGTGACCAAGAAGCAGAAGGTAAATACACTTCTAAAGATGGCAAAGAATCAAACTTTGTTCTTGTATCTACTTTGAAACAAGTTGGTACAACTGTAAAAGATATTGCTAACAAGGCAGAAAAAGGTGAATTCCCTGGCGGTCAAGTGATCGTTTACTCATTGAAAGATAAAGGGGTTGACTTGGCAGTAACAAACCTTTCAGAAGAAGGTAAAAAAGCTGTCGAAGATGCTAAAGCTAAAATCCTTGATGGAAGCGTAAAAGTTCCTGAAAAATAATGGATGGAAGTTATTTCTTAGGAAGCGGCCATCGGCCGCTTTTTAAGAGTTGAGACAAAGTCATTTTGTCTCAGTAAAGCTTGCTACTATACAAACTAGCAAGTTTTATTGAAATAAAATAAGACTCTGAAAGGAAGAGCACATGGCACACGAAAATGTCATTGAGATGCGTGATATTACCAAGGTGTTTGGTGAATTTGTTGCCAACGACAAAATCAACCTGAACCTACGAAAAGGTGAAATTCATGCACTTTTAGGAGAAAATGGGGCTGGTAAGTCCACGCTCATGAACATGTTAGCAGGGCTTCTTGAACCAACTAGTGGTGAAATCGCGGTCAACGGTCAAGTTGTCAACCTCGACTCCCCATCTAAAGCAGCTGGCTTGGGAATCGGAATGGTTCACCAGCACTTTATGTTGGTAGAGGCTTTCACGGTGGCTGAAAACATCATTTTAGGTAGTGAATTGACTAAAAATGGTGTGCTAGATATCGCTGGAGCTAGCAAAGAAATCAAGGCTCTTTCTGAACGTTATGGCTTAGCTGTGGACCCTTCTGCCAAGGTGGCGGACATCTCGGTTGGAGCCCAACAACGTGTAGAAATTTTAAAAACCCTTTATCGGGGAGCTGATATTCTTATTTTTGACGAACCAACGGCTGTTTTGACTCCATCAGAAATTGAGGAGTTGATGGCTATTATGAAAAATCTTGTCAAAGAAGGAAAATCAATTATCTTGATCACCCACAAGTTGGACGAGATTCGCGCAGTTTCTGACCGCGTTACAGTTATCCGTCGTGGGAAATCAATTGAAACCGTCGAAATTGCAGGGGCTACCAATGCTGATTTGGCAGAAATGATGGTGGGACGTTCTGTTTCCTTTAAAACGGAGAAACAAGCCTCTCAACCAAAAGAAGTGGTCTTGTCTATTACAGACTTGGTGGTCAATGAAAACCGCGGTGTCCCAGCTGTGAAAAATCTGTCCTTGGATGTTCGTGCTGGAGAGATTGTTGGAATTGCGGGGATTGATGGAAATGGTCAGTCTGAACTGATTCAAGCCATCACAGGTCTTCGCAAGGTTGAATCTGGTAGCATTGAGCTAAAAGGAGATTCAATTGTAGGCTTGCATCCACGACAAATTACAGAGCTAAGTGTTGGGCACGTTCCAGAAGACCGTCACCGTGATGGTTTGATTTTAGAGATGATGATTTCTGAAAATATTGCCCTTCAAACCTACTACAAAGAACCACATAGTAAAAATGGAATTTTGAACTATTCAAATATTACTTCTTATGCTAAAAAGCTAATGGAAGAATTTGATGTTCGTGCTGCCAGTGAATTTGTTCCTGCAGCTGCACTTTCAGGAGGAAATCAACAAAAAGCAATTATTGCTCGTGAAATTGATCGTGATCCTGATCTCCTTATCGTCAGCCAGCCAACTCGTGGGTTGGATGTCGGTGCCATTGAATATATCCACAAGCGCTTGATTGAAGAGCGTGATAATGGTAAGGCTGTTCTAGTTGTCAGCTTTGAATTGGATGAGATTTTAAACGTCTCAGACCGTATTGCCGTTATTCATGATGGTAAGATTCAAGGTATTGTGTCACCAGAAACAACCAATAAACAAGAACTTGGTGTCTTGATGGCTGGTGGAAACTTGGGAAAGGAGAAGAGTGATGTCTAAAAAATTACAACAAATTTCGGTTCCCTTGATTTCTGTATTCCTAGGAATTTTACTTGGAGCCATTGTCATGTGGATCTTCGGTTATGATGCTATTTGGGGCTACGAAGAATTGTTCTACACAGCCTTTGGTAGCCTCCGTGGGATTGGGGAAATCTTCCGTGCAATGGGGCCTTTGGTCTTGATTGGTCTTGGTTTTGCCGTTGCCAGTCGTGCAGGTTTCTTTAACGTCGGACTTCCTGGTCAGGCTTTGGCAGGTTGGATTCTAAGCGGTTGGTTTGCCTTGTCGCATCCAGATATGCCCCGTCCCTTGATGATTCTGGCAACTATTGTGATTGCCTTGATTGCTGGTGGGATTGTCGGAGCGATTCCGGTATTCTGAGAGCTTATCTAGGGACGTCAGAGGTTATCGTCACCATCATGATGAACTACATTGTCTTGTATGTAGGGAATGCCTTTATCCATGCCTTTCCTAAAGAATTCATGCAAGTACAGATTCGACCATTCGTGTCGGGGCTAATGCAACCTATCAGACACATTGGTTATCTGAATTGACTGGTAACTCACGGATGAATATTGGTATTTTCTTTGCTCTCATTGCCGTTGCAGTCATTTGGTTTATGCTCAAGAAAACAACCCTTGGTTTTGAAATTCGTGCGGTTGGTCTTAATCCACATGCTTCAGAATATGCTGGTATTTCTGCAAAAAGAACGATTATCCTCTCAATGATTATTTCAGGTGCCTTGGCTGGTCTTGGTGGAGCTGTTGAAGGACTTGGAACCTTCCAGAATGTCTATGTTCAGGGGGCGTCATTGGCTGTTGGATTTAACGGGATGGCGGTTAGTCTGCTTGCGGCCAACTCACCAATTGGTATTCTCTTTGCAGCCTTTCTGTTTGGTGTTCTCCAAGTTGGAGCTCCTGGTATGAATGCGGCGCAGGTACCGTCTGAGCTTGTTAGCATTGTAACAGCGTCTATTATCTTCTTTGTCAGTGTTCATTACCTTATCGAACGCTTTGTCAAACCGAAAAAACAAGTTAAAGGAGGTAAGTAAAGATGTCTATTACAACCTTGCTCACCCTCTTGGTGTCTTCTATGCTGATTTATTCAGCACCCCTCATCTTTACAAGTATTGGTGGTGTTTTCTCTGAACGTGGTGGTGTGGTAAACGTCGGTCTTGAAGGAATTATGGTTATGGGTGCCTTTTCTGGAGTTGTCTTTAACCTTGAATTTGCAGAACAATTTGGAGCAGCAACCCCATGGCTATCCTTGCTTGTAGCAGGATTGGTAGGGGGAATCTTTTCTATCATCCACGCAGCAGCAACGGTTCATTTCCGTGCAGACCATGTTGTCAGCGGTACTGTCTTGAACTTGATGGCGCCTGCCTTGGCTGTTTTCTTGGTGAAAGTTCTTTATAACAAAGGACAAACCGACAACCTAAGTCAGACTTTTGGACGCTTTGATTTCCCAGTCTTGGCAAATATCCCAGTGATTGGTGATATCTTCTTCAAGTCAACTAGTCTTCTTGGTTATCTGGCCATTGCCTTCTCATTCCTTGCTTGGTTTATCCTCTTCAAGACTCGATTTGGTCTTCGTCTCCGCTCTGTCGGTGAACATCCTCAAGCATCGGATACCTTGGGAATCAATGTCTACAAGATGAGATATTTTGGAGTTATTATTTCAGGTTTCCTAGGTGGAATTGGCGGAGCGATTTATGCTCAATCAATCTCAGTTAACTTTTCAGTGACAACTATTGTTGGACCTGGATTTATCGCTCTTGCTGCGATGATTTTCGGAAAATGGAATCCAATCGGAGCCATGCTATCTAGTCTCTTCTTTGGGCTTTCACAAAGTTTGGCTGTTATCGGTTCTCAATTGCCGTTCCTACAAGGAGTTCCTGCGGTTTACCTTCAAATCGCACCTTATGTTTTGACAATTCTAGTCTTGGCAGCTTTCTTTGGAAAAGCAGTCGCACCAAAAGCAGATGGTATCAACTATATCAAATCAAAATAAGCATACAAAAAAACGTCAGTTCTGTTCAAACTGGCGTTTATTTTTTAGAATTTTGATGGGTTAAGTTTAATCCCCAAGGGACCAAATTTTCAGTCTTGTTTTTGATACGAGCGATATTGTCCTTATGACGAATGATAATCAAACTAGCAAGTGCTAGGATAATAGCGATGAAGAGAGGGTCATAGTGACTCAGGATAAAACCAACAAGTGGAAAGAGTAGAACTCCGATAACGGCTGCGATAGATGCTGTGACACTAGATAGTGAAATCATACTACCAAGATAGAGGGTTCCAAAGAAAACAACTGCAAGGTAGAGACAGAAGACAGGCGCAAATCCGAAAACCACTCCAGCACTGGTTGCGACAGCCTTACCACCCTTAAATCCTGCAAAGATAGGGAAGGTATGGCCAATAACAGCCAAAAGTCCAAAGATGAGAGGCGAAACGCCTTGCAGATGAAACATAATTGGAAGAAGCGTTGCTAGAGTTCCTTTGAAAAAGTCAATCACAAAGGTCGTCATACCAGCTTTCTTACCTAAAATGCGGAAAGTATTGGTTGTTCCAGTATTTCCAGAACCGTGTTCACGCAGATTGATTTGAAAGAATACTTGTCCAATCCAGAGACCAGACGGAATCGAACCCAGCAAATAGGCTAGGATTAATAAAACTATTGTAATCATACTCCTATTATATCATGAAATGGAAAAGAAAGGCAGAGAATCTCTTCTGAAATTGTCACAGCGGAGAAAGAAAAATTTTGCAAAATCCTTGGAAAACCTGTAGAATAGTAAAGATGAACGAATAGGAGGTTCCTTGTGTCAAAAAAGGAAATCAATATTAATAATTATAATGATGATGCCATTCAGGTGCTAGAAGGGTTGGATGCGGTCCGAAAACGTCCAGGGATGTATATCGGATCGACCGATGGCGCTGGGCTCCACCACCTAGTCTGGGAAATCGTCGACAATGCTGTCGATGAAGCCTTGTCTGGATTTGGTGACCGTATTGATGTGACCATCAATAAAGATGGCAGTTTAACGGTTCAAGACCATGGACGTGGGATGCCAACTGGTATGCACGCTATGGGAATTCAACTGTTGAGGTTATCTTTACCATTCTTCACGCTTAGGGAAATTCGGTCAAGGTGGTTATAAGACATCAGGTGGTCTGCACGGGGTGGGTTCTTCCGTTGTTAATGCCCTTTCTAGTTGGTTAGAAGTTGAAATTATCCGTGACGGGGCAATCTATAAGCAACGTTTTGAAAATGGTGGAAAACCTGTCACGACCTTGAAGAAAATCGGTACTGCACCCAAGACTAAAACAGGTACCAAGGTTACCTTCATGCCTGATGCGACTATCTTTTCTACGACAGACTTCAAATACAATACCATTTCAGAACGCCTCAATGAATCAGCCTTTCTTTTGAAAAATGTGACCTTGTCTTTGACTGATAAACGAACAGATGAAGCGATTGATTCCACTATGAGAATGGGGTGCAGGACTTTGTTTCTTATCTGAACGAAGACAAGGAAACATTGACGCCATTTCTTTACTTTGAAGGGGAAGACAATGGTTTTCAAGTGGAAGTGGCCCTCCAGTACAATGACGGATTTTCAGATAATATTTTGTCCTTTGTTAATAACGTTCGCACCAAGGACGGTGGAACGCACGAGACAGGACTCAAGTCCGCTATTACCAAGGTTATGAACGACTACGCGCGTAAGACAGGTCTTCTCAAGGAAAAAGATAAAAACCTTGAAGGATCAGACTATCGTGAGGGGCTAGCAGCCGTTCTCTCTATTCTAGTCCCTGAAGAACACCTCCAGTTTGAAGGACAGACCAAGGACAAACTAGGAAGCCCTCTTGCCCGCCCAGTTGTGGATGGAATTGTGGCAGATAAGTTGACCTTCTTCCTTATGGAAAATGGGGAATTGGCTTCTAATCTCATTCGCAAGGCTATCAAGGCCCGTGATGCTCGTGAGGCAGCCCGTAAGGCACGTGATGAGAGCCGAAATGGCAAGAAAAATAAGAAAGATAAGGGATTGCTGTCTGGTAAATTAACCCCAGCCCAGTCCAAGAATCCAGCTAAGAATGAACTCTATCTAGTCGAGGGTGACTCTGCTTATGGTTCTGCCAAACAAGGCCGTGACCGCAAGTTTCAGGCAATCTTGCCCCTTCGTGGTAAGGTTATCAATACAGCTAAAGCCAAGATGGCGGATATTCTCAAAAATGAGGAAATCAACACTATGATTTATACCATCGGTGCTGGTGTGGGGGCTGACTTCTCCCTTGAAGATGCCAACTATGACAAGATCATTATCATGACCGATGCGGATACAGACGGTGCCCATATCCAGACCTTGCTCTTGACATTTTTCTACCGTTACATGCGTCCGTTAGTTGAGGCAGGCCATGTCTATATTGCCCTCCCACCTCTTTACAAGATGTCCAAAGGCAAAGGCAAGAAAGAAGAAGTAGCCTACGTATGGACAGACGGAGAACTAGAAGAACTCCGCAAACAGTTCGGTAAAGGTGCTACCCTCCAACGCTACAAAGGTCTTGGTGAGATGAATGCAGACCAACTCTGGGAAACAACCATGAACCCAGAAACTCGTACCCTCATCCGTGTCACCATCGAAGACCTAGCCCGCGCCGAACGTCGCGTCAATGTTCTCATGGGAGACAAGGTCGAACCACGCCGTAAATGGATTGAGGATAATGTCAAGTTTACGCTGGAAGAAGCGACAGTGTTTTAATGAAAGAAAATAATATGTTAGTAAACTGGAAATTAGAGTCGGATGTGAATGACTATGTGAAAAAGCAGTTTGAAAATCTTGGTTTGAAAAAATTGCAGGATTATAATGAAGAATCTGCTATGAGTGCTTATCTCAAAGAGGCGCTTAAGGGAGCGGCTAAGACGCAAACTAAGACTAATTTTGGAAAACCAGATTTTCATATTGAAAAATACAAACAAGTTCCTATCTTGATTGAAAACAAACTCAAATTATCTAAGCTAGTTGCTCAAACAAAGGACGGTATTAAGTTTGATGATAAATCAATTAGTGATTTTGCGGTGAATGGGGTTTTGCATTATGCGAGGGCAGTTATTGATAGTGGTAAATATCATGAAGCCGTCGCAGTTGGTGTTGCAGGTGATAACGAAGAAAATGTGACTATCAAAGTTTATTATGTCTTTGGTTCTGCTCCTAATGCCTATAAAGAGCTATCAAAGGTAACGACTTTTGATTTTTGGAAAATGAGTCCACCTTTGAGATATTCTACAAAGATGCTGTTTTGAGCGAAGAAGAAAAACACCAAATTCTGATTGATAGTCAAGCGACCTTGCAAGGCTATGCTAAAAAGCTCAATAAATTGATGCACAACCATAATATCACAGCTCCTCAACGGGTGCTTTATGTGTCTGGTATGCTATTATCTATGCAGGATATCGTAGATTGTAAGGGCAAAAAGGTTGATGAGGGCTTAATACCTGACGATTTAAAAGGTGTGCAGTCTGAAACCAAGCGTGATGGTAAGAAAGTTGTTGATCAAATCAAGGCTTTCCTAGATGAACGTGAAATCAATGAAGATAAGAAAACTCTCATGTTGGCTTCTTTTGGAGAAATTTCCAAAGATAGCCAGCGTGACGAGTTGATTACCAATGACAAAGAAGTAGCACAACTTCTCCCTCAAAAGGAAAATTCTGTTACCAAGCAAATCTTCACTTTTATCTATGAGAATATTTTCAAGTCCATTGATGGTTTGGGTGGACATATCGATATTATGGGGGAGATGTACTCCGAATTTCTAAAGTATGCTTTGGGAGATGGAAAAGAAATTGGTATTGTTCTGACCCCTCCTTATGTTACCAAAATGATGGCGCAAATTCTGGGGATAACAAGTGAGAGCAAGGTTATGGATTTGGCGACTGGTTCAGCTGGTTTCCTCATTTCAGCGATGGAGTTGATGATAGATCATGCAAATATCAGTTTTGGGAAGGGGACTTCTCGAGCCAACGAGGAGATTGCGAAGCTCAAGAAAGATAACCTGCTAGGAATAGAACTTAATGCAGAGATGTATACCTTAGCGACAACCAATATGATTCTTCGTGGAGATGGATCTAGTCGAATTGAAAAAGGTTCTGCATTCAATCGTCCTGAGAGTCTGTTTACGGATTTTAAAGCTAATCGTGTCTTGCTGAATCCCCCTTTCTCTTATGAAGAAAATGGTCTTCCTTTTATAGCCTATGGTTTGGATAAGATGGAGCGTGGTGGCCTAGGTGCCATTATCATTCAAGATAGTGCTGGTTCTGGTAAGGCAACAAAGACAGCTAAAGCTATTTTGAAAAAGCATACCCTACTTGCTTCTATCAAAATGCCTGTTGACCTTTTTGTTCCCATGGCAGGAGTCCAGACTTCTATCTACATTTTTAAGGCTCATGAGGCACACGATTACGACCAGACGGTTAAATTTATTGACTTTAGAAATGACGGTTTTAAACGTGCTAAGCGAGGTATTTCAGAGGTTGATAATCCTATCCAGCGTTACCAAGATGTGATTAAAATTTATAAGGCTGGAAAGAGAGCGGAAGTGAGTAAAGAACTTTGGGATTTAGATGCTATCTTTATTGAGGACTTTATCACTGACAAGGGTAATGATTGGAATTTCGAACAGCACCAGATCATTGATACAAAACCAACCTTGGATGATTTTAAAAAGACTGTTACTGACTACTTAGCTTGGGAAGTGGAACAACTCCTGAAAAACAAGGGGGAAGATAGCTCAAAAAAAGCCTAAGCCCTCGCCTTCAAAAATTGGAAGAGGAATTTGAAGCAAGTGGGGGCGAGTGGAGAGAGTATCGGATAGGAGATTTATTTGGTAATATTGTTCAGGGTTCCCGTCTAACGAAAGCAGATCAGATAGATGGCCTTTTACCATTTGTGATGGCAGGAGTGACTAATACGGGTGTCGTTAGACATATTGGGAATAAGATGACTATTTTTCCAAAAAATTCTCTGACTATTGATATTTTTGGAAATGTTTTTTATCGAAATTATGAATTTAGCGCATCAGATGATGTGGGTGTCTACTGGAATGACGAAGAGTATAGTGAACACTCCATGTTATTTTTATCATCTTCAATTCAAAAATCTTTAGTTGGTAAATTTGATTTTGGAAATAAGCTACGCTCTTCTAAATCTCATGACCTCCTAGTTAAACTTCCAACTCTCAATAACAAATTAGCATTTTCATACATGGAAAGCTACATCAAAGCGCTCGAGTCTGAACGCATCGAGACGCTCGAGTCTTATCTAACTGTAACAAATCTTAGGGATTATCATCTTACAAAAAATGATGAAAAAGTACTTGACAAGTTTGCAAAACTTTCCGATACTAAGAGTAGAGTAGAGTAGAGTAGAGTAGAGGAGTCGGAGGTATTCCAACTTTCTCAGGTCTTTAACTTATCCAGTAGTAAAAAGAAATTCAATGCAAATATGATTGAGTTTGGAGGAAAGTTTCCTTATGTAGCTCGTGGAGATAGTAACAATGGGATTCGAGGTTATATTACAGAGAGTGAAGAATTTCTCAATCCTGCCAACACAATTAGTTTTGGTCAAGATACGGCAACGATGTTTTATCAAAAAGAACCCTATTTCACAGGAGATAAAATTAAGGTATTGCGCACTAAAGAAGTAGAATTGGATAGGTATAAAGCTCTTTATTTAATTACTTCATTAAGAAAGAGTTTCTCTACATTTAGTTGGGGAAGTAGCTCTTTTAATGAAAGAGTATTAAAAGAGACAGATGTTAAGCTTCCTATCAAAAATAATCAAATCGACTATACATTTATGTCTGACTTTGTTCGAGCAGTGGAGAAATTAGTTATCAAGGATTTAGTCATCTGGGCTGACAAAAAAATTGCTGCGACTAAGGAAGTAGTAGCAAGATAGTTCAGTATATCTGTCCTTTTTAGGGAGTAGCTGTCCTAATTTTTAGGCAGTTTTTCCCTAAAAAGGACAAGTTGAGTTTTGATAATAGCTATTTATTTACACCTTACAAAAAGTTTACATTGAAAAAAGTAAGAAGGAGGATCCAGTAAATGGAGAATAAGAAACCTAAAGGAGCTGCAAAGATTAGATTGTTCAAAATAAGTCATGCAGAGTATGGGAAAGTACTTGATGTGTTGGATGCGAAAACATCTATTTTGGATGTAAGAAATATGATTTGTAATAGAGAGCCTGATTATGAGTATTTTATTCCAAAAGTGATATTTTCATTGGACAAAGAGGCTAAGGAAAATGGTTTCTATTTTAGCGGACTCAACGGAGATTTTGCTTACTTACCAAGGGTTACTACAGACATTGTAGAGTTTAAGTTGCCAGATGAACTGAAAGAACATATTGCTAAAGGGCACCCTGTTTTCTATACAAAATGGCGTTAATAAGGGGAAGATATGGCATTGGAAAATAAACTAGGCATTACAAACTCAGCCCAGCTGGCAGATGCAGAAGAAAAACTGACAAAAAAACAAGCCGCCCTGCTTTTTCAGACAGGAGACTTGTTCAAGATGGAAGTTGGGACATTTGCAGGGCTGTCAGCTATTCACCACTATCTTTTTTCAGGTATCTATGATTTCGCTGGAAAAATCCGTGATGTCAATATTGCAAAGGATAACTTTCAATTTGCCCCCCGTATTTTTTTAGAGCAATCCTTGCAGTATATTGACAAACTTCCTCATGATAATTTTGATCAAGTAGTTGATAAGTATGCGGATATGAATATTGCCCATCCTTTCCGTGAGGGGAATGGACGCGCAATGCGGATTTGGCTAGATTGTATGCTTCGTCAGAAACTGGGCAAAGTGGTAGACTGGAATGCTATAGATAAGGATGAATACCTGAATGCCATGAAGCGTAGTGCAGTATCGACTGGAGAACTCAAGTATTTGCTCCTCAATAACTTGACGGATGACCTTACTCAGACCAGTTTCTTTAAGAGAGTAGATGCTTCATACTACTACGAAGGATACAGTCTTTACAAGACAGGGGAATTATAGTATAAAAACTATCCAGTAAGAAGAATCAGACGCTTGGTAACCTATAAAATGAGAAGGTGCTGACATGAGAATTGAAACAGAAATGCTAGATCTGATTTTACAAACTGCCAAAACTTTACAAGTTAAAGCTATCGCCATGTCTGGTTCACGGACTGATACAAAAGCCTCAAAAGATGAATTGCAAGACTATGACGTGGTCTATATTGTGGATGATTTGGATAATCTGACGAGTGACCTTTCTTGGTTGGCCTATTTCGGAGAACGAATTATAGAGCAAGAGGTTGTTCTTGACCATCGTCGTCTTTATCTCATGCTCTTTGAAGATGGTAATCGTATTGATTTGACTCTCTGCCCCAAAAACCACATCCAAGAGTGGGTGGATAGTGAGGCAGGATTCACTGTTTTAGAAGATCCAGAACATTTATTTGAACCCTATTCTCAAAATCTAGAGCGTTACTGGACAAGCCCAGCTACTGAAACGAATTTTGTAAAATCCTGCAATGAATTTTGGTGGGTATCGGCCTACGTGGTTAAAGGAATCTGTCGTAAGCAAGTCATCTACGCGACTTACCATCTCTACGGTATTTGCCAACAAGCACTCTTGAAGGTAATGGCTTGGCAAGTGGTAAGTGATAGGGGAAAAGTTGACATCGGTAAGAACTACAAGTATCTCTTTAACTATTTACCTGCTGAGAAAGAAAAGAAGTTCTTAAATTTACTTGATTTCTCCAGTTTAGACAAAATCACTCATTCTTTGTTTGCCACGATGCAACTTTTCCACAAAGAAGCTCAATCTCTTGCTCAAAAGCTGGGCTTTTACTACGATAAGGAAGTGGCGGAGAAGATGATTGAGTATGCTGAGGAAAGAAGATGCTTAAATGTAGTAGATTAGAATTCCATTGATAAGGATAAAGCCATTTAGTAACATTTCGGAGGATTATAATGTTTTTAGATTTAGGAATTACTTCATATTTGTTTGGTAAAATAGCGGATTTTTCTTGGGATCAATTTTATGATTCATTAGGTTTGCAAGAGAAGGCTGATAAAAAGAGTTTAAAAAAACTTATCGAAGATTATCGAGATTATATGATAGACCGTCATAAAGATAATCCGTATTTTGAAGAGGTTTTAAGATTTTGGGAGACAAATCATATTGTTGAAGAAATTTTGATGATTGAATATCACTTGAAAAGCACGTTTGCTACTTATGATGATTTTAAAAACGCTTTGGAGGATCAGTATCCTCAGGCTTTCAATAAAAGTTTTTCAATTAGTTTGATGGATGAGCTAGATAAAAAATTTATTGACTTAGTTAGAAAAATGTCTCAGTTTTCTCAGTCAGATATTGCTGTTATAGCAAATGTTATTAAAGAATCGAATTCTGAAATAGTATCCTCAATAGAGGAACTCTTAAAACAATTGCAAGAATTTGGTTTTAAAAATAATATTAAACATGATACTCAACTAGCATATATTCAAAAATCGAAAATAGACAATTTGGTAATTACTCCCCCTGTGATTTCTAAAATGACCATTACTTCAAGAAATGACTATAAATATAATTATTATTTGTTTCAGTCTTTTGAATTTGAAGGTGATTTTGGAGATAATCCAACAGTCTATTTGATTTATTCAGAGGATGATAATAAGATTGAGTTAAATACTTTTAGTCATGGTTTGCAACCTGATAATTTACGAGTTCTAAAATTTAAATCGACAGAAATTGAAGGTAAGAAATATAAATATAATATTTCTAAAGAGTATTGTTATTATTCCAATCAAGGAAATGAATATGATATTAGACCATTCATTGTTGTTGTGCTCGGTGAAGAGGTTATGGGCTTTGCTACCTTAACAATAATTAATAAGTCATTTAAAAAAGGTCAAAGTTTCACTTTACCGTTCACTGGGCATAAAGCATTCATTCCAGCAGCAAGAAAACTTATTTGGCCAAATAAAAAGGATTTATTAAAAAAACTTCATGAACAACAGACTGGTAGAGTTTTCTATTTAGACAATTCTGTTGTAGATGAAGTAATTAAAATTAAAAAGTATTTTTGGATTCGTTAAAAGAAGAAGTTAAGGATGCATTAAAACAAGAATATGAATAATCTATTTTTTATTATCCAAACACGTCTATTTCTGTGAGATCATTTTTCAACTTGCATGTAAAAACTGAACACGGACTAAACGGTGTGTAAAAAAGATAAATCGTTTTTTAGTTATAACCTAGTCCACTTATATAAAATTTGAAAGGAGTTGAACACGCCCTAAATGATGCGTGAAAAAGATAAATTCTCTGGTGAGCTTGCTTACTTCAAGAATCTTCTATTTTCACTTGATATTTTACGGGCTCTGTATCCTATATGAGTAACATTCAAAATATGTCCCTGGAGGACATCATGGGAGAGCGCTTTGGTCGCTACTCCAAGTACATTATTCAAGACCGCTTTGCCAGATATTCGTGATGGGTTGAAGCCGGTTCAGCGCCGTATTCTTTATTCTATGAATAAGGATAGCAATACTTTTGACAAGAGCTACCGTAAGTCGGCCAAGTCAGTCGGGAACATCATGGGGAATTTCCACCCACACGGGGATTCTTCTATCTATGATGCCATGGTTCGTATGTCACAGAACTGGAAAAATCGTGAGATTCTAGTTGAAATGCACGGTAATAACGGTTCTATGGACGGAGATCCTCCTGCGGCTATGCGTTATACTGAGGCACGTTTGTCTGAAATTGCAGGCTATCTTCTTCAGGATATCGATAAAAAGACAGTTCCTTTTGCATGGAACTTTGACGATACGGAGAAAGAACCAACGGTCTTGCCAGCAGCCTTTCCAAACCTCTTGGTCAATGGTTCGACTGGGATTTCGGCTGGTTATGCCACAGACATTCCTCCCCATAATTTAGCTGAGGTCATAGATGCTGCAGTTTACATGATTGACCACCCAACTGCAAAGATTGATAAACTCATGGAATTCTTGCCTGGACCAGACTTCCCTACAGGGGCTATTATTCAGGGTCGTGATGAAATCAAGAAAGCTTATGAGACTGGGAAAGGGCGCGTGGTTGTTCGTTCCAAGACTGAAATTGAAAAGCTAAAAGGTGGTAAGGAACAAATCGTTATTACTGAGATTCCTTATGAAATCAATAAGGCCAATCTAGTCAAGAAAATCGATGATGTTCGTGTCAATAACAAGGTGGCAGGCATTGCTGAGGTTCGTGATGAGTCTGACCGTAATGGTCTTCGTATTGCGATTGAGCTCAAAAAAGACGCTAATACGGAGCTCGTTCTCAACTATCTCTTCAAATACACAGACCTGCAAATCAACTACAACTTTAATATGGTGGCGATTGACAATTTCACGCCTCGTCAGGTTGGGATAGTTCCAATCTTGTCTAGCTACATCGCCCACCGTCGTGAAGTGATTTTGGCTCGTTCCCGCTTTGACAAGGAGAAGGCTGAGAAGCGTCTCCATATTGTCGAAGGTTTGATTCGTGTGATTTCGATTTTGGACGAAGTCATTGCTCTTATCCGCGCTTCTGAGAATAAGGCTGACTCCAAGGAAAACCTCAAAGTTAGCTATGATTTTACGGAAGAACAGGCTGAGGCTATCGTAACCTTGCAACTGTACCGTTTGACCAATACAGACGTAGTTGTCTTGCAGGAAGAAGAAGCAGAACTTCGTGAAAAGATTGCTATGCTTGCGGCGATTATCGGTGATGAACGGACCATGTACAATCTCATGAAGAAAGAACTTCGTGAGGTCAAGAAGAAATTTGCGACTCCACGTTTGAGTACTTTAGAAGACACTGCGAAAGCAATCGAGATTGATACAGCTAGTCTGATCGCCGAGGAAGATACCTACGTCAGCGTAACCAAGGCAGGTTACATCAAGCGTACCAGCCCGCGTTCCTTTGCGGCTTCAACGCTAGAGGAAATTGGCAAACGTGATGATGACCGTTTGATTTTTATTCAATCTGCCAAGACCACCCAGCATCTTTTGATGTTCACGACCTTTGGAAATGTCATTTATCGACCAATCCATGAATTAGCAGATATTCGTTGGAAGGACATCGGAGAGCATCTGAGCCAGACCATTACAAACTTTGAAACGAATGAAGAAATCCTTTATGTGGAAGTCGTGGATCAGTTTGATGATGCGACAACTTATTTTGCAGCGACTCGTCTCGGTCAAATCAAGCGTGTAGAACGAAAAGAATTCACTCCGTGGCGGACCTACAAGTCTAAGTCAGTTAAGTATGCTAAGCTCAAAGACGAGACAGACCAGATTGTAGCAGTGGCTCCGATTAAACTGGATGATGTTGTCTTGATTAGTCAAAACGGTTATGCCCTGCGTTTCAATATCGAAGAGGTTCCATTGTCGGTGCCAAGGCTGCAGGTGTCAAAGCTATAAACCTGAAAGCAGATGATGCGCTTCAAGCTGCCTTTATCTGCAATATGTCTTCTTTCTACCTTTTGACCCAGCGTGGAAGTTTAAAACGTGTTTCTATTGACGAAATTCCAGCAACTAGCCGTGCCAAACGAGGTTTACAAGTCTTGCGTGAGTTGAAAAACAAACCGCACCGTGTCTTCTTGGCTGGTGCAGTTGCAGAACAAGGTTTCGTTGGTGACCTCTTCAGTATAGAAGTGGACGGGAACGATCAAATTCTGCTTGTCCAATCCAATAAAGGAACAATCTATCAAAGTCGATTACAAGACTTGAACTTGTCAGAACGAACAAGTAACGGTAGCTTCATCTCTGACACGATTTCAGATGAAGAAGTTTTTGATGCTTATCTTCAGGAAGTATTTACTGAAGATAAATAAGTGAAATGAAGAATCAGTTCTAAGAGCTGTTTCTTTTTATTGAAGAAATTTTCTGAAAATTACAAAATATACTTGCTATTTTAGAAAAATAGTGTAGAATATAAGAAATAGGTTTTTAGAATAAGGAGTGGAATATGACAGTAACGATTGATTGGGAAAACCTTGGTTTCTCCTATATGAAATTACCTTATCGCTATATTGCTCATTTTAAAAATGGACAATGGAATCAAGGAGAACTTACAGAAGATGCAACCTTGCATATTTCAGAGTCTTCTCCAAGTCTCCACTATGGTCAACAAGCCTTTGAAGGTTTGAAAGCTTATCGTACTAAGGATGGCAGTGTTCAACTGTTCCGTCCTGATGAAAATGCCAAACGCCTGCAACGGACATGTGACCGTCTCTTGATGCCACAAGTTCCGACAGAAATGTTTGTAGAAGCTTGTAAAGCAGTTGTCCGTGCCAATGAAGAATACGTACCACCATACGGAACAGGTGGAACCCTCTATCTTCGCCCTCTTTTGATTGGTGTCGGAGATATTATCGGGGTAAAACCAGCAGAGGAGTATATTTTTACTATCTTTGCTATGCCAGTTGGAAATTACTTTAAGGGTGGTTTGGTCCCAACCAACTTCTTGATTCAGGATGAATATGACCGTGCTGCTCCAAATGGTACAGGTGCGGCTAAGGTTGGTGGAAACTATGCTGCCAGTCTCTTGCCAGGGAAATTGGCCAAGTCACGTCATTTCTCAGATGTTATCTACCTAGATCCATCAACACATACAAAGATTGAAGAAGTCGGATCAGCTAACTTCTTTGGAATTACAGCTGATAATGAATTTGTAACACCATTGAGTCCATCTATCTTGCCATCTATTACCAAGTATTCTTTGCTTTATTTGGCAGAACACCGCTTGGGTTTAACTCCTATTGAGGGTGATGTTCCAATTGATAACCTTGACCGTTTTGTAGAGGCAGGTGCCTGTGGTACAGCAGCGGTTATTTCTCCAATTGGAGGCATTCAACACGGTAATGATTTCCATGTATTCTATAGCGAAACAGAAGTAGGTCCTGTGACTCGTAAACTCTATGATGAATTGACAGGTATTCAGTTTGGTGATATTCCAGCGCCAGAAGGTTGGATTGTAAAAGTAGATTAAAAATATATTAAAGGAGATTTTTATGAAATCGAAAAAGTGGATTTTAACAACAGGACTTATCCTAAGCACAACATCTTTTAGCAGCCTGTGGAAAAGCTGATAAAGAAGCAGATGCTCCGACAACATTTTCTTATGTCTATGCAGTGGATCCAGCATCCTTGGACTACAGCATAGCAACGCGTACATCCACAACAGATATTATCGGAAATGTCGTTGATGGTTTGATGGAAAATGATAAATATGGTAATGTTATTCCTTCTTTGGCTGAGGATTGGTCTGTCTCAAAAGATGGATTGACTTATACCTATAAACTTCGTAAAGGAGTGAAATGGTACACATCAGAAGGCGAAGAATACGCAGAAGTAACAGCCCATGACTTTGTGACAGGACTAAAACACGTTGCTGATGGTAAGTCAGACGGTGTCTCTCTCATCCAAAATTCAATCAAAGGCTTGGACGCCTATATGACTGGTGAAACCAATGATTTCTCTGCAGTTGGTGTTAAAGCTTTGGATGACTACACAGTTGAGTATACATTGAATGCGCCAGAAAGTTTCTGGAATTCAAAAGTTACAACAGCGACGATGTTGCCAGTAAATGAAGAGTTTTTAAAGGCATCAGGAAAGAATTACGGAGAGGTTAGCCCAGCAGGCATTCTCTACAATGGTCCTTATTTCTTAAAAACATTGACTTCTAAATCGTTGATTGAATATGAAAAAAATCCAAATTACTGGGATAAAGAAAATGTTAAAATTGAGAAGATTAAATTGACCTACTACGATGGTTCAGATCAGGAATCGTTGATTCGTAGCTTCTCTTCAGGTGCCTATACGACAGCCCGTCTCTTCCCAAGTAGCTCAAACTTTGCTTCAACTTTGGAACAATACGGAGATAAAATTACTTATAGCCCACAGGACTCAAGTAGTTATTACTTCACCTTTAACGTAAATCGTCAATCATACAATAAAACTGCGAAAACAAGTGAAGAACAAAAGACTTCTACAAAAGAAGCTATGCTTAATAAGGACTTCCGTCAGGCTATCAACTTTGCCTTCAACCGCCATTCTTATGCTGCCCAGCTAAATGGTGAAGACGGTGCGGACAAGATTATTCGTAACAGTCTTGTTCCAGATAACTTCGTACAAGCAGGTGGTAAGAACTTTGGTCAAATCGCTCAAGCAGAGTTGGTGAACTATGGTGACCAATGGAAAGGTGTTGAGCTAGTTGACGGTAAGGATTCTATCTACAACCCTGACAAGGCTAAAGTTGCTTTCGAAAAAGCTAAGAAAGACCTGGAATCTAAAGGGGTAACTTTCCCAATTCACTTGGATGTCCTTATTGAACAAACAGATACTATCGCCGTTCAACAAAGCAACTCTTTCAAACAGTCTATTGAATCAACTCTTGGTGCTGAAAATGTTGTCATCGATGTACTTCAAATGACAGATAATGAAAAAGAAACGATTACATCACAAGCGCGTGTTCCTTCTCAAAAAGACTATGATTTGAACAGTACAGGATGGGCTCCAAGCTATCAAGATCCAGCGTCTTACTTGAATATTATGGATCCAAAATCTGGTTCTGCCATGAAACACCTTGGTATTACGAAAGGAAAAGATAAGGATGTTGTAGCTAAACTTGGTTTGGATCAATATAAGAAATTGTTAGAAGATGCTGCTTCTGAGACCACTGACCTAGAGAAGAGATATGAAAAATATGCCAAAGCTCAAGCTTGGTTGACAGATAGTTCATTATTGATGCCAACAGCTTCATCTGGCGGTTCTCCAGTTGTAAGTAACGTAGTACCATTCTCAAAACCATACTCACAAGTTGGTATTAAGGGGGATCCATATATCTTTAAAGGAATGAGATTGCAAAAAGATATTGTTACAACAAAAGAATATGACGAAGCTCTTAAAAAATGGCAAAAAGAAAAATTGGAATCCAATAGCAAATACCAAAAAGAACTAGAAAAACACATTAAATAAGGAATGGTATTGCTCTTGATAAAATTTTAAAAATACTGTCATTTTGGATATAAAGGAGTTTGATATGGAGTGGATTAAGCTAATAGGAATAGCAATCATTGTTGTGGGTTTTATTTTAAAGTTTGATACAATTGCAACAGTAGTCTTAGCTGGTTTGGTTACAGCTTTAGTTTCAGGTGTTTCTCTTGTTGAATTTTTGGAGATTTTGGGAAAAGAATTTAGCAATCAGCGAGTGCTCACGATTTTTATGGTTACCTTGCCTCTTGTGGGGCTGTCAGAAACCTTTGGACTCAAGCAACGATCAATTGATTTGATTCGAAAGATTAAAGGTCTGACAGTTGGAAACTTCTATACAGTTTATTTCTTTATTCGAGAGTTAGCTGGTTTCTTTTCAATTCGTCTAGGAGGACACCCTCAGTTTGTCAGACCTTTGGTTCAACCTATGGGAGAAGCAGCAGCAGAGTCTCAATTAGGTAGAAAGTTAACAGAGGTTGAAGATGAGACAATAAAAGCGCGTGCAGCTGCGAATGAAAATTTTGGAAATTTCTTTGCTCAAAATACGTTTGTAGGTGCTGGGGGAGTCCTCTTGATAGGGGGAACATTAGATCAGTTAGGCTATGAAAGCAATTATGCAGGGATTGCTTCTGCATCTATTATTGTTGCTGTTATAACACTTATTGTAGTGGGGATTTATAATTATTTATTTGATAAAAAATTGACATCAGAAAAGACTAGGGGAGGAGAACAAAAATGACAGAGTTGGCAAAGCAACTATTAGAGTTGACCTATATTGTGATTGGTTGTCAATTTCTCCATACAGCCTATTGTAGTTATAAAGATAAAACAAACCCAGTCCGATTTGGAACATCTGCATTTTGGATTTTATTGTCTATTACGTTTATAGGTGGTTCCTATATGCCAAATATGAGTATTGGTATTATTGTAATCCTATTATCGCTGTTAACATTGTTTAAGCAAGTCCGTATCGGAACCTTGCCATCCTTAGATGAAATGAAAGCCAATATTGAATCTAACAGATTGAAAAATAAAATTTTTATTCCAGTTATGCTGATGGCAATACTTGCGTTGGTCTTAGCGCAAATGATTCCAGAATTTAGCAAGATTTCGATTAGCCTTGCCGCCTTGTTTGCTACAATTTCTGTTCTTGTGATTACCAATAGTCACCCTAAGAGTTTGTTATCAGAAAATAATCGAATGACTCAGCAAGTTTCAACAAGTGGGATTGTTCCCCAATTATTAGGGGCTTTGGGGGCTATTTTTACTGTAGCAGGTGTTGGTGATGTTATCTCTCATCTGATTAGCGGTATTGTTCCTTCAGATAGTCGCTTTATAGGAGTTTTGGCCTATGTTCTTGGAATGGTTCTATTCACAATGATTATGGGAAATGCTTTTGCAGCATTCACCGTTATTACAGCAGGTGTTGGAGTTCCCTTTGTATTTGCTCTGGGAGCTAATCCAATTGTGGCTGGTGCTCTTGCCATGACAGCAGGTTATTGTGGGACCTTATTGACCCCAATGGCTGCTAATTTTAACGCTCTACCAGCAGCACTGATGGATATGAAAGATCAGAATGGTGTTATAAAGGCTCAAGCAGGTGTTGCTCTAGTAATGATTGTTATTCACATATTCTTAATGTATTTTCTCGCATTTTAGTAAAGGAAAATAAAATGAAAATATTGGTTACAGGTTTTAATCCTTTTGGAGGTGAAAAGATTAATCCAGCTTTGGAGGCTGTAAAATTATTACCATCTGAGATTAATGGGGCCGAAGTTCGCTGGGTAGAAATTCCAACGGTTTTTTATAAGTCGTCAGAAGTTTTAGAGGCAGAAATATTACGATATCAACCAGATGCTGTACTTTGTATTGGACAAGCAGGCGGCAGGACCTACTTAACACCTGAACGAGTGGCTATTAATCAAGATGATGCTCGCATACCTGATAACGAAGGCAATCAACCAATTGATACACCGATTCGTATTGATGGAGCATCGGCCTATTTTAGTAGTTTACCTATCAAAGCGATGGTACAAGCTATTAAAAAACAGGGACTTCCAGCAGTTGTGTCCAATAGTGCAGGAACCTTTGTTTGCAATCATTTGATGTACCAAGCTCTTTATTTAGTGGATAAAAAATTCCCTAATATGAGAGCAGGTTTCATGCATATTCCATATATGATGGAACAAGTAGTAAATAAGCCGAATACTGCAGGAATGAGTCTATGCGATATTGTAAGAGGCATAGAGGTAGCTATTGAAGCTATTGTAGACTACAAAGATAAGGATTTGCAGTTAGTAGGTGGTGAGACTCACTGATAACCTAAAAAGGATAGTCAATTATGCTTGTTTACTAACTATTAGCTATGCTAAATCGATTGAGGTTGTTTACATAAAACTCTATATCAGACAAGCCTGATATAGAGTTTTTTCTTGCTAGTTTTAGGATTTTCTTGTACAATAGAAAAAGTGAAGAGAGGTATGAAATGAGTAAGAAAGATAAAAAAATCGAAATTCAAGTAGCAGATGCCAAAGTTAATGTAGGAAAAGACAGTTTTGAAGGCTATACCTTGATCATTGGTAAAAAAGTTATCGGAGAAATTGCCGAATTAGAGGGACAATTTGCCATCATAAAGAATGGGAATGTCGATAGTTTTTATAAAAAATTGGAAAAAGCTGTGGAAATTTTGATTGAAAATTATAATTTAGCAAAATAAGTCTTGTTTTTTTGAAATTTTCATGATATAATAGTCCATGTTGATTGTAGGAGAGATAGCGAAGAGGCTAAACGCGGCGGACTGTAAATCCGCTCCTTCGGGTTCGGGGGTTCGAATCCCTCTCTCTCCATTTCATCAATGGGGTATAGCCAAGCGGTAAGGCAAGGGACTTTGACTCCCTCATGCGTTGGTTCGAATCCAGCTACCCCAGTTCTTAGGTAATAATCAAGATAAAAAGCAAAATATCTTAGGGTATTTTATTTTTATAATTGAAAGACGTGAACGATATGAACATGTCCTTGCGAGTGCTTAGGAAAAAAATTATAAGTATGTCAAGTTTAAGAAAAAACTTGATTGTTGGAGGATTTTTTAGATGAACGAATTTGAAGATTTGCTAAATAGCGTTAGCCAAGTTGAGACTGGTGATGTTGTTAGTGCTGAAGTATTGACAGTTGATGCGACTCAAGCTAACGTTGCAATCTCTGGAACTGGTGTTGAAGGTGTCTTGACTCTTCGCGAATTGACAAACGATCGCGATGCAGATATCAATGACTTTGTTAAAGTAGGAGAAGTATTGGATGTTCTTGTACTTCGTCAAGTAGTTGGTAAAGATACTGATACAGTTACATACCTTGTATCTAAAAAACGCCTTGAAGCTCGCAAAGCATGGGACAAACTTGTTGGTCGCGAAGAAGAAGTTGTTACTGTTAAAGGAACTCGTGCCGTTAAAGGTGGACTTTCAGTAGAATTTGAAGGTGTTCGTGGATTTATCCCAGCTTCAATGTTGGATACTCGTTTCGTACGTAACACTGAGCGTTTTGTAGGTCAAGAATTTGACGCTAAAATCAAAGAAGTTGATGCTAAAGAAAACCGCTTCATCCTTTCACGTCGTGAAGTTGTTGAAGCAGCTACAGCAGCAGCTCGCGCTGAAGTATTTGGTAAATTTGCTGTTGGTGATGTTGTAACTGGTAAAGTTGCTCGTATCACAAGTTTCGGTGCTTTCATCGACCTTGGTGGTGTTGACGGATTGGTTCACTTGACTGAATTGTCACATGAACGTAACGTTTCACCAAAATCAGTTGTAACTGTTGGTGAAGAAATTGAAGTGAAAATCCTTGATCTTAACGAAGAAGAAGGACGTGTATCACTTTCACTTAAAGCAACAGTACCAGGACCATGGGATGGTGTTGAGCAAAAATTGGCTAAAGGTGATGTAGTAGAAGGAACAGTTAAACGTTTGACTGACTTCGGTGCATTTGTTGAAGTATTGCCAGGTATCGATGGACTTGTTCACGTATCACAAATTTCACACAAACGTATTGAAAATCCAAAAGAAGCTCTTAAAGTTGGTCAAGAAGTTCAAGTTAAAGTTCTTGAAGTTAACGCAGATGCAGAGCGTGTATCACTTTCTATTAAAGCTCTTGAAGAACGTCCAGCTCAAGAAGAAGGACAAAAAGAAGAAAAACGTGCTGCTCCCACGTCGTCCAAGACGTCAAGAGAAGCGTGATTTCGAACTTCCAGAAACACAAACAGGATTTTCAATGGCTGATTTGTTTGGTGATATCGAACTTTAATCAAATTGAAAATTCACAAAATCCTTTGTTTACTAAACAAGGGATTTTTTCTTTTGTCTCTGCTCCTTTTTTGATATAATAGTTCTATGTTAAAATCAGAAAAACAATCACGTTATCAAATGTTAAATGAAGAATTGTCCTTCCTATTGGAAGGCGAAACCAATGTTTTGGCTAATCTTTCCAACGCCAGTGCTCTCATAAAATCACGTTTTCCTAATACCGTATTTGCAGGTTTTTATTTGTTCGATGGAAAGGAATTGGTTTTAGGTCCCTTCCAAGGAGGTGTTTCCTGTATCCGTATTGCACTAGGCAAGGGCGTATGTGGTGAAGCTGCTGAGTTGCAGGAAACAGTCCTGGTTGGTGATGTAAGGACCTATCCCAACTATATTTCTTGTGATAGTCTAGCTAAAGTGAAATTGTGGTGCCGATGATAAAGAATGGCCAACTACTTGGAGTTCTGGATCTGGATTCTTCAGAGATTGAGGATTACGATGCAATGGATCGAGATTATTTGGAACAATTTGTCGCTATTTTGCTTGAAAAGACAGCATGGGACTTTACAATGTTTGGGGAAAAATCTTAATGTATCAAGCACTTTATCGAAAATATAGAAGTCAAAACTTCTCCCAGTTGGTTGGTCAAGAAGTTGTGGCTAAGACTCTTAAACAAGCAGTAGAACAAGAGAAAATAAGTCATGCCTATCTTTTTTCTGGTCCACGTGGAACGGGAAAAACCAGTGTAGCTAAGATTTTTGCCAAAGCTATGAACTGTCCCAATCAAGTGGGTGGTGAACCTTGTAATAACTGCTATATTTGTCAGGCAGTGACGGACGGTAGTTTAGAAGATGTCATTGAAATGGATGCAGCCTCTAATAATGGGGTGGATGAAATTCGCGAAATTCGTGATAAATCTACCTATGCGCCTAGCCTTGCTCGTTATAAGGTTTACATCATAGATGAGGTTCACATGCTGTCTACAGGGGCTTTTAATGCCCTTCTAAAGACGTTGGAAGAGCCAACACAGAATGTGGTCTTTATTTTGGCTACTACTGAATTGCACAAGATTCCTGCGACTATTCTATCCCGTGTCCAACGTTTTGAATTTAAATCGATTAAAACACAGGATATTAAGGAACATATCCGCTATATCTTAGAAAAAGAAAATATCAGTTCTGAGCCAGAGGCTGTGGAAATCATTGCCAGACGGGCTGAAGGTGGAATGCGAGACGCCTTGTCTATTTTGGATCAAGCCCTGAGTTTGACACAGGGAAATGAGCTGACGACTGCCATCTCTGAAGAAATTACTGGCACTATTAGCCTATCAGCCTTAGATGATTATGTGGCTGCCTTGTCCCAGCAGGATGTTCCCAAAGCATTAGCTTGCTTAAATCTTCTCTTTGACAATGGTAAGAGCATGACTCGTTTTGTGACCGACCTTTTGCACTATTTAAGAGACTTGTTAATTGTTCAAACAGGGGGAGAAAATACTCATCATAGTCCAGTCTTTGTAGAAAATTTGGCACTTCCTCAAGAAAATCTGTTTGAAATGATTCGCTTAGCGACAGTGAGTTTAGCAGATATTAAGTCTAGTTTGCAGCCCAAGATTTATGCTGAAATGATGACCATCCGTTTGGCGGAAATCAAGCCCGAACCAGCTCTTTCTGGTGCAGTTGAAAGTAAAATTTCTGCACTGAGACAGGAAATTGCACGTCTCAAACAAGAGCTTTCTAATGTAGGTGCGGTTCCTAAACAAGTTGCACCTCCTAGTCGACCAGCTACGGGCAAAACAGTCTATCGTGTTGATCGCAATAAAGTGCAATCTATCTTACAAGAGGCCGTCGAAAATCCTGATTTAGCACGTCAAAATCTGATTCGTTTGCAGAATGCCTGGGGAGAGGTAATTGAAAGTCTAGGAGGCCCTGATAAGGCTCTGCTAGTTGGTTCTCAATATTGCGGCCAATGAACACCATGCTATTCTTGCTTTTGAGTCTAACTTCAATGCTGGTCAAACCATGAAACGGGACAATCTCAATACCATGTTTGGTAACATCCTCAGTCAGGCGGCAGGTTTTTCACCTGAGATTTTAGCTATTTCCATGGAGGAATGGAAAGAAGTTCGCGCAGCCTTTTCAGCCAAAGCCAAATCTTCTCAAACTGAAAAAGAAGCAGAAGAAAGTCTGATTCCAGAAGGATTTGAATTTTTGGCTGATAAAGTGAAGGTAGAGGAAGACTAAAGAAAGATTTCATGATACAATAAATTTATGAATAAACAACAATTTATTATTATGGCGCTGTTTACAGCTGCTGAGACCTATTTTTTCAATGAAGCCTGGATGACTGGCCGCTATATTATGGCAGCCTTTTGGGCAATTTTACTCTTCAGAAATTTTCGTGTCAGTTATGTGATGGGCAAAATCGTTGATGTCATCGATCAGCATTTTAATAGGAAAGACTAGCCTTCAGCTTCCAGACAAAATCAAAGCCTTTTAGGCTTTTTTTGTTATACTATAAAAGTATATTTATTGACCTTTTATACTCTTCGAAAATCTCTTCAAACCACGTCAGCTTTATCTGCAACCTCAAAGCGGTACTTTGAGCAACCTGCGGCTAGCTTCCTAGTTTGCTCTTTGATTTTCATTGAGTATTACCGTATTTTCTAGAGACAACTAGTATGTTTCTAGTAAGCACTGTAAAGGTCTTGAAAAAGAAAGGAACTATCATGTCAGTATTAGAGATCAAAGATCTTCACGTTGAGATTGAAGGAAAAGAAATTTTAAAAGGGGTTAACCTGACCCTGAAAACAGGAGAAATCGCCGCTATCATGGGACCAAATGGTACTGGTAAATCGACTCTTTCTGCTGCTATCATGGGAAATCCAAACTATGAAGTTACCAAAGGTGAAGTCTTGTTTGATGGCGTAAACATTCTTGAGTTGGAAGTGGACGAGCGTGCGCGTATGGGACTTTTCCTTGCTATGCAATACCCATCAGAAATTCCTGGAATTACCAATGCTGAGTTTCTTCGTGCAGCTATGAATGCTGGTAAAGAAGATGATGAAAAAATTTCAGTTCGCGAGTTCATCACTAAGCTAGATGAAAAAATGGAATTGCTCAACATGAAAGAAGAAATGGCTGAGCGTTACCTCAACGAAGGTTTCTCTGGTGGTGAGAAAAAACGTAATGAGATTCTTCAACTTTTGATGTTGGAACCAACTTTTGCCCTTTTGGATGAGATTGACTCTGGTCTTGATATTGATGCCCTTAAAGTTGTTTCTAAAGGTGTCAATGCTATGCGTGGTGAAGGCTTTGGTGCTATGATTATCACTCACTACCAACGTCTTTTGAACTACATCACACCTGATGTGGTACACGTCATGATGGAAGGTCGTGTTGTCCTTTCTGGTGGTCCAGAATTGGCTGCGCGTTTGGAACGTGAAGGATACGCAAAACTAGCTGAAGAACTTGGCTACGACTACAAGGAAGAATTGTAATTTCCTCGTGTCTTTTAGGAGAAGTAAATGACTAAAGAAAATATTAAACTTTTTTCAGAAATGCACGCTGAACCAAGCTGGTTGGCTGATCTCCGTCAAAAAGCTTTTGACAAGATTGAGACTTTGGAATTACCAGTTATTGAGCGTGTCAAATTCCACCGTTGGAATCTGGGGGATGGAACGATTACAGAAAGTGAGCCATCAGCAAATGTTCCAGATTTCACTGCACTAGATAACCACTTAAAGTTGGTGCAAGTAGGAACTCAAACTGTTTTTGAGCAAATTCCAGTTGAGTTGGCTGAACAGGGTGTTGTCTTTACAGACTTCCATTCAGCTTTAGAAGAAATTCCAGAGCTGATCGAAGAATTCTTCATGTCATCTGTTAAGTATGACGATGATAAGTTGGCGGCCTACCACACAGCTTACTTTAACAGTGGAGCTGTTCTCTACATTCCTGATAATGTTGAGATTGCTGAACCAATCGAAGGGATTTTCTACCAAGACAGCGATAGCGATGTGCCATTTAACAAGCATATCCTTATTATCGCTGGTAAAAATTCTAGGATTAGTTATCTGGAGCGTTTAGAGTCACGCGGTGAAGGAAGTGCCAAAGCAACTGCTAATATCACAGTAGAAGTAATTGCACGTTCTGGTGCTCAAGTGAAGTTTGCCGCCATTGACCGTCTAGGTGAAAACGTCACTGCTTACATTAGCCGTCGTGGTAAACTAGGCAACGATGCAAGCATTGATTGGGCAATCGGTGTCATGAACGAAGGAAACGTCGTTGCTGACTTTGATAGTGACTTGATTGGTAACGGTAGCCATGCTGACCTGAAAGTTGTAGCTCTTTCAAGTGGCCGTCAGGTGCAAGGGATTGATACTCGTGTAACAAACTATGGTTGCAACTCAATCGGAAATATCCTGCAACATGGGGTTATTCTTGAAAAAGCAACTTTAACTTTCAATGGTATTGGCCACATTATCAAGGGTGCCAAGGGAGCAGATGCGCAACAAGAGAGCCGTGTTCTCATGCTTTCAGACCAAGCGCGTTCAGATGCCAATCCAATTCTTTTGATTGATGAAAATGACGTCACTGCTGGTCACGCGGCTTCTATCGGGCAAGTAGATCCAGAAGACATGTACTATCTCATGAGCCGTGGCTTGGATAAGGCAACTGCAGAACGCTTGGTTGTTCGTGGTTTCCTTGGATCCGTTATCGTTGAGATTCCAGTCAAGGAAGTTCGTGATGAAATGATTGCGACTATCGAAGAAAAATTGTCAAAACGCTAAGGGGAAGCCTATGTTAGATGTAGAAGCGATTCGCAAGGATTTTCCAATTTTAGACCAGATTGTCAACGATGAACCGTTGGTCTATCTGGACAATGCTGCGACGACACAAAAACCACTAGCAGTTCTGGAAACAATTAACCGCTATTATGAGAACGACAATGCCAATGTTCACCGTGGTGTTCATACCTTGGCAGAAAGGGCGACAGCTTCTTATGAGGCGGCTCGTGAAACCATTCGTAAGTTTATCAATGCAGACTCTACAAAGGAAGTTCTCTTTACCAGAGGAACGACAACCAGTCTGAACTGGGTAGCGCGTTATGCTGAGGAAGTCTTGACTGAGGGAGACCAGGTCTTGATTTCAGTAATGGAACACCATTCTAATATCATTCCATGGCAGGAAGCTTGTCGAAAGACTGGAGCAGAGCTTGTCTATGTCTGTCTTAAAGATGGTGCCTTGGATATGGAGGATTTGCGAGCTAAATTGACTGATAAGGTTAAATTTGTTTCCCTAGCTCATGCCTCCAATGTTCTTGGTGTGGTCAATCCGATCAAGGAAATCACTCAATTAGCCCACCAAGTTGGGGCAATCATGGTAGTGGATGGTGCTCAATCTACACCTCATATGAAGATTGATGTCCAGGACTTGGATGTGGACTTCTTTGCCTTTTCAGGTCACAAGATGGCTGGTCCGACTGGTATCGGTGTTCTTTATGGCAAAGAAAAGTATCTGGAGCAAATGTCACCAGTAGAATTTGGTGGTGAGATGATTGATTTCGTCTATGAGCAATCTGCTAGTTGGAAGGAATTACCTTGGAAATTTGAGGCTGGAACTCCTAACATGGCTGGTGCAATCGGACTTGCTGCTGCAGTGGATTATCTGGAAACGATTGGTATGGATGCCATTGAAGCCCATGAACAGGAATTGATCGCATACGTCTATCCAAAACTGCAGGCGATTGAAGGACTGACCATTTATGGTTCACAGGACTTGGCTCAACGTTCAGGTGTCATTGCTTTTAACCTAGGCGACCTTCATCCTCACGACCTTGCGACTGCTTTGGATTATGAAGGAGTAGCAGTTCGTGCGGGTCACCACTGTGCGCAACCCTTGCTCCAGTATTTGGATGTCCCAGCAACAGCTCGCGCTAGCTTTTATATCTACAATACCAAGGCAGATTGCGACAAGCTAGTCGATGCCTTACAAAAGACAAAGGAGTTTTTCAATGGCACTTTCTAAACTAGATAGCCTTTATATGGCAGTGGTAGCGGACCATTCGAAAAATCCACATCACCAAGGGAAGCTGGAAGATGCTGAACAAATCAGTCTCAACAATCCAACCTGTGGCGATGTCATCAACCTCTCTGTCAAGTTTGATGCAGATGATCGTTTGGAGGATATCGCTTTTCTAAATTCAGGTTGTACCATCTCAACTGCATCTGCTAGCATGATGACAGATGCAGTTTTAGGAAAAACCAAGCAAGAAATCTTAGAACTTGCGACCATTTTTTCTGAAATGGTTCAAGGGCAAAAAGATGACAGACAAGATAGTCTTGGAGATGCAGCCTTCTTGTCAGGTGTTGCCAAATTTCCTCAACGAATCAAGTGTGCAACCCTAGCTTGGAACGCCCTGAAGAAAACAATTGAAAATCAAGAAAATCAGTAAGGCAAGCTTCTTTTGTCTTATGAATCAGTAGAAATGAAGAATGAAAGAAAGGATATTATGGCTGAAGAAAGAGTAGAACCAAAACCAATTGACCTTGGTGAATATAAATTTGGTTTCCATGATGATGTAGAGCCTGTCCTATCGACAGGAAAAGGATTGAATGAAGATGTCATTCGTGAACTATCAGCTGCTAAGGGAGAACCTGAGTGGATGTTAGAATTTCGTTTGAAGTCTTATGAAACCTTCAAAAAAATGCCCATGCAAACTTGGGGAGCAGACTTGTCAGAGATTGACTTTGATGACTTGATTTATTATCAAAAACCATCTGATAAGCCAGCTCGTTCATGGGATGAGGTTCCTGAAAAAATTAAAGAAACCTTTGAACGTATCGGAATCCGGAAGCTGAGCGTGCTTATTTAGCTGGTGCCTCTGCCCAGTACGAGTCAGAAGTAGTTTACCACAACATGAAGGAAGAGTTTGAGAAGTTAGGTATCATCTTTACAGATACGGATTCTGCTCTCAAAGAATACCCAGACTTGTTTAAACAATACTTCGCTAAGTTGGTACCGCCGACAGATAACAAGTTGGCTGCCCTTAACTCAGCAGTATGGTCAGGTGGAACCTTTATCTACGTACCAAAAGGGGTCAAGGTAGATATTCCACTTCAAACCTACTTCCGTATCAATAACGAAAATACTGGTCAGTTTGAACGTACTTTGATTATCGTTGATGAAGGAGCAAGTGTCCACTACGTAGAGGGCTGTACAGCACCAACTTATTCAAGTAACAGCTTGCATGCGGCCATCGTAGAAATCTTTTCCTTAAAAGGAGCTTATATGCGTTATACAACCATTCAAAACTGGTCTGACAACGTCTATAACTTGGTAACGAAACGTGCCAAAGCCTTGAAAGATGCGACTGTTGAGTGGATTGATGGAAACTTGGGTGCCAAAACAACCATGAAATACCCATCTGTTTGCCTAGATGGAGAAGGGGCGCGTGGTACTATGCTTTCTATTGCCTTTGCTAATGCAGGGCAACACCAGGACACTGGTGCCAAGATGATTCACAATGCTCCACATACCAGTTCGTCTATCGTGTCTAAATCCATCGCTAAAGGCGGAGGAAAGGTTGACTACCGTGGTCAAGTAACCTTTAACAAGAACTCTAAGAAATCTGTTTCTCACATTGAATGTGATACCATTATCATGGATGACTTGTCGGCATCAGATACTATTCCATTTAATGAAATCCACAACTCGCAAGTTGCTTTGGAACACGAAGCTAAGGTTTCTAAGATTTCAGAAGAACAATTGTATTACCTCATGAGTCGTGGATTGTCAGAATCAGAAGCGACAGAAATGATTGTTATGGGATTTGTGGAGCCCTTCACAAAAGAGCTTCCAATGGAGTATGCTGTTGAGCTGAACCGTTTGATTAGCTATGAGATGGAAGGGTCAGTTGGGTAAAACGATTTTAGATATACTCAAAATCAAGGACTTTGATACTATTCGAAAATCAAAGTGTAAACCACGTCAGCTTTATCTACAACCTCAAAGCGGTGCTTTGAGCAACCTACGGCTAGCTTCCTAGTTTACTCTTTGATTTTCATTGAGCATTAGATCTACTCAAAATCAAGAACTTTGAAGATGAATTTGTAATAAAAAAATCGCGGTTTAAATCGCGATTTTTTTATAATTTCTCGTTAACAAAGCGGACAAACTGATTCCACCAAACTTTTAAGAAGAAGGCTTTTTCCATTTTCTTGTCTGCAACCATTTCGAAACTAGGGCGCTCTGTGGTGATGTAACCTTGACCAATCAAGTCCTTGTCTTCGTAAGTCAAATGGCCAACCACTGTTCCAGCTTCAAGTGGTGCTGGGATTGCTTTGGAATCAGGTGTGAATTGAATAGATTGAGAAGATTGATTCCCGATACGTTCAATTAGATAGATATCCTCTGGAGCCACTGCAGTGACCGTATCTTCTTTTCCATCTTGTACAGGGGCTTTGCTATCTTGATAGGCATCGCCTTGCTGAACGATTTTGCGAAGTGTAAATGTAGAAGAAATATAATCCATTAGGGAAGATGTAGCTGTAAAACGAGAGTAAGGATTATTGTCTTGATGATCTGCATTCAAAATAACAGTGATAACCCTCATGCCTTTTTCGACAGTAGTACCAACAAAAGACTCTCCAGCCTTATCTGTTGTTCCTGTTTTCAGTCCATCAAAACCACCACGGTAAGCAGGCATACCTTCTAACATGTAGTTGGTCGAAGTGATTGTCATTCCAGCAAAAGTAGAAGAAGGTTTTTTGGTGATTTCCAAGACTTGTGGGTATTTTTTGATGAGGTTACGAGCAACAATAGCAACATCATAAGCACTGAGCTTGTTTTCATCATCTTTTTTTGAGCCCGGTAAATATTATCTCCTAGAGTCTCGTTGTTCAGACCAGTTGTATTGACAACAGTAGCATCTTTGATTCCCCATTCCAAGAGTTTTGCTCGCATCATATCAACGAAGTTTTTTTCTGAGCCAGCAATTTTCTCAGCTAGGGCAATAGCGGCGCTGTTGGCACTAGATACCAGAGTTGCTTCAAGCAACTCTTCGACAGTATAATTACGGGCCTCCATAGGAACATTACTGGCTTCAGAATTTGTCGTCAATTGATAAGGATAATCAGAAATATCTACAGGAGTGGAGAGGGTAATACTTCCCTTTTCCAAAGCTTCATAGACCAGATAAACAGTAATCAATTTTGTTATGGAAGCAATTTCGACAGGTTGCGTTGCATCCTTCTCATAGAGAATTTTACCAGTATTTGCCTCAACAGCAATGGCATGTTTTGCAGCAATGGTAAAATCTTGAGCAGCAACAGTAGAAGCACCTCCTAAAAGGGAGACAGTTAATAAAGTTAACAATATTTTTTTCATAGTAGTCTTATTCTATCATAAAGAAAAAAATATTCTTGCTTTAATAATTCATCCGTTAAGCTTTTTGAAAATATGGTAAAATAGAGTGAGGGAGGTAACTCATGTTTCGTAGAAATAAATTATTTTTTTGGACCACAGAAATTTTACTCTTAACCATCATCTTTTACCTATGGAGACAGATGGGGTCTTTGATTAACCCTTTTGTTAGCGTGCTTAATACAATTATGATTCCATTTTTATTAGGGGGCTTTCTTTATTATTTGACAAACCCTATTGTTACTTTCTTAAATAAAGTCTGTAAACTCAATCGTTTACTTGGTATTTTAATTACCTTGTGTGCTTTGGTCTGGGGAATGGTCATAGGTGTTGTCTATCTCTTACCTATTTTGATTAATCAGTTATCTAGCTTGATTATATCTAGTCAAACTATTTATAGTCGAGTACAAGACTTAATCATAGACTTATCTAATTATCCTGCGCTCCAGAATTTGGATGTAGAAGCTACAATTCAGCAGTTAAACTTATCCTATGTTGATATTCTTCAAAAGATTCTAAATAGCGTATCAAATAGTGTGGGGAGCGTCTTGTCAGCTCTTATCAGTACTGTTTTGATTTTGATTATGACTCCAGTTTTTTTGGTTTATTTCTTATTAGATGGACATAAATTCTTGCCCATGCTTGAAAGAACGGTTCTAAAGAGGGATCGCTTGCATATTGCAGGCTTATTAAAGAATTTAAATGCGACGATTGCTCGCTATATTAGTGGAGTTTCGATTGACGCAATCATTATAGGTTGTTTAGCTTATATTGGCTATAGTATTATTGGTTTAAAATATGCTTTAGTTTTTGCTATTTTTTCTGGTGTAGCCAATTTAATTCCTTATGTGGGGCCAAGTATTGGTTTGATTCCTATGATTATTGCAAATATATTCACTGATCCCCATAGAATGCTGATTGCAGTGATTTATATGCTTGTTGTTCAGCAGGTAGATGGCAATATCTTATATCCTCGAATCGTAGGAAGTGTTATGAAGGTTCATCCAATCACGATTTTAGTTTTACTTTTGTTGTCAAGCAATATCTATGGTGTAGTTGGAATGATTGTCGCAGTGCCAACCTATTCTATCTTAAAAGAAATTTCTAAGTTCTTATCCCGTTTGTATGAAAATCATAAAATAATGAAAGAACGAGAAAGAGAATTAGCTAAGTAAAAGTCAGGAGACCCCTGATTTTTCTTTACTGGAAGTGGCCTTTAGATTAGAAGATTGAAAATAAGTTAAAGTCCTAAACTAATTTTCACAGCTAAGAATAGTAGAAGTTAATCTGGTAAAAATCGAAAAAACCAGTGGAATTCCGTGTCAGGATAAGTTCCACTGGTTTTCATAGTCTATTAAAGTTCGAATGAAACCTATTTATAGTAGATTGAAACTAGAATAGTACACCTCTAATTCTAAAACATTGTTAGAAATCGGTTTGACTGTCCTGATCTATTCGTCCTATTCTTATTTCATTTTACTATATTTTGGTGCAATAAGTGAAAAGTAGTCCGAATAATATAAGGATTGATTTTATTGTTTTTAAACTCAAATGAATTGAAACAAAGAGAGTAGGAAAATTCTCATCTGAAAGTATTTTAGAATAATTCTCTTCGTGAATTTCTTCAAAACAGATAGCTTTATCTTAGGTAGGTGTTAATTGGATTTCGTAAGCTCTATTCACAATCGTAAAGTTATGCACTGAGAAAGTTGTAGTTAGTCTCCCAGTTTGCTAAATTTCTCGAATAGTATCTTTTTTAGGTATGTGATTTCTTTTTTGCATTTTCGTGTTAGATAAGGTATAATGGTTTTATTGTCTTTTGGGGTCGTTACGGATTCGACAGGCATTATGAGGCATATTTTGCGACTCGTGTGGCGACGTAAACGCTCAGTTAAATATAACTGCAAAAAATAACACTTCTTACGCTCTAGCTGCCTAAAAACCAGCAGGCGTGACCCGATTTGGATTGCTCGTGTTCAATGACAGGTCTTATTATTAGCGAGATACGATTGAGTCTTGTCTAGCGGCTTGATAAGAGATTGATAGACTCGCAGTTTCTAGGCTTGAGTTATGTGTCGAGGGGCTGTTAAACTAATACATAACCTATGGTTGTAGACAAATATGTTGGCAGGTGTTTGGACGTGGGTTCGACTCCCACCTACTCCATTATTCCTTTGCATTCCTTGGTAAAACGTTGTTAAATCAACGTTTTTTGTTTTTGTCTTTGGTATTCCTTTGCATTCTTTTGCTAAAAAAGGAGTCACAAACAGAGCCTAAAACAGACCCTATTTTTAAAAAAGGGATACAAAAAAAGGATACAACATTTGTTGCATCCTAGAAATCTATGTACTTCGTAAAGCGTTCTCCGATTCGAGTATTCCTCTGCATGCTTTAGTAAATATAGGATTTTTTGTAGTTACTTCCCTAATTGGACCTCTAATTGTTCTTTATCTGAGAAGTTCAAAATGTTAATACCATACTCTTGTAGAGCGATTTGATGGTCATCTTTGATATTATTATACCCTTCATCGCTTACAATGATATACAACTGTTCTGTATCTCCATATTCTTTTCTACGGTATTCAGATGTATCTAACCAACTAGCTAAGATAGTATCAACTTGTTGTTTGGTTATGTTATTGTGAACTCTGGCTATTTTTGAAATACCTTTACTCATAAACACAAAATTAAAGCGGTGTTCTAAACGAGATTTACCTGCAATTGAGAAAGCTGGAAAGACTGTGTAATGCTCATTTTTCATGAAGTAAGATTTAACATCGTCTAAAAATTGAGATTTAATATTGTTAGGTGTTAGCTGAATAAAGTCATAAACATTCATCAGCAATTGTGTCATATCATGTATGACTTGTCCTAGATGTTCTTTACCAGTCGTCCGTTCGATTGCTCCATCGTGTAAATCAAATCCATTAAAGTGGAGAAGTGAGTTAAAGATGTCTTGACGTCGCCCTTTTTTTGTAACATCAATATTATTAATGGATAAATTCCAGATAGTATAACCATCATCTGTAACTGTCAAATGTTTTCCATTGCTTTTTATTGAGAAACCAATAGCTTCACCTAATGGGTCTATAAAAGGAGTAATCACTTCAGTATGAGTATCAGTCACATCGTTAAAAACAGCGTTTTCTTTTATGTAATTTAGATAGGTATTTTTGATATCAGTAGCATTCATGATATTCTCCTTTCTTTATAGGGTGATTATAACAAATCCTCTTGTATATTAATTGCTATATTTTCAGGATTGTTCACATTGGTATAGTCAAGCAAATTATCAAGCATATTCAGGAAGTCATCAGTGTTAAGAATATCTTCATAAGGTAGTGGATAGGCTTTGTAATGAGTTGTTTCATCCCCTTTTTGATAATACTCTTCTTCAGAGAAGATGTTAACTCGATTGCCCCAAACTTTCTCGCCGTTTGCGTTCTTATGGAATTTATTATTTAGATTGATTCGTAAGAGAGTATAGTTGTGTTGAGTTTCCCTTAGATGAAAAACTTTGCTTGTAGTGCTGTAGAAGTAGTTCAAAATAAATCTAGTATCATGCTTGCCAACAAGGTCAATAGTACCTGAACTGCGATTCGTAAGAGTTCGATTGTGTTTATTAGCAATTGCTTTAATTATTTTTATGAGAGCTTTAGCTTCACTATCTGTCAGAAGTAACTCTTTCATATCTTTCCTTTCTACTTTATCTACATTCTAGAGAGTGGAAATCTGAAATGTAGATCAGACAGCGATCCTTCCGTATGCATCTGGTTTCTTAAAGAGAGCTATGATGCCTTGGAAAAGTGCAATAATAGCAGGTATTCCTGTTAAAGATAAAATCAGAAAAAGGAAACCTTTTCCGTTATATCCTGCGTAAAAATGATGTATACCCAATCCGCCTAAGAATAAAGCAAGAATAACATAAACCCACTTATTAACATAATGTACACCCGTAGCGATTTCTTGAGTGTGAACAACTTGTGACTGATTTTGCACAGCGTTGTTTTCATTGACAATGTTAATATTAATTTTGTCGTCTTTTTTATCTTCAACTTTCATGATAATAATCTCACCATCTACTTTATGAATTTCAACTTCGTCACCTAATTTTGGAACAAAATTTAATTCAGATGGATTTATTTTTAAGTACTCTTCATTATGTGAGATTACAACCTCTGCTCCTGTAACTTTAACAACTTTTGACATTTTGTTCTTCCCTTCATTTTACACTCTATAGAATTTCATAATAAGTTTTGATATTTAATTTATCTGTTTTTATAAGTAAAGTATATCAAAAAAAGAACGAAAAGAAAATCTTTTATGGTTTAGTTAAAAAGTAAGAGTTTAAGAAACTGGATTAATTAAACTTGAAGTATTTGAGATTTTGTCTTTTACTGTTTGTAAAATAGTATGAGATAAGAAGGGAGTGGAAAGAATTCATACTCTCTCTAGAACTTGTATATTGAAACGATGTGGAGATTGTAAAGAAATTACAAAATACCCAAAAACTAAGATAGAAATACAAAGTTTTAGGGTATCATGTATTAGATCTGTTTTTCCACGGAAGACATGGGATTCGAACCCACGCACGCTGTTACACGCCTACCGCGTTTCCAACACGGCCTCTTAAGCCTCTTGAGTAATCTTCCAATACTTACTCAAATAGTCTACCATAAAGGCTCTTATCTTGCAATAAAAATTCTGGAAATAAGAAAAATGATAGAAATTGAAAGAAAATGATAAAAAATGCTTGACTTTGAAAGAAAGTGTGATAGAATAAATAGTGTAAACGATAACAGGAGGTGATTCAGTGTTAAAAACAGAGCGGAAGCAACTGATTTTAGTGGAGTTGAATCAACATCATGTAGTCTCTCTAGAAAAATTAGTTAGTTTGCTAGAAACGTCAGAATCAACGGTTCGAAGAGACTTGGATGAATTGGAAGCTGAAAACAAGCTTCGTCGCGTGCATGGTGGAGCAGAATTGCCCCATTCCTTGCAGGAAGAAGAAACCATTCAAGAGAAATCTGTCAAAAACCTTCAAGAAAAGAAGTTGCTGGCTCAGAAAGCTGCTTCTCTCATCAAGGAACAAGATGTCATCTTTATCGATGCTGGAACAACTACAGCCTTTTTGATTCATGAATTGATCAATAAGAATATTACTGTTGTGACCAACTCCATTCACCATGCCGCTCAGTTGGTTGAAAAGCAGATTCCAACTGTCATAGTTGGAGGAAGCGTCAAGACAGCGACGGATGCTAGTATCGGGGGCGTTGCTCTTAACCAGATTAACCAATTGCACTTTGACCGTGCCTTTATTGGGATGAATGGTGTGGACGATGGCTATTATACGACTCCTGATATGGAGGAGGGGGCTGTGAAGCGTGCTATTTTAGAGAATGCCAAACAGACCTATGTCTTGGTGGATTCGTCTAAAATTGGACAAACTTGCTTTGCCAAGGTAGCACCACTCAAGCGAGCTATTGTTATCACAAGCCAAGGGCATGAGCTCTTGCAGGCTATTAAGGAGAAAACGGAGGTAATAGAAGTATGATTTATACAGTCACACTCAATCCATCCATTGACTATATCGTTCGTTTGGACCAAGTCCAAGTCGGTAGTGTCAATCGTATGGACAGTGATGATAAGTTTGCTGGTGGGAAAGGAATCAATGTCAGTCGTGTCTTGAAACGCTTGGATATTCCAAATACAGCGACGGGATTTATCGGTGGCTTTACTGGTAAATTTATCACAGATACTTTGGCTGATGAAGAAATCGAGACACGTTTTGTCCAAGTGGCAGAAGATACTCGTATCAATGTTAAAATCAAAGCAGACCAAGAAACAGAAATCAACGGAAGGGGTCCAAATGTGGAACCAGCTCAGCTAGAAGAATTGAAAGCTATTTTATCTAGTCTGACAGCAGAAGATACGGTTGTGTTTGCAGGTTCAAGTGCTAAAAATCTAGGCAATGTTATCTATAAGGATTTGATTTCCTTGACGCGCCAGACTGGTGCGCAAGTGGTTTGTGACTTTGAAGGACAGACCTTGATTGATAGTTTGGACTATCAGCCACTTTTGGTCAAACCAAATAATCACGAACTTGGAGCGATCTTTGGGGTTAAACTTGACAGTTTGGACCAAATTGAGAAATATGCTCGAGAGTTACTGGTTAAGGGTGCTCAAAACGTCATTATCTCTATGGCTGGTGACGGTGCCCTTCTTGTCACATTTGAGGGAGCATACTTTGCTAAACCAATCAAGGGAACAGTCAAAAATTCAGTTGGGGCTGGTGATTCTATGGTCGCTGGATTTACAGGTGAATTTGTCAAATCCAAAGACGCAGTAGAAGCCTTCAAATGGGGAGTTGCTTGTGGAACAGCAACGACATTCTCAGATGACTTGGCAACAGCAGAATTTATTAAAGAAACATATGAAAAAGTTGAGGTAGAAAAACGATGAAAATTCAAGACCTATTGAAAAAAGATGTCATGTTGCTGGATTTGCAGGCAACTGAAAAAACTGCTGTCATCGAAGAGATGATTAAAGCTTGGTAGACCACGGTTATGTGACAGATTTTGAAACATTTAAAGAAGGAATTTTGGCGCGTGAATCCTTGACTTCTACAGGTTTGGGTGACGGAATCGCAATGCCTCACAGCAAAAACGCTGCTGTCAAAGAAGCGACTGTTCTCTTTGCCAAGTCAAATAAGGGTGTTGATTATGATAGCTTGGATGGACAAGCAACTGATCTCTTCTTCATGATTGCGGCTCCAGAAGGAGCTAATGACACTCACTTGGCAGCCTTGGCAGAATTGTCTCAATACTTGATGAAAGACGGCTTTGCTGATAAACTTCGTCAAGTAACATCAGCTAATCAAGTTATTGACCTCTTTAACCAAGCTTCAGAAAAAACTGAGGAACCTGTTCAAGCACCTGCTAATGACTCTGGTGACTTTATCGTAGCTGTTACAGCTTGTACGACAGGTATTGCCCACACTTACATGGCCCAAGAAGCCCTTCAAAAAGTGGCTGCTGAAATGGGTGTTGGAATTAAGGTCGAAACCAATGGTGCTAGCGGTGTTGGAAACCAACTAACTGCTGAGGACATCCGCAAGGCTAAAGCTGTTATCATCGCTGCAGACAAGGCAGTTGAGATGGATCGTTTCGATGGCAAACCATTGATCAATCGTCCTATTGCTGACGGTATCCGTAAGACAGAAGAATTGATTAACTTGGCTCTTTCAGGAGATGCTGAAATCTACCGTGCCGCTAATGGTACAAAAGCTGCAACAGCCTCTAACGAAAAACAAAGCCTTGGTGGAGCCTTCTATAAACACTTGATGAGTGGTGTCTCTCAAATGTTACCATTCGTTATCGGTGGTGGTATCATGATTGCCCTTGCCTTCTTGATTGACGGTGCTTTGGGTGTTCCGAATGAAAACCTTGGCAGTCTTGGTTCTTACCATGAACTAGCTTCTATGTTCGTGAAAATCGGTGGTGCTGCCTTTGGTTTGATGCTTCCAGTCTTTGCAGGTTATGTTGCCTACTCTATTGCTGAAAAACCGGGTTTGGTAGCAGGTTTCGTGGCTGGTGCTATTGCCAAAGAAGGTTTTGCCTTTGGTAAAATTCCTTATGCCGCAGGTGGTGAAGCAACTTCAACTCTTGCAGGTGTCTCATCTGGTTTCCTAGGTGCCCTTGTTGGTGGATTTATCGCAGGTGCCTTGGTTCTTGCCATCAAGAAATACGTTAAAGTTCCTCGTTCACTCGAAGGTGCTAAATCAATCCTTCTATTGCCACTTCTTGGAACAATCTTGACAGGATTTGTCATGCTAGCTGTTAACATCCCAATGGCAGCAATCAACACTGCTATGAATGACTTCCTAGGCGGTCTTGGAGGAGGTTCAGCTGTCCTTCTTGGTATCGTCCTTGGTGGAATGATGGCTGTTGACATGGGTGGACCAGTTAACAAAGCGGCTTATGTCTTTGGTACAGGTACGCTTGCAGCAACTGTTTCTTCAGGTGGTTCTGTGGCTATGGCAGCTGTTATGGCTGGAGGAATGGTGCCACCACTTGCAATCTTTGTCGCAACTCTTCTTTTCAAAGATAAATTTACTAAGGAAGAACGCAACTCTGGTTTGACAAATATCATCATGGGCTTGTCATTTATCACTGAGGGAGCGATTCCATTTGGAGCTGCTGACCCAGCTCGTGCGATCCCAAGCTTCATTCTTGGTTCAGCAGTAGCAGGTGGCCTCGTTGGTCTTACTGGTATCAAACTCATGGCGCCACACGGAGGAATCTTCGTTATCGCCCTTACTTCAAATGCTCTTCTTTACCTCGTTTCTGTCTTGGTAGGAGCAATCGTAAGTGGTGTGGTCTATGGTTACCTACGCAAACCCCAAGCATAAAACTTAAATAGAAAATGAAAAGATTGGACCGTTTGGTGCAGTCTTTTTCTCTTTCCGAAATGCCTGTGAAATATGGTATAATAGAAGAATGGCAAACAAGAATACAAGTAAAACAAGACGGAGACCGTCTAAAGCAGAACTCGAAAGAAAAGAAGCGATTCAACGGATGTTGATTTCGTTGGGAATCGCCCTTTTATTGATTTTCGCAGCTTTTAAATTAGGAGCTGCAGGTATCACTCTTTACAATTTAATTCGCTTGTTGGTGGGTAGTCTAGCTTATCTGGCAATATTTGCCCTATTGATCTATCTCTTCTTTTTCAAGTGGATACGAAAACAGGAAGGACTCTTATCAGGATTTTTCACCATATTTGCTGGCTTGCTCTTGATTTTTGAGGCCTACTTAGTTTGGAAATATGGTTTGGACAAGTCGGTTTTAAAAGGAACCATGGCTCAGGTTGTGACGGATTTAACTGGTTTTCGAACGACCAGTTTTGCTGGAGGGGGCTTGATTGGTGTCGCTCTTTATATTCCAACCGCCTTTCTCTTTTCAAATATCGGCACTTACTTTATTGGTTCTATCTTGATTTTAGTGGGTGCTCTCCTAGTCAGTCCTTGGTCTGTTTACGATATTGCGGAATTTTTCAGTAGAGGCTTTGCTAAATGGCGGGAAGGGCATGAGCGTCGAAAAGAGGAACGTTTTGTCAAACAAGAAGAAAAAGCTCGTCAAAAGGCTGAGAAAGAGGCTAGATTAGAACAAGAAGAAGCTGAAAAAGCCTTACTCGATTTACCTCCTGTTGATATGGAAACGGGTGAAATTCTGACTGATGATGTTGTGCTTGACGTTCCTCCTGTTCCAGAAGAAGAGTGGGTGGAACCAGAAATCATCCTGCCTCAAGCTGAACTTGAATTCCCTGAACAGGAAGATGGCTCTGACGATGAAGATGTTCAGGTCGATTTTTCAGCCAAGGAAGCCCTCGAATACAAACTTCCAAGCTTACAACTCTTTGCCCCAGATAAACCCAAAGACCAGTCTAAAGAGAAGAAAATCGTTCGGGAAAATATCAAAATTCTAGAAGAAACCTTTGCTAGCTTTGGTATCAAGGTAACAGTTGAACGGGCTGAAATTGGGCCATCAGTGACCAAATATGAAGTTAAGCCAGCAGTGGGTGTACGGGTCAACCGCATTTCCAATCTAGCAGATGACCTCGCTCTAGCCTTGGCTGCTAAGGATGTCCGAATCGAAGCACCTATCCCGGGAAATCCTTAGTTGGAATCGAAGTACCCAACTCTGAGATTGCGACTGTATCCTTCCGCGAACTATGGGAACAATCTCAAACGAAAGCAGAAAATCTCTTGGAAATTCCTCTAGGAAAGGCGGTTAATGGCACCGCAAGAGCTTTTGACCTTTCCAAAATGCCCCACTTGCTCGTCGCAGGTTCAACAGGTTCAGGGAAGTCAGTAGCTGTTAATGGCATCATTGCTAGCATTCTGATGAAAGCAAGACCCGACCAGGTCAAGTTTATGATGGTGGATCCCAAGATGGTTGAGTTGTCTGTTTACAATGACATTCCTCACCTCTTGATTCCAGTTGTGACCAATCCACGCAAGGCCAGCAAGGCCCTGCAAAAGGTTGTGGATGAGATGGAAAATCGTTATGAACTCTTTGCCAAGGTGGGAGTTCGTAACATTGCAGGCTTTAATGCCAAGGTAGAAGAGTTTAATGCTCAGTCTGAGTACAAGCAGATTCCACTACCACTTATTGTTGTGATTGTGGATGAGTTGGCTGACCTTATGATGGTAGCAAGCAAGGAAGTGGAAGATGCTATTATCCGTCTTGGACAGAAGGCGCGGGCTGCAGGTATCCACATGATTCTTGCAACCCAGCGTCCATCCGTTGATGTCATCTCTGGTCTGATCAAGGCTAATGTCCCATCTCGTGTAGCATTTGCGGTTTCATCAGGAACAGACTCCCGTACGATTTTGGATGAAAATGGAGCAGAAAAACTTCTTGGTCGAGGAGACATGCTCTTTAAACCGATTGATGAAAATCATCCAGTTCGTCTCCAAGGCTCCTTTATCTCGGATGACGATGTTGAGCGCATTGTGAACTTCATCAAGGCTCAGGCAGATGCGGACTACGATGATAGTTTTGAACCAGGTGAGGTTTCTGAAAACGACGGTGAATTTTCAGATGGTGAATCTGGTGGTGACCCGCTCTTTGAAGAAGCCAAGGCTTTGGTAATCGAAACTCAGAAAGCCAGTGCATCTATGATTCAGCGTCGTTTGTCAGTTGGATTTAACCGTGCGACCCGTCTCATGGAAGAGCTTGAGATGGCAGGTGTCATCGGTCCAGCTGAAGGTACCAAGCCAAGAAAAGTATTGCAGCAATAAAAAATAGCTTCTTTCCAAGGTTGGAAGGAGCTATTTTACTGGCTATTGATTACTTTTATACTCTTCGAAAATCTCTTCAAACCACGTCAGCTTTGCCTTGCCGTATATATGTGACTGACTTCGTCAGTCTTATCTACAACCTCAAAACAGTGTTTTGAGCAGCCTACGGCAGCTTCCTAGTTTGTTCTTTGATTTTCATTGAGTTTTATTTTCCGAAGTTGGTGTATTATTGGACTGTTTTTCATTTCCAGTGGCAGGTTTACTTGGAGTAGAAGTAGAAGAATCCTGAGTTGCTGCTTTCTGCTCTTCTTTTTTCTCTTCCTTGACGCTGGATTTTGGCGTTTCTTCTTGTTGTGTTTTTTCTTGAGAAGTCTTATTTTCCTTATTGGGACTAGTATTTTCCTGAGGGGATTCCTTTTGAATTTCTTTGACAATTGTTGTCGTCTGGCTTGTTGTAGGTTCCTTTTTAGTATTTTTGTTATTATCCAAGGCGTTCATAATCGTGATACTTGCGGTAATCAAGCCAAGGATACTAGCGATTGTAGCAACGGTTTTTTGAAAGACTGTAAAGCCTTTTTTGATGTGTTCTGTTTTTGGTTTTGAAGTTCTACGATAATTAGACATACATTCTCTCCTTTGATTAAAATTTATTATACCGCATTTCTTTAAAAAAATCTTAAAAAAAGAGGAATTGCCCTTTCTTGTCGCAGGCTCCGTTTCATGATACAATAGAAGGAGTGATTTTAGAAAGCGTGAGAAAACATGATTTACTTTGATAATTCGGCGACGACCAAGCCCTATCCTGAAGCCCTTGAAACCTATATACAGGTGGCTTCAAAAATTTTAGGAAATCCATCTAGTCTCCATCGTTTGGGAGACCAAGCAACACGAATTTTAGATGCTTCCCGTCAGCAAATTGCAGATTTGATTGGCAAGAAAAGTGATGAAATCTTCTTTACTTCTGGTGGGACAGAAGGTGATAACTGGGTTATCAAGGGTGTGGCCTTTGAAAAAGCCCAGTTTGGCAAGCACATCATCGTATCATCCATTGAACATCCGGCAGTCAAAGAGTCAGCCCTCTGGTTGAAAAGTCAAGGTTTTGAAGTGGATTTTGCTCCAGTTGATAACAAAGGATTTGTGGATGTTGAAGCGTTAGCAGATTTGATACGACCGGATACGACCCTTGTTTCCATCATGGCAGTTAACAATGAAATTGGCTCTATTCAGCCTATTGAGGCTATTTCAAAACTATTGGCAGACAAGCCGACTATTTCCTTCCACGTTGATGCGGTTCAGGCGCTTGCCAAGATTCCGACTGAAAAGTATCTGACAGAACGAGTGGATTTCGCGACTTTCTCTGGTCACAAGTTCCACGGAGTTCGTGGTGTTGGTTTTGTCTATATCAAGTCTGGTAAGAAAATTACGCCTCTGTTGACAGGTGGTGGTCAGGAACGTGATTACCGTTCGACAACTGAAAATGTGGCAGGGATTGCTGCGACAGCCAAGGCTCTCCGTTTGTCTATGGAAAAGCTAGATATCTTCACTAGCAAGACTGGCCAGATGAAGGCAGTGATTCGTCAAGCACTTCTGGACTATTCGGATATATTTGTCTTTTCAGATGAGGAAGACTTTGCCCCTCATATCCTGACTTTTGGAATCAAGGGTGTTCGTGGAGAAGTCATTGTTCACGCCTTTGAAGACTATGATATTTTTATCTCAACGACCTCGGCTTGTTCGTCCAAGGCAGGAAAACCTGCAGGCACCTTGATTGCCATGGGAGTGGATAAAGATAAGGCCCATTCAGCTGTGCGTCTTAGTCTAGACCTTGAAAATGATATGAGTCAGGTCGAGCAGTTTTTGACCAAGTTAAAATTGATTTACAATCAAACTAGAAAAGTAAGATAGGAGCATTCATGCAATATTCAGAAATTATGATTCGCTACGGTGAGCTGTCAACCAAGGGCAAAAACCGTATGCGTTTCATCAATAAACTTCGTAATAATATTTCAGACGTTTTGTCTATCTATCCCCAAGTTAAGGTAACAGCAGATCGTGACCGTGCCCATGCTTACCTCAATGGAGCTGATTACACAGCAGTAGCAGAATCACTCAAGCAAGTCTTCGGGATTCAAAATTTTTCTCCAGTATATAAGGTTGAAAAATCTGTAGAAGTTCTGAAGTCTTCTGTGCAAGAGATTATGCAGGACATCTACAAGGAAGGCATGACCTTTAAGATTTCTAGCAAGCGTAGCGACCACAACTTTGAACTCGACAGTCGTGAACTCAACCAAACGCTTGGAGGAGCTATTTTTGAAGCCATTCCAAATGTGCAAGCTCAAATGAAAAGTCCTGACATCAATCTCCAAGTGGAGATTCGAGAAGAGGCAGCCTACCTTTCTTATGAAACTATTCGTGGGGCTGGTGGTTTGCCAGTTGGAACTTCAGGTAAGGGCATGCTCATGCTGTCAGGAGGGATTGATTCACCTGTAGCTGGTTATCTAGCTTTGAAACGTGGAGTGGATATTGAGGCTGTTCACTTTGCCAGTCCACCATATACTAGTCCTGGTGCCCTCAAGAAAGTGCAGGACTTGACCCGTAAATTGACCAAGTTTGGCGGAAATATCCAGTTTATCGAGGTGCCTTTCACAGAGATTCAAGAGGAAATCAAAGCCAAAGCGCCAGAAGCTTATTTGATGACTCTAACTCGTCGCTTTATGATGCGGATTACTGACCGTATTCGTGAGGTACGAAATGGTTTGGTTATCATCAATGGGGAAAGTCTAGGTCAAGTAGCCAGCCAAACCCTTGAAAGTATGAAGGCTATCAATGCTGTTACCAACACTCCCATCATTCGTCCTGTGGTTACCATGGACAAGTTGGAAATCATTGACATCGCCCAGGAAATCGATACCTTTGACATTTCAATCCAACCGTTTGAAGACTGTTGTACCATTTTTGCACCAGATCGTCCAAAAACAAATCCTAAAATTAAGAATGCGGAGCAGTACGAAGCGCGTATGGATGTTGAAGGCTTGGTTGAGCGAGCAGTGGCTGGAATCATGATCACTGAAATCACACCTCAAGCCGAAAAAGATGAAGTCGATGACTTGATTGACAATCTGCTCTAATCAGAAAACGCAAAAGAATAGCGAAAATCAGGAAATAAAGTTAGTTTTTTCTCTAAAAAATAGGTAAAAAACTAACTTTTTTTCTATTTTTATGATATAATGAGATAAAATTTTGAATATAGAGAGTTTTCTGACAATGAATCAATCCTATTTTTATCTAAAAATGAAAGAACACAAACTCAAGGTTCCTTATACAGGTAAGGAGCGCCGTGTGCGTGTTCTTCTGCCTAAAGATTATGAGAAAGACACGAATCGTTCCTATCCTGTTGTTTACTTTCATGACGGGCAAAATGTTTTTTATAGCAAGGAGTCTTTCATTGGTCATTCATGGAAGATTATCCCAGCTATCAAACGAAATCCCGATATCAGTCGCATGATTGTCGTTGCTATTGACAATGATGGTATGGGGCGGATGAATGAGTATGCGGCTTGGAAGTTCCAAGAATCTCCCATCCCAGGGCAGCAGTTTGGTGGTAAGGGTGTGGAGTATGCTGAGTTTGTCATGGAGGTGGTCAAGCCTTTTATCGATGAGACCTATCGTACAAAAGCAGACCGCCAGCATACGGCTATGATTGGTTCCTCACTAGGAGGCAATATTACCCAGTTTATCGGTTTGGAATACCAAGACCAAATTGGTTGCTTGGGCGTCTTTTCATCTGCCAACTGGCTCCACCAAGAAGCCTTTAACCGCTATATCGAGCGTCAGCAACTATCGCCTGACCAGCGCATCTTCATCTATGTGGGAACGGAAGAAGCGGATGATACAGACAAGACCTTGATGGCTGGCAATATCAAACAAGCCTATATCGACTCGTCGCTTCGGTATTACCATGATTTGATAGCAGGTGGGGTACACTTAGATAATCTGGTCTTAAAAGTTCAGTCTGGTGCCATCCATAGTGAAATCCCTTGGTCGGAGAATTTACCAGACTGTCTGAGATTTTTTGCAGAGAAATGGTAAGTTAGAAAAGGAGAAAGCCAATGCATATTGAAAACCTTAGCCACTGGAGTGGTCACCTTAACCGTGAAATGTACCTCAATCGTTATGGATATGCTGGAATTCCAGTTGTGGTCTTTGCTTCATCAGGTGGCAGTCACAATGAATACTATGATTTTGGCATGATTGATGCCTGTGCCTCTTTTATCGAGGAAGGCCGTGTCCAGTTCTTTACCCTATCCAGTGTAGACAGTGAGAGCTGGTTGGCTACTTGGAAAAATGCTCATGATCAAGCGGAAATGCACCGTGCCTACGAACGTTATGTGATTGAGGAGGCTATTCCTTTTATCAAGCACAAGACAGGTTGGTTTGATGGCATGATGACGACAGGTTGCTCTATGGGAGCCTATCATGCACTCAATTTCTTCCTCCAGCATCCAGATGTCTTTACCAAAGTGATTGCTCTCAGTGGTGTTTACGATGCACGTTTCTTTGTCGGCGATTATTACAATGACGATGCTATTTACCAAAACTCGCCAGTAGATTATATCTGGAACCAGAACGACGGCTGGTTTATTGACCGTTACCGTCAGGCAGAGATTGTGTTGTGTACGGGTCTTGGTGCCTGGGAACAAGATGGTCTACCATCTTTCTACAAGCTCAAAGAATCCTTTGACCAGAAACAAATTCCAGCCTGGTTTGCTGAATGGGGACACGATGTCGCCCACGACTGGGAATGGTGGCGCAAACAAATGCCTTATTTCCTCGGGAATCTCTATTTATAAAAGGAGTTACCTATGAATTACCTTGTTATTTCTCCCTACTATCCACAAAATTTTCAACAGTTTACCATTGAACTAGCTAATAAAGGCATCACAGTCTTGGGAATTGGCCAAGAACCATACGAGCAATTGGACGAACCTTTACGCAATAGCCTGACCGAGTATTTCCGTGTAGATAACCTTGAGAACATAGACGAAGTCAAACGTGCAGTTGCTTTTCTCTTTTATAAACATGGTCCAATTGACCGCATCGAGTCTCACAATGAATACTGGCTTGAGCTAGACGCAACACTCAGAGAACAATTCAATGTTTTTGGTGCCAAACCAGAGGATCTCAAAAAGACGAAATATAAGTCTGAAATGAAGAAACTTTTCAAAAAAGTAGGTGTTCCTGTGGTACCTGGAGCTGTTATTAAGACGGAAGCAGATGTTGATCAAGCAGTGAAAGAAATCGGTCTTCCAATGATTGCCAAACCTGACAATGGAGTGGGAGCGGCCGCCACCTTTAAACTTGAGACAGAAGACGATATCAATCACTTCAAGCAAGAATGGGACCATTCAACCCTTTATTTCTTTGAAAAATTTGTCACTTCCAGCGAAATCTGTACCTTTGACGGGCTCGTGGACAAGGATGGAAAGATTGTTTTCTCAACAACCTTTGACTACGCCTATACACCGCTTGATCTCATGATTTATAAGATGGACAATTCCTACTATGTGCTCAAGGATATGGTTCCCAAACTACGCAAGTATGGAGAAGCGATTGTCAAAGAATTTGGTATGAAAGAACGGTTCTTCCATATTGAGTTCTTCCGTGAAGGGGACGACTACATTGCCATTGAGTACAATAACCGTCCTGCAGGTGGTTTTACCATTGATGTTTATAACTTTGCTCATTCCTTGGACCTTTATCGTGGCTATGCAGCCATTGTCGCAGGAGAAGAGTTTCCAGTGTCAGACTTTGAACCGCAGTATTGTTTGGCTACTTCTCGCCGTGCAAATGCCCACTATGTTTATTCAGAAGAGGATTTGCTTGCCAAATACAGTCAGCAGTTCAAGGTTAAAAAAATCATGCCAGCTGCCTTTGCGGAACTTCAAGGGGATTACCTTTATATGCTGACAACTCCGAGTCGACAAGAAATGGATCAGATGATTGCTGATTTCGGACAACGTCAGGCTTAAGAGACTATCGGATTAAGGAAATTCACTCCCTTAATCCTTTTGTTTTGTCTGATAAAAAATAAGAGCATCCTAACAAGGTAGCTATCATAAAACTTGTTCGATAACTATTTGAAGCAGGATTAGGTGGTCAGAAATTGAATTTTAATATTTCAATTGAGTCATAGTATTATGTTTTTGTATCCTTAAATCAGCTAAAAGGATTCATGACGACACCTATATGATATAGTTTTCAAGATACCAAACAAGTCTATTAATACTCAATGAAAATCAAAGAGCAAACTAGGAAGCTAGCCGCAGGTTGCTCAAAATACTGTTTTGAGGTTGTAGATAAGACTGACGAAGTCAGCTCAAAACATGGTTTTGAGGTTGTGGATAGAACTGACAGAGTCAGCTCAAAACATGGTTTTGAGGTTGTGGATAGAACTGACAGAGTCAGCTCAAAACATGGTTTTGAGGTTGTGGATAGAACTGACAGAGTCAGTATCATATACCTACGGCAAGGTGAAGCTGACGTGGTTTGAAGAGATTTTCGAAGAGTATAAAATATTCAGGTGACGCATAGATATAGTTAATTGAAGCTTTGTTTGAAATCTGATAAAATAATGATATTACTAAGTTTTAAAAACTAAAGAAAAGGGAAGATATGATTACAGGCGAATTAAAAAATAAAATCGATCAGCTGTGGGAAATTCTTTGGACAGAAGGAAACGCAAATCCTTTAACAAATATTGAACAGTTGACTTATCTCTTATTTATGAAAGATTTGGATAGTGTCGAGCTTGGACGTGAAAGTGATGCTGAATTTCTAGGGATTCCTTATGAGGGAGTTTTTCCAAAAGATAAACCTGAATACCGTTGGTCAACTTTTAAAAATATAGGAGATGCTCAGGAAGTTTATCGTTTAATGACTCAGGAGATTTTTCCGTTTATTAAAAATCTCAAGGGAGATACAGATGATACAGCCTTTTCACGATATATGCGAGAAGCTATTTTTCAAATAAATAAACCTGCTACGCTTCAAAAGGCAATTTCTATCTTAGATGTTTTTCCAACTAGGGGATTAGATGTAGATTTTGATAATGACAAACAAAGTATTACTGATATCGGAGATATCTATGAATATCTGTTATCAAAATTGTCGACCGCAGGTAAAAATGGACAGTTCCGTACACCTCGTCACATCATCGATATGATGGTTGAGTTGATGCAACCGACCATCAAAGATATTATCTCAGATCCTGCTATGGGTTCTGCTGGCTTCTTAGTATCTGCTAGCCGTTACTTAAAGCGTAAGAAAGATGAATGGGAAACCAATACAGATAATATCAATCATTTTCATAATCAGATGTTTCATGGAAATGATACGGATACGACTATGTTGAGACTTGGGGCGATGAACATGATGCTACATGGAGTAGAAAATCCACAAATCAGTTACCTTGACTCGCTGTCTCAAGATAATGAAGAAGCCGATAAATATACTTTGGTTTTAGCAAATCCTCCTTTTAAGGGCTCACTTGACTACAATTCAACCTCTAATGACCTTCTTGCAACCGTAAAAACCAAAAAAACAGAATTACTCTTTCTTTCTCTTTTCTTGCGAACTTTAAAACCAGGTGGACGAGCAGCAGTTATCGTACCTGATGGTGTCCTTTTTGGTTCGTCTAAAGCTCATAAAGGAATTCGTCAGGAAATTGTAGAGAACCATAAGCTTGATGCTGTAATCTCAATGCCTAGTGGTGTTTTCAAGCCTTATGGAGTTTCAACTGCCATTCTCATCTTTACAAAAACTGGCAATGGTGGTACTGACAAGGTCTGGTTTTACGATATGAAAGCGGATGGCTTAAGTTTGGATGATAAGCGACAACCGATTAGCGACAATGATATTCCAGATATTATCGAACGCTTTCATCATCTTGAAAAAGAAGCAGAACGTCAGAGAACGGATCAATCTTTCTTTGTTCCAGTTGCTGAGATAAAGGAAAATGATTATGATTTGTCTATCAATAAATATAAAGAGATTGAGTATGAAAAAGTTGAGTATGAACCAACAGAAGTCATCTTAAAGAAAATCAATGATTTAGAAAAAGAAATTCAAGCTGGCTTGGCTGAATTGGAAAAATTACTCAAGTAGGGAGGTGGCTGTATGAAAAAAGTGAAGTTGGGGGAAATCTTATCTCTAAAAAAAGGAAAGAAAGCCACTGTACTTGCTGAACAAACAACTCTAAGCCAACGTTATATTCAAATAGATGATTTAAGAAATAATAATAATTTAAAATTCACTGAAAGTTTAAATATGACTGAAGCACTCCCAGATGATATTCTGATAGCATGGGATGGTGCTAATGCAGGAACAATTGGTTGTGGGTTATCGGGAGCTGTTGGTAGTACAATTACGGTCTTAAAAAAGAATGAGCGATACAAAGAAAAAATTATATCAGATTACTTGGGAGTCTTTTTGGAAAGTAAATCGCAGTATTTACGAGATCATTCAACAGGTGCAACAATTCCTCATTTAAACAAGAATATATTACTTAATTTACAATTAGAATTGCTAGGTATCGAGGAACAAGAGAACATTATCTGTATTCTTAATACGATTAAAAGGCTTATTACTAAAAGAAAATTGCAGTTAGATGAACTAAACTTGCTCGTCAAATCCCGATTTAACGAGATGTTTGGGGATGTTATTCTATGAAGAAAGTGAAAATAGGGAAAATGGAAGTTTCTATTCAAACTGGTAAATTGGATGCTAATGCGGCAGTTTTCGGAGGTAAGTATCCTTTTTTTACAACAGCTAAAGAAATTTCAAGGATTAACGAATACGCTTATGACGGTGAGGTAGTTTTAGTAGCTGGAAATGGGGATTTAAATGTTAAGTATTATAAAGGAAAATTTAATGCTTATCAGAGAACCTATATTTTGACTAGTAATTCTAATGTAAATAATGAAATATCTATACTACTTTCTTGATAAGTATATAGAAGTTTTACGATACCAATCAATTGGAGGAGTTATAAAGTATATTAAACTAAATAATTTATCAGATGCCCAGATTCCAATGAGGAGTATTTTAGAACAAGATAAAATTATTGGAATATTAGAAAAGTTAGATAATGAAATTATTATTAAAGTAAACAACTTAGAAGAACTTTCAAACCTTGTAAAATCTCCGATATTCCGAGGAGGTGGTTGCATGAAGAAAGTGAAATTAGGGGAAGTGGCTACTTTTATCAATGGCTATGCTTTTAAACCTCAAGATTGGTCATCTGAAGGGAAAGTTATCAGAATACAGAATCTGACTAAAACTTCAACAGAGATAAATTATTATTCGGGTACAATTGATCAAAAATATATTGTTGAAGATGGTGATATTTAATTTCGTGGTGTTAAATTACGAAGGTTTTTCAAGTGGTGTGGATTATCCGAAGAATTAAATCAGCACATTTTTAAAGTGGTTTTTGATAAGATAGAGATAGATAAATCATATTTCAAATATGTTGTTGAAAAAGGTTTTCAAGATGCTGTAAAACATACTCATCTTCCACAATGAAACATTTAACTAAAAAATATTTTGATAATATTATGGTTCCATATACAAATTTGGGAGAGCAACAAAGAATTGCAAGTTCTGGATTTGTTAAATATGATTTTAACTTACAAGAACAACTTGAAGAGCTTAATCTACTTGTAAAATCCCGATTTAACGAGATGTTTGGGGATTTTTATACTACATTATTCCCTAAATATAAAATAGGTGAAAAATTTAGTTTCTAGTGGAAGTACACCATCAAGAGATAATAAATTATATTGGGATAGCGGAACGATTAATTGGGTAAAAAAACTGAGGTAATAAATAGAGAAATTACGGAAATGAGGAAAAAATCACAAAATTTGCTTTAGAAAATACATCTCTTAAACTTTTTCCAGTTGATACAATATTGTTGCTATTTATGGTCAAGGACAAACAAGAGGAAATTATGCAATCCTCAAAGTTGAATCTACTAGCAACCAAGCATGTTACCTATATTTCCAAATAAAATAGACAATCCAGTTTTTAGAGAGAGTTTGGCATCAATTATGCTAAGGTATAGCGAATTAAAACTTGGACGAGGAGAAATTCAACCTAATTTAAACGGTCAACTATTAAAAATTATCATGCAAACTGATTTTCCCCCTCTAGCCCTCCAAAATGAGTTCGCAGACTTTGTAGCCAGAGGAGACAAATCACAATTGGCAATCCAAAAATCTCTGGAAGAACTTGAAACTTTGAAGAAATCTCTGATGCAGGAGTATTTTGGCTGATATTCTGCCATTGTAATTACGGTAATGATTTGTTATAATACTTCAAAGGAGGAAATCAGATGGTAGTAAAAACAAGAAAACAAGGAAATTCAATCACCATTACGATTCCAAGTGAATTTAATATTCCAAGTGGTGTTAAATACGAAGCGAAATTGTTACCAAGTGGTGATATTATCTTTACTCCTGAAGAATTGGGGCAGCAGGTATATCTTAAAAATCTGATGATGCCTTTGACTTAAATTTAGATAAAATATTTGACGAATACGACGATGTTTTCAAAGCTTTGCGGAAAAATGACAATCTATCTGACAGAAAAGCAAATTGAAAAAATAAATGCTTTAGCAATTCAACGGTATTCTCCAAATGAGAAAATTCAAACAGTTAGTTCTTCTGCCTTAAATATGATTGTGAACTTACCAGAACAATTTGTCTTTGGGAAGTCTCTTTATCCAACAATTTTTGATAAAGCAACGATACTATTTGTCCAATTGATAAAGAAGCATGTTTTTGCTAATGCTAATAAAAGAACTGCTTTCTTCGTTTTGGTCAAATTTTTACAATTAAACGGCTATCGTTTTTCTGTAACGGTAGAAGAAGCAGTAAAAATGTGTGTAACCATCGCAGTAGAAGCTTTAACTGATGAAAAAATGACAAGCTACTCCAAATGGGTTTCTGAACATTCTGTTAGAGAAAAGGTCAAAAAGTAACCTAGTATGCTGGATTTGAATGAGCACAAGAAAATAAATGAACAGACAATATTCATCTCTTAATGCAGAAACTGATATTGTCTCTTTTTATTGATGAATAAGAAAGTGAGAAATTATGGAATCAAAAGTTACAATTATCATGCAAGAAATGTTACCTCTTTTAAATAATGAACAATTACTAGCGTTGAGAGAGAGTTTAGAACATCATCTAGTAGACGGAAAAAAGCAGCAGAAGTATTCGAATAATAACCTGTTGCAACTATTTATTACCGCCAAGCAGGTAGAGGGCTGTAGCTCAAAAACAATTCGTTATTACCAGAGGACGATTGAAAACTTGTTTAATGGTATTAAGGAGTCTGTGACACAACTCACAACAGATGATTTAAGGAGTTATTTAGCAAATTACCAGTCTGAAAAGGATTGTAGTAAGGCGAATTTAGACAATATTAGGCGTATATTGTCTTCTTTTTTTGCTTGGCTTGAGCAAGAGGAATATATCATTAAAAATCCCATTCGACGGATAAAGAAAATTAAGACTGAGCAAAATGTGAAGGAAACTTATACTGATGAACATTTGGAAATTATGCGCGATAACTGTGAAAATTTGAGAGATTATCAGAATAATAGACCTACTAGCATCGACAGGATATGCGTGTAGGGGATTCGTACAGTTGAATCGTTCAGATATATTTTGAAAACAGAGAGTGTGTTGTCTTTGGTAAAGGAAAGAAGGAGAGACCAGTATATTTTGACGCTCGTACGAAAATTCATTTAAGTCTTAACGACAGAAAAGATAGTCACCCTGCTCTTTTTGTAACGTTAGTTGGAAAAGTCAGAGGCTTGGAATTGCTGGTGTAGAGATTCGCTTAAGAAAGTTAGGAGACAAACTCGGTATACAAAAGGTTCACACAAAGTTCAGAAGAACATTTAACTAAAAAATATTGATAAAGGTATGCCTATCGAGCATATACAAATTTGGGAGAGCAACAAAGAATTGCACAACCCTGGCTGCCATTTGTCAATCAAAATAATGTCAAGAACAACCAAAAATTCATCTCTTAAAAGCAAATCCCGATTTAACGAGATGTTTGGGGATGTTATTCTAAATGAAAAAGAATGGAAAGTTAGCAAATGGAACGAGATTCTAACAATAAGAAATGGTAAAAATCAAAAACAGGTTGAAGATGCTGATGGGAAATTTCCTATTTATGGAAGTGGGGGAATTATGGGATATGCTAAAGATTGGATAGTGAAGAAAAATTCAGTTATTATTGGACGTAAAGGAAATATAAATAAACCTATTTTAGTTAGAGAAAATTTTTGGAATGTAGATACAGCATTTGGATTAGAGCCTGTTTTAGAAAAAATAAACTCAGAATATTTATTCTATTTTTGTCAATTATACAATTTTGAGAAGTTAAATAAGGCTGTAACAATACCTAGTTTAACTAAATCAGATTTATTAAATATTTCCATCCCCCTCCCCCCACTAGCCCTCCAAAATGAGTTCGCAGACTTTGTAGTCCAGGTCGACAAATCACAATTTGCTTGTGAGATAGCTATAAAAGTGTGGAGAAATAGCTTGAAATTTAGTATAATATAGCTAAACTATTTGTTTAAAGTGAGAAAAAAATGGGAAATTTTAGCTTTCTTTTAAAAAATGACGAATATGAATCTTTTTCAAAACCTTGCATTGAAGCTGAGAATATGATTGCTACATCAACTGTGGCTACCGCCTTTATGGCGCGTCGTGCTTTAGAGCAGGCTGTCCATTGGATATATAGTCACGATTCATATTTAGAAGCTCCCTATCGTGCTACTCTATCTTCTTTAGTATGGGATGATGATTTTAGGGATATCGTAGATTCTGAACTCCACAAGCAGATAGTTCTGTTGATTCGGTGGGGAAACCATGCTGCTCATGGTGGTGAAATTAAGGAACGAGAAGCGATTTTAGCTTTGCATCATTTGTATCAGTTTGTTAATTTTATCGATTATTGTTACAGCAATGAGTTTGTGGAGCGTTATTTTGATGAGAAGTGCTTACCACTTTCAGCAAACATCAAATACCGAGAAACTCCACAATCTATGATAAAGTTACAAGACAGTTTACCAGAACTGCCTGATTTTCATGAACAGATGGCTGCTCAGTCCGTAGAAGTTCAAGAGACTTATACTGAAAAACGTGAGACTGCAGCGCAACGGCAAGATGTGCCTTTCCATATTGATCAATTATCTGAGGCAGAGACAAGAAAACTCTTTATTGATATCGATCTCCGTCTAGCAGGATGGATATTTGAAGAAAACTGTCGTGTTGAGATAGCTGTTGATGGTCTCAAGCACGGTTCAGGAATTGGTTACTGTGACTATGTACTTTATGGTAAAAATGGGAAAATTTTAGCGATTGTGGAGGCTAAAAAAGCCTCTGTCAATCCAGAAGTAGGGGAAGTACAGGTCAAAGAATATGCTGAAGCTTTGGAGAAACATATCGGCTATCAGCCAATTTGCTTTATTACAAATGGGTTGAAGCACTATATACTTGATGGTCCGAACCGCCGCCAGATTGCAGGATTTTACTCTCAAGAAGAATTGCAATTAGTGATGGATAGACGTCATCTTCAAAAACCACTTGAGGATATTTCTAGTAAAATTAGGGACGATATTTCCGAGCGTCACTACCAAAAACATGCGATTGCAAGCGTTTGTGAAGCTTTCTCTAATCATCGTAGACAGGCACTTTTGGTTATGGCAACTGGGGCTGGGAAAACTCGTACAGCAGTTTCTCTAGTTGATATCTTATCACGTCATAACTGGGTAAAAAACGTTCTCTTCTTAGCCGATAGAACTTCCTTGGTTAAGCAAGCCTATGATTCGTTTAGAAAATTACTCCCAGATCTTTCCGTTTGTAACTTCTTAGAAGATAAAGAAGGAGCTCAATCAAGTCGCATGGTCTTTTCAACTTATCCGACCATGATTGGAGCGATTAGTGGTCAAGAAGAAGTAAATCAACGTCCTTTCACTGTTGGGCATTTTGACCTTATCATAATTGACGAATCTCACCGTTCTATTTATCAGAAATACAAGTCCATTTTTGATTATTTTGATGCAAGGATTGTAGGCTTAACAGCTACTCCTCGTCAAGATTTAGATAAAAACACCTATGGATTCTTTAATTTGGAGAATGGGGTTCCAACATATGCATATGATTTGGAAGAGGCTGTTAAAGACGGATATTTAGTAGCCTATCATTCTATCGAAACCAAACTGAAACTACCTACGGATGGTCTACATTATGATGATTTGTCTGAAGAAGAAAAGGAACATTTTGATAGCAAATTTGAAGACGATAGCTGTGAAAAAGATATTGATGGGAGTGTATTTAATTCCTTTATTTTCAATAAAAGTACAGTAGAAATTGTTTTAAATGAACTCATGACAAGAGGAATTCAGACAGCCTCGGGTGATGAAATTGGTAAAACTATTATTTTTGCTAAAAATCATGATCATGCGGAATATATCAGAGGTATTTTTAACAACCGCTATCCTGAAAAAGGGAGCGACTATGCTCAGGTAATTGATTATAGTATTAAGCATTATCAGACCTTGATTGATGATTTTAAAATTAAGGAGAAGTATCCTCAAATTGCGATTTCTGTCGATATGTTAGATACAGGTATTGATGTACCAGAGGTTGTGAATTTAGTCTTCTTCAAGAAAGTACGCTCTAAAACTAAGTTTTGGCAGATGATTGGTCGAGGAACCCGTCTATGTAAAGATTTATTTGGACCTGAGCAGGATAAGGAAAACTTCTTGGTATTTGATTATGGGGACAATTTTGATTATTTTCGTGCAGATCCAAGAGATGGAGAGGGTCGTCACATTGTTTCTTTGACTCAGCGTTTATTTAATATCAAAGTGGACTTGATTCGAGAACTTCAGGGACTCCAATACCAAGAAGATCAGTTTGCGAGAGCATACCGTCAGGAGCTTGTTTCAGAACTTCAAGGTCGTATAGAGAGCTTAAATGAGTTGGACTTCAGGGTTCGTATGGTTTTAGATACAGTTTATAGCTATAGGAAATTAGAAAGTTGGCAGAATCTAACTGCTGTTACAAGTGAAACCATTCAAAAAAATCTCTCTCCGCTTTTATTTGATGAAGATAAAGAAGATGAGATGGCGAGGAGATTTGATTTGTGCTTACTTCATATTCAGTTAGGGCAACTGACAGCTAAATCTTCTACTGTTCATATTTCCCAAGTGATGAAGACGGCTAGAGCTCTTTCTGCTATTGGCAATATCCCGCAGGTTTTTGAGCAGGCTGAAATTATCAGGAAAGTACAGGAGCCTGAATTTTGGAAAGAAGTTAGCTTGTCTGATTTGGAAAAAATTCGTCTTGCTATTCGAGATTTATTACAGTTTTTGGATAAAACAGACCGTAAACCCTACTATGTTAACTTTGAAGATCGTATACTCTCCACTGTTCACGAGACCACAGCATTTTTGCAGGTCAACGATCTTCGGTCTTACAATGAAAAAGTTGAGCATTATTTGAAAACTCATCTGGATGAAGAGTCTATTTCTAAGCTATACCATAATAAAAAGTTGACATCTGATGATATGCTTGCACTTGAAAAATTGCTCTGGGAAAAATTAGGTAGTAAAGCAGACTACCAACATCATTATGAAAATAAGGCAATTCCGAGATTGGTTCGTGAGATTATTGGCTTAGATAGAGAGTCTGCCAATCGTATTTTTTCTAAATTTTTGTCGGATGAGAACCTTAATGCCAGGCAGATTTCATTTGTAAAATTGATTGTAGACTACATTGTAGAAAATGGTTGCTTAGAGATGAAAGTGTTAACGCAAGAGCCATTTAAATCTCATGGATCTGTTCAACTACTCTTTCAACACCAACTACCAGTACTTCGTAATATTGTTCAAACCATTGAGCTCATCAATAATCGAGCTGGAGAAGCGGCTTAAATTCTAAAGTGATTGCCATACTGAGACTCATTTAAAATTAAAAAGAGTAGAAATTTATGTCATATATGAGAAGTTTTATTAGGAAGAATGTCATCGTTTTCCTAGAATACAGTATCAGTTGTTAAGTGGCTGATAAATTTCAAAGTAGATACTTGTACCACGATGTTTGTTGATCGAGTTATTATAAAAGAGCTACTTTGATTTTAAAGAAATAGAAAACAAAAAGCCGAGCAAGAATTCAATTGCAGGAGAAAATGAAGGAATACTCAGTGAAAATCAAAGAGCAAACTAGCCGCAGGCTGCTCAAAACACTGTTTTGAGGTTGTAGATGAAACTGACGAAGTCAGTAACCATACCTACGGCAAGGCGATGTTAATGCGGATTGAAGAGATTTTTGAAGAGTATAAATCTTCCTAGGATAAAGCAAAACGCATAATATCAAGGGTTTTAAACACTTGATATTATGCGTTTTCTGATGTTAAAGACTTTCTACCAGGTTTTTTGAAGCATAATTGTTAGTTGTAGTCATTTATTATTCTTCAAAGAAAAATGGTGGGGCGAATTTTTTCAGTTCTTCAAAGCACTTTTGAGCAGCATCTGCATCTTCACAGATGATAAGACAGACATCATCACCACAAAGGGTAGCGATAGCGTCAGGGAAGCTCAAAGCATCAATGATAGAACCAAAGGATTGAGCCAGTCCAGGAAGGGTTTTTAGTAGGACTTGGTGTTGAACTGGGCGCATCAAGACAAGGGCGTCTTCCATGTAGAGTTCGAGACGTTTTTCCCATTTTGAGATGGAACCATTGTTAAGAACATAATAAGCGCTATCTTCTTCGCGGACTTTTGATAGGTTCATATTTTTGATGTCGCGTGAGAGGGTTGCCTGGGTCACTTGAATGTCGTTCTCAGCAAGAAGGGACTGCAATTCAGCCTGTGTATGAATCTTGTTTTTTGCGACAAGAGCGCGTATGAGTTGGTGGCGGTGTTCTGATTTATTCATAATAATGTAACTCCTTTTAGCAAGGTATGGTAAGCGTGGACTGAGCGAGGTCGACAGTCAAGTAGTAGTCGGTATTGTCACGGATGGTGATTTCAAAGTCAGTCGTATAGAGGACTAAACGAAGAGTATCTCCTTCTTTTAGATTGTAAATAGTTGGTTGCAGTTCAAATTGCACATCCATCCATTCATCTGCAGTAATATCCTCTACTAACAGTAAATCATTTCTATTTTGTAAATTAAGGTAACCTTTTGTCACGACTCGTTGTGCATCTGGTCTAAATGGCAGTTCACAGAGATTTTCCAGCATATGATAGCGACCGTTGTCAATGGTTCTAGCACTTAAAACAGCTGGATAAGGCTGTAAGTATTTCTTTTGACCAAGTTCCAGTAATTGAGCAGATAAAAGCCCCTTGTTTGTGCTGGATTTGATATGAAGATTGAGCTGAGCGCGACCGTTTAAATGAATGTCCTTGGTCACAGGAAGGTCAATAGTAATCTGATTAGCTTTCCCTTGATAGAGTTCTGTATTGAAGGTTTGGTAGGTCTTACCATAGCGCTCAAAATCCTTATCTGAGTACTGGTTTTGAATAGCTTGCTCTTCTTGACCAAGTGAGAAGGTTTCACAGTTTTCTTGCCCACCGAAGTTATCAAGTGATAACCAAGTCTGTGGAGCTGTATTGTCCTGCCAGATAACAGTAGGAAGTTGAAAGTCTGTTTCCTGTCCTAGTAATTTCTTGGTTAATAAGGCATTTATGGACTCACGGAAGTCAATTGATTGCCAATTGTTCATGTAAACATGGGCACCATTATGGAAAAAGAGATGCTTGTGTATATGAGTAGGAAGAGCATGGAACATCTGGTAAACATGAAGTGGTTTGACATTCCAATCCTGAGAACCATGAGTAAAGACAACCTCTGCCTTTACTTTATGGGCATTGAGCAGATAATTGCGGTCATGCCAAAACTGATTGTAGTCCCCAGTTTTTCGGTCTAGCTGAGCTTTCACTTTTTCTAAGTCAGCTTGGTGAGCTTCATTGCCACGGATATAGTCGCCAGCTAAGAGATTACGAGAATAGGTTAACTCAGCAAGGGAGTCAAAGTCCTCACCTGGATAACCACCTGGGCTAGTCACCAGACCGTTTTCACGGTAGTAGTTGTACCATGATGAAATTCCTGCCTCGGCAATGATAACTTCTAAACCATCGACTCCTGTAGTCGCAAGACCATTGGACATGGTACCTAGATAGGAAAGTCCCGTTGTAGCAACTTTTCCGTTTGACCAATCAGCCTTGACTTGACGCTGGCGCGTGTGATCAGTAAAGGCACGGCAACGGCCGTTAAGCCAATCGATGACATTTTTATAAGCCTCGATTTGCTGGTAGTCTCCATTAGTCATGAAACCTGTCGAGTCTTTGGTACCAACACCTGAGACATAGAGATTGGCAAAGCCTCTCGGAAGGAAGTAGTCGTTTAGTGTATAGCTAGAGTTGATGTGAGTTAGCTTTTCCTCAGCCTCTGCTATAAGCTCAGCTTTACCTTGGGGTTGGACGAGATTTAGTTGAGGTTTCTCTAGCTCAATCTTGTGAGGAAGCTTAACCTCAAGCTCGCCCTCCATCTTGTAGAGAGCCTTGTCACTAGCCTTGTCATTGGTTCCCTGATGATAAGGGCTGGCTGTCATGATGGCAGGGATTTTTCCATCAAAACGAGGGCGAATAATGCTAACCTTTACTAGGTCTGATAGCCCTTTTTGGTCAGTATCGACACGAGACTCCACGTAAACGACTTCACGAATGACATCCTGGTTAGAAAAAGTAGCCAAACTCTTGCCGTTAAAGTAGTGGTAGTCATTATCCTCCAATAAGACCATCACTAACAAGTTGGTCGATAAGAGTATTTCCTTTTTTGGTGCGAGTATTGAGTAACTGATAGAGATTTTCAAGCAAGTCACCGTATACAATAGGAAATCCAGTTTCTTTACGAAAAACGTCACTGTCTTCGAAGTCAACCAAATAAGAAAAGCCTAAAAGTTGAAAAGCAACAGTATAAAAAATATCTGCTGTCAGTTCATCTTCTGATTGAAAAAATGTCAGCAGGTCTGTTTTTTTATCAGCTGCTAGGATGGAAAGTGGGTAGTTGGTGTCTTGATAAGTGAAAAAGAAACGACGTAAAAAGGTTTCAAGTGAGTCTTTGTGATTGGCTGTATTTTGTAAATCAAAGCCATATTTTTTTAGTTCAGATAAGATATTTTCTTTTGGGAAAGTGATATAACTATATTGATTAAAACGCATAGAACCTCCATATAGAATGATAGTTAAGGTTATTATATCAAAAAAAAAGCAGAAAGGGAATTGTTAACTGTAAAAGGAAATAATCTAATAAAAATGAATAAAGTGCTAAATTCAATATAGAGAACAGTGTAATAATAGATATAATGGATATAATATAAAAATTCTAGGAGATTTATATTGTATGTTTTCTATTTTTTTATATATATAATATAGTATAAATATAAAAACGATGACAAAAATACAAATGAATAGAAAGTAAATTAGTAAGCTGATGAAATTTTTCTCAAGAGAAGCCTTTTATAGGTGAAAATGGTATAATATAGTGAGAAGGATAGAGGAGAAGTGTAAATTGATCGCACAACTAGATACAAAAACAGTCTATAGTTTTATGGAAAGCGTCATTTCGATTGAAAAGTATGTGAGAGCAGCTAAAGAATTCGGCTACACTCATCTGGCTATAATGGATATTGACAATCTTTATGGTGCTTTTGACTTTCTAGAGGTTACAAAAAAATATGGCATTCATCCTTTATTAGGGCTTGAAATGACTGTGTTTGTGGATGCTCAGGAAGTGAATCTGCGCTTTTTAGCTTTATCTAGTGTGGGCTATCAGCAGTTGATGAAGCTTTCGACAGCCAAGATGCAGGGGGAGAAAAATTGGTCGGTTTTATCTCAGTACTTAAATGATATTGCGGTAATTGTGCCTTATTTTGATGGACTGGAGTCGTTAGAACTAGGCTGTGATTACTATATAGGGGTTTATCCAAACACCAGCAAGCGAATTTTATCATCCAATCTTGCCCCTCTATCGGGTCAATGCTTTTGAAAGCAGGGATAGAGAAGTTCTTCAAGTTTTAACAGCGATTAAAGAAAACCTACCGCTTAGAGAAGTTCCCTTGCGCTCACGACAAGATGTCCTTATATCAGCAAGTTCTTTAGAGAAATTATTCCTAGAACGATTTCCGCAAGCCTTAGACAATTTAGAAAAGCTGATTTCAGGCATTTCTTACGACTTGGATACGAGTCTGAAACTGCCTCGTTTTAACCCAGCTAGACCAGCAGTAGAAGAGTTGAGAGAACGCGCTGAGCTTGGGCTTGCTCAGAAGGGATTGACTAGTAAAGAATATCAAGACCGTCTAGACCAAGAATTGGCTGTTATTCATGATATGGGATTTGATGATTATTTCTTGGTTGTTTGGGATTTGTTGCGTTTTGGACGACTGAATGGCTACTATATGGGAATGGGAAGGGGTTCTGCAGTTGGTAGCTTGGTTTCTTATGCCTTAGATATTACAGGGATTGACCCAGTAGAGAAAAATCTGATTTTTGAACGCTTTCTCAATCGTGAACGCTATACCATGCCTGATATTGATATTGATATCCCAGATATTTATCGTCCAGATTTTATCAGATATGTTGGTAATAAATATGGCAGTAAACATGCGGCACAAATCGTTACTTTTTCTACCTTTGGTGCCAAGCAAGCTCTGCGTGATGTCTTGAAACGCTTTGGTGTTCCAGAGTATGAATTATCCGCAATTACCAAGAAAATCAGTTTCCGTGATAATCTCAAGTCAGCCTATGAGGGCAATCTCCAGTTTCGTCAGCAAATTAATAGTAAGTTAGAATACCAAAAAGCCTTTGAAATTGCCTGCAAGATTGAGGGCTATCCAAGACAAACCTCTGTCCATGCAGCTGGTGTTGTGATTAGCGACCAAGATTTGACCAATTACATTCCTCTAAAGCATGGTGATGAAATTCCACTGACTCAGTATGATGCTCATGGAGTTGAGGCTAGCGGTCTTTTGAAGATGGATTTTCTGGGACTACGAAATTTGACCTTTGTCCAGAAGATGCAAGAATTACTTGCAGAAACAGAAGGTGTTAAGATAGTTATCAACGAGATTGATTTGGAAGACAAAGAAACGTTAGCTTTATTTGCTTCTGGCAATACAAAAGGTATCTTTCAATTTGAACAACCTGGTGCCATTCGTCTGCTTAAGCGTGTGCAACCAGTCTGTTTTGAAGATGTCGTAGCGACTACTTCTCTAAATAGACCAGGTGCTAGTGATTATATCAATAATTTTGTGGCAAGAAAACATGGGCAGGAAGAAGTGACTGTTCTGGATCCAGTACTGGAGGATATTTTGGCTCCAACCTATGGTATCATGCTCTATCAGGAGCAGGTTATGCAGGTAGCTCAGCGGTTTGCTGGATTTAGTCTTGGGAAGGCCGATATTTTGCGTCGAGCTATGGGGAAAAAGGATGCTTCTGCCATGCATGAGATGAGAGCTTCCTTTATTCAAGGCTCCTTAGAAGCTGGTCATACTGTGGAAAAAGCAGAGCAGGTCTTTGATGTCATGGAGAAGTTTGCAGGTTATGGTTTTAACAGGTCACATGCCTATGCTTACTCAGCTTTGGCCTTCCAGTTGGCTTATTTCAAAACGCATTATCCAGCCATTTTTTATCAGGTCATGTTGAATTCTGCCAACAGTGATTACTTAATAGATGCACTTGAAGCAGGCTTTGAAGTGGCTCCTCTGTCCATCAACACCATTCCCTATCACGATAAAATTGCCAACAAGTCCATCTATCTAGGATTGAAATCGATTAAGGGAGTCAGTAATGATTTAGCTCTCTGGATTATTGAAAATAGACCCTATTCTAACATTGAAGATTTTATAGCTAAATTACCTGAGAATTATCTGAAACTACCTCTGCTAGAACCTTTGGTAAAAGTTGGTCTTTTTGATTTATTTGAAAAAAATCGTCAAAAAGTATTTAATAACTTAGCCAATCTATTTGAATTTGTGAAAGAGTTGGGAAGTTTATTTGGAGATACTATTTATAGTTGGCAGGAATCGGAGGATTGGACGGAACAAGAAAAATTCTATATGGAACAAGAGCTTTTAGGGATAGGTGTCAGCAAACATCCACTACAAACTATCGCAAGTAAAGCTATTTACCCAATTACCCCAATCGGAAATTTGTCAGAAAATAGCTATGCTATTATTTTGGTTGAAGTTCAGAAAATAAAAGTGATTCGTACCAAAAAGGGTGAAAATATGGCCTTCTTACAGGTAGATGATAGTAAGAAAAAATTGGACGTCACTCTCTTTTCAGACTTATATCGTCAGGTTGGACAGGAAATAAAAGAGGGAGCCTTCTACTATATAAAAGGAAAAATACAATCACGTGATGGCCGTCTGCAAATGATTGCACAAGAAATAAGAGAAGCAGTTGCTGAACGCTTTTGGATACAGGTGAAAAATCATGAATCGGATCAAGAAATTTCACGTATTTTAGAACAATTTAAAGGCTCAATCCCAGTCATCATCCGGTATGAGGAGGAACAGAAAACCATCGTTTCTCCCCATTATTTTGTAGTTAAATCTGATGAATTAGAGGAGAAATTGAATGAAATCGTTATGAAAACGATTTATCGCTAAAAATACGGAAAATAGAAGAATTTTAAAATCAAATGTGGTATAATCAAGAAGACTGTTAAAAGAAAAAGGAGCATAAACCAATATGAAACGTATTGCTGTTTTGACTAGTGGTGGAGACGCCCCTGGTATGAACGCTGCTATCCGTGCAGTTGTTCGTCAAGCAATTTCAGAAGGAATGGAAGTGTTTGGTATCTATGACGGATATGCTGGTATGGTTGCTTATGAAATTCATCCCCTAGATGCAGCTTCAGTAGGAGACATCATTTCTCGTGGTGGTACTTTCCTTCACTCAGCTCGTTACCCAGAGTTCGCTCAACTTGAAGGGCAACTAAAAGGGATTGAGCAATTGAAAAAACACGGCATTGAAGGTGTAGTTGTTATCGGTGGAGACGGTTCTTACCACGGCGCTATGCGTTTGACTGAGCATGGTTTCCCTGCTATCGGTCTTCCAGGTACAATCGATAACGATATCGTTGGTACTGACTTTACAATCGGTTTTGACACAGCGGTTACAACTGCTATGGATGCTATTGATAAGATTCGTGATACATCATCAAGTCACCGTCGTACTTTTGTTATTGAAGTTATGGGACGTAACGCTGGTGATATCGCTCTTTGGGCTGGTATTGCAACTGGTGCAGATGAAATCATCATTCCTGAGGAAGGATTCAAGATTGAAGACATCGTAGAAAGCATTAAATGTGGTTATGAGTGTGGTAAAAAACACAATATCATCGTCTTAGCTGAAGGTGTGATGTCAGCAGCTGAATTTGGTCAAAAACTTAAAGAAGCTGGAGATACAAGCGACCTTCGTGTGACAGAACTTGGACATATTCAACGTGGTGGTTCTCCAACTGCGCGTGACCGTGTATTGGCGTCACGTATGGGTGCCCATGCTGTTAAACTTCTTAAAGAAGGTATTGGTGGTGTTGCGGTTGGTATCCGTAACGAGAAAATGGTTGAAAACCCAATTCTTGGAACGGCAGAAGAAGGAGCATTGTTTAGCCTTACTGCAGAAGGTAAGATTGTAGTTAACAACCCACACAAAGCCGATATTGAGCTATCTAGCTTGAATAAGAGCTTGTCATAATTTACAATTTAGTTAATAAGACCAAAAAGGTCATATCTATAAAGGAGTCACAAAAATCATGAACAAACGTGTAAAAATCGTTGCAACTTTGGGTCCTGCGGTAGAAATCCGTGGTGGTAAAAAATTCGGTGAGGACGGATACTGGGGTGAAAAACTTGATGTTGAAGCTTCAGCTAAAAACATTGCTCAATTGATTGAAGCTGGTGCTAACACATTCCGTTTCAACTTCTCACACGGTGACCACCAAGAACAAGGTGAGCGTATGGCAACTGTTAAACTTGCTGAAAAACTTGCAGGTAAAAAAGTTGGTTTCCTTCTTGATACAAAAGGACCAGAAATCCGTACAGAATTGTTCGAAGGTGAAGCTAAAGAGTATTCATACAAAACTGGTGAGAAAATCCGTGTTGCAACTAAACAAGGAATCAAATCAACTCGTGAAGTGATTGCATTGAACGTTGCTGGTGCTCTGGATATCTATGATGATGTTGAAGTTGGTCGTCAAGTGTTGGTTGACGACGGTAAACTTGGTCTTCGTGTGGTTGCTAAAGATGACGCAACTCGTGAATTTGAAGTGGAAGTTGAAAACGATGGTATCATCGCTAAACAAAAAGGTGTGAATATTCCTAACACTAAAATTCCTTTCCCAGCCCTTGCTGAACGTGATAACGACGATATCCGCTTTGGTCTTGAACAAGGTATCAACTTTATTGCGATTTCATTCGTACGTACTGCAAAAGACGTGAACGAAGTTCGTGCAATCTGTGAAGAAACTGGAAACGGGCATGTTCAATTGTTCGCTAAAATCGAAAATCAACAAGGTATCGATAACTTGGATGAAATCATCGAAGCAGCTGATGGTATCATGATCGCTCGTGGTGATATGGGTATCGAAGTACCATTCGAAATGGTTCCAGTTTACCAAAAAATGATTATCAAGAAAGTCAATGCTGCAGGTAAAGTTGTTATCACTGCAACAAACATGCTTGAAACAATGACTGAAAAACCACGTGCAACTCGTTCAGAAGTATCAGACGTATTCAACGCTGTTATCGACGGAACTGACGCTACAATGCTGTCAGGCGAGTCTGCAAACGGTAAATACCCACTCGAGTCAGTAACTACAATGGCTACAATAGACAAGAACGCTCAAACTCTTCTTAATGAATACGGACGTTTGGATTCAGATTCATTTGAACGTAACTCTAAGACAGAAGTAATGGCTTCAGCTGTTAAAGATGCTACTAACTCAATGGATATCAAATTGGTTGTAACTCTTACTAAGACAGGTCATACTGCACGTTTGATTTCTAAATACCGTCCAAATGCTGACATCTTAGCATTGACATTTGATGAATTGACAGAACGTGGATTGATGTTGAACTGGGGTGTTATCCCAATGTTGACAGATGCTCCATCTTCAACTGACGATATGTTCGAAATCGCTGAACGTAAAGCGGTAGAAGCAGGTCTCGTTGAGTCAGGCGATGATATCGTTATCGTTGCTGGTGTACCAGTAGGAGAAGCTGTTCGTACAAATACAATGCGTATCCGCACAGTACGTTAAGAAAAATATAAAAACCTATCATATCCAGCTTTAGAGCTTGTGTGATAGGCTTTTTTGGGCTCTTTGTCAACTGTAGTGGGTTGAAGTCAGCTAAGCTCGAGAAAGGACAAATTTTGTCCTTTCTTTTTTGATATTCAGAACGATAAAAATCCGTTTTTTGAAGTTTTCAAAGTTTCGAAAACCAAAGGCATTGCGCTTGATAAGTTTGATGAGATTATTGGTCGCTTCCAGTTTGGCGTTAGAATAGTGTAGTTGAAGGGCGTTGACAATCTTTTCTTTATCCTTGAGGAAGGTTTTAAAAACAGTCTGAAAAAGAGGATGAACCTGCTTTAGATTGTCCTCAATGAGTCCGAAAAATTTGTCAGGCTCTTTATTCTGGAAGTGAAAAAGTAAGAGCCGATAGAGATTATAGTGGTGTTTCAAGTCTTCTGAATAGCTCAAAAGCTTGTCAAGAATCTCTTTATTGGTCAAGTGAATACGAAAAGTAGGGCGATAAAAACGTTTATCACTCAATTTACGACTATCCTGTTGAATGAGCTTCCAGTAGCGCTTGATAGCCTTGTATTCATGAGATTTTCTATCGAATTGGTTCATGATTTGGACACGCACACGACTCATAGCACGGCTAAGATGTTGTACAATATGAAAGCGATCTAGAACGATTTTAGCATTCGGGAGTGAAACAGTCTGGGAGACTGTTTCAGCCTGAGCCTAGAAATTTGAAAGCGAATCTGTTTAGCTAAGTCATAATAAGGACTAAACATATCCATAGTAATAATTTTCACTCGACATCGGACGACCCTATCATATTTAAGAAAGTGATCTCGAATGACGGCTTATGTTCTACCTTCAAGAACAGTGATGATATTGAGCTTATCAAAATCTTGCGCAATGAAACTCATCTCCATCTCCCGATTGAAACAGTCACTCCCTGGACTGTTTCAACGTCCCAAGACATAATCTCAGGCAGATGTTTAAAATTACACTCAAAGTGGAAGTCATTGAGCTTTCGAATGACAGTTGAAGTTGAAATGGCCAGCTGATGAGCAATATCGGTCATAGAAGTCTTTTCAATCAACTTTTGCGCAATTTTTTGGTTGATAATACGAGGAATTTGGTGATTTTTCTTGACGATAGAAGTTTCAGCGACCATCATTTTTGAACAGTGATAGCACTTGAATCGACGCTTTCTAAGGAGAATTCTAGTAGGCATACCAGTCGTTTCGAGGTAAGGAATTTTCGACGGTTTTTGAAAGTCATATTTCTTCATTTGACTTCCGCACTCAGGGCAAGATGGGGCGTCGTAGTCCAGTTTGGCGATGATTTCCTTGTATGTATCCTTATTAATGATATCCATAGGGGATTTACCCACTACAAATATTATAGAGCCCAAAAAGGTGGCTATGTCACCTTTTTGTGTCAGTGTAGGTATTTGTGACGCGGTGGTGGGGCATCAATGGAGCTTCTTGAAGGTAATACTCGAAAATCTCTTCAAACCACGTCAGCGTCGCCTTACCGTAGGTATGGTTACTGACTTCGTCAGTTTCATCTACAACCTCAAAACCATGTTTTGAGCTGACTTCGTCAGTTCTATCTACAACCTCAAAGCAGCGCTTTGAGCAACCTGCGGCTAGCTTCCTAGTTTGCTCTTTGATTTTCATTGAGTATGAAATAAGATATGCACAAATTGATTAGAAAAGTCAAATGAATTTCTACAAATGTTTTAGCAATCGCAATCTACTTGTCTAGATTCGATCTGATATATTTTCGATTTAATGATATGGTATTTAAAACCTCCAAAGCAGCTTGCTCCATTATTTTACTTACGTGAGTGTAGATGTTATTTATTGTTTTAGCGTCTTTGTGTCCCACTCTAACCATTATAGCTTTTAATGGGATATTCTTCTCAGCTAGTGTACTAAGGAGTGTGTGCCTGAAAATATGGGAACTAAGGAGCTGGTTTATCGGTTTCGTTAGTTTAGTATTTGCCTTTTGAAAAGTGATCTTAAATGCCTTTCTCTAAATTTACATATCACTATTGTTTAACAAAATATAATCTGCTTTAGGTCACTTATTCTTTTTTTGAAATGTAGAATGAACTTTTTCAAAGTTTTTCGAATCTTTTAAAATCTGTTTGTTTTATATCGCCATTCTCCCCCTTTTTTAATTCTCCCTATACAGCCTGACAACTTTCCCGATGGTACGAATATGGGTGCTTTCGTCTAGGTGGATGTCGGGGTATTCGGGATTGAGTTTTTTGAGGTAGCCTTGGCGGAGTTTCTTGACATAGTTAGCACCGTCTACTTGGAAGATGCCGATGGTATTATAGTCAATCTGTGGGGGATTCTTGATAAATAGGTAGTTGCCGTTTCTTATCTTTGGCTCCATGGACTTGCTGACGACATAAGCGATTGCGTCGTAGTCGTCTGGGATTTCATCCTCATAGAATGGAAACTCCATATCTAAATTGTCGTCCTGCATCGAGCGGCTACCTGCAGAGATAAACTACCTAACACGAGAGTAAGTAGTCTGTCTGTAGTCGTCCAGTTTGATGATTTTTGCGATACTTCGTTTATCATCGTTTTTCTTCTCATACAGTTGCCTCTCGGCATAGGTCAGTACTTTACCTTGTCTGGGTGATGCCCGTTGGTCGTAGATAGATTGGATATCGCTAGGAGAATCCTTTTGAACTGGAGGAAAGAGGACATCAATCAAGCTACTGAATACTTTAACTAAGTCAAATATAGTATTTTTCTTAGTAGACCTAACCCTTTTTTCATAGTTTCCAAGGGTGTTTTTACTTATACCAATCTTGGTACTCAATTCTTATTGAGTCCAACCATTACTAGTCTATATTGTTTTATTTTTCGCATGTAACAATTGCAATCTCTTCTTTATCCACGAATGAAATCGCTTTCTGTTTTTATAAGTAAAGCATAACACGAAATCCACGAAAATGAAAACTTTGTTGTGTTTTCGTAAAAAAATTGTTGACAGAGCACGAAACGCCTATTATAATTAAATCAAGCTTAAGGAAATAACAAAAAAACAAATCGGAGGGAAAGACGATGAACATATTAAATGAGAAAGTAATCAATATCTGTAAAGCAGTAGTTAAAGAAACTTTAATCCAAGACATTTAGGAGAAAAAGATGAAGAAATCAAGAAAATTAGCCATATTAGGAATCTGTTCAGCTTTGTTTTTAGGCTTGGCAGCTTGTCAGCAAGATGCTACAACTTCGAATGGGACGAGTCAAAGGCAAAGTAGTTCAACGAAAGTTCCATGGAAAGCTTCATACACCAACCTAAACAATCAGGTAAGTACAGAAGAGGTCAAATCTCTCTTATCAGCTCACTTGGATCCAAATAGTGTTGATGCCTTTTTTAATCTCGTTAATGATTACAATACCATTGTCGGCTCAACTGGCTTATCAGGAGATTTCACTTCCTTTACTCACACAGAATACGATGTTGAAAAAATCAGTCATCTCTGGAATCAAAGAAGGGTGATTTTGTTGGGACCAACTGCCGTATCAATAGTTATTGTCTTTTGAAAAATTCAGTCACCATTCCAAAACTTGATAAGAATGATCAATTGCTTTTCCTAGATAACGATGCGATTGATAAGGGGAAGGTCTTTGATTCACAAGATAAGGAAGAGTTTGATATTCTATTTTCGAGAGTTCCAACTGAGGCAACGACGGATGTCAAGGTTCACGCTGAAAAGATGGAAACATTCTTCTCCCAATTTCAATTCAACGACAAAGCTCGAATGCTATCTGTAGTCTTGCACGACAATCTGGATGGTGAGTATCTGTTTGTAGGCCACGTTGGAGTCTTAGTACCTACTGATGACGGTTTCTTATTTGTAGAGAAATTGACTTTCGAAGAGCCCTACCAAGCGATTAAATTTGCCAGCAAGGAAGATTGTTACAAGTATTTAGGCACCAAGTATGCGGATTATACAGGCGAGGGACTGGCTCAGCCTTTTATCATGGATAATGATAAGTGGGTTAAACTTTAATGGTGGTATGATATGACAGTAATCCTAGGACTTTTATTTCTATTTTTGATGAGTTGGTGGGTTATTTCAATCGTTAATAGCCAGAAACCACGAAAAAATGAAACATTTATTGGCTATATCCAAAGATACGATATTGATGGGAATGGCTATCAATCAGAAGTATGGGAAGTGACTGAGGAGGAAGATTTATAATTAAAGAACAGACTCGTCTTTACAGTATTGCACCTATTTCCAGATAGTCCATTTGTAGTTTTATCCAGATTGCTATATAATTTAACTTAGAGAAAATAGGAGGACTAATCAGATGGAATTAAAAGATTTTACAGAAAAAGAACAGGAAATGATAAAGAATGGGCTGACGACGTCTAAGATTAGTGACAAGGAAACTGCTGAGAAGATTCTTGCGCTTGTCCCACAAGACTTGATTAAGCGAATCCCATTTTTCGTCAGAAAACATGCTACGACACGTATGATTAACGCATTTCAATCGAACACCCTGAACTCTACGCTGCAGCTCAAACAAGTGGTGAGATTCCAGAAAAAGAACGAGAAGAATTACGTCAGATTATCACAACTATCTTTGAACAAAAGATGAATAAGCATAGTATTAAGTAGAGAATGAAAATGTATTTTATTGGCGGTTTGGGAAGCAATGTCTATCATAGCAAGGATCTTCTTCAAGAACTAGATTCGCAGGTCTATTTTCTAAATCCTTATGAAAAGCATCTTCGAGATGAAACAGAATTGAAATCATGGTTTAAAAAATCGATAGAAGAGGAAGAATCTATCTGTCTGATAGGCCATTCTCTTGGAGGAGATTTGGCTCGTTATCTCGCATCGGAATTTCAAGAAGTGAAGAAACTGATTCTTTTGGATGGTGGCTATCTAGATTTAGATAAGATTTTACCTTTAGATACAGAGTTAGAGGAAACTAAAAATTATATCAAATCTCAAATCGTTTCGGACTTAGCTCTTCTTATTTCTAAAGAAAAATCTGAAGCAAAGCATTGGTCAGAAAATATGGAGAAAGCCGTAAGGCAGTCCTATCACTGGAATTCTGAGTATAATAGATATGAGTTGGCTATAAATTATGAAAATATAGAAGCGATACTCCGCTTACGGAGAAAAATACAAGCTTTTAAGAGAGAAGTGGGAGATACCTTGTTTATTAGTCCTCGCTATCCTAATGAAGCTACATGGAGAGAGGAAACACTAAAAGAATTACCAGATTATTTTGATACTATTTTTCTAGAAAACGTTGGCCATGAGCTTTATACTGAAGCACCCAAAAAAATCGCTAGTATGATTAATGAGTGGCTCTCTTATTCTCACTGAGTTGCTTGTATGGCTTGAAATGGTATAAGATGAAAATCTACAAGTCACTAATTCTCATATAACAAAAAAAACGAACAGGCTCTTTTCTGTCATTCAGAAGAGAACTTGTTCGTTTTTATCTTGATTTTCTTAAAAAGCTCGATAAACATAGGGATTTTCTGGTTTATCGACTTTTGTAAAGCTGTCGATTTCCAAGGTTGGGAGATTTTGTTTGAGTTCTTTATGGTAGTGATTGAGCAGTTTTCCTTTGGCCGTAATCCAAGTGTTGTTTTCATACTGCTTGGGTATTTCCCTTGGTCAGCAATCCATAGACACCAGAATCTGCGATACAGTGGATAATGCCGAATCGGAACAGAAATTGACTATTGGCATGACTGGGGTCGTTATAGACAAAGCCTGTAAACTGGATTGTCTTGCCCTCAAACTCATCTGGATAGTCGTAGATAGCCTCCATGACCTCCATATAGTTTTCATTAGTGATTTGAATGCTATCCTGGGACAAGTATTTATCCGCCGCCGTTCGCATTTCCTTTTCATAGGCTGATTTTGAAAAATAAGAACTGGTGTCTGGTTTCAAATATTGGCTTGTCGTCCCTTCACTTGTCTGAATGGCTAGATCCGTTCCTTCCGATAGGGGGAAATGATAACCTTTAGCAGAAACGGTCTGAGAATCCAAGCTAACAGTTGGGAAAGTTAAGCCGATGACAAGTGGAATAGCCAGAAGAGAAATACTCGTCATCTTGGCCAATCGGCTGTTCAGATGACTGTGGGTTTTGATTTGCTTCATCCAGATATACAATTGAACAATTGCCAAGATAAAGGAAAGCACCATGGAGATATAGGCCAGATAGGAATAGTGCATGTTGATGTACTGGTTTAGTTTGCCCGACAGATGGAGGTAAATAGTCAGTTCAAAATAGCCAGCTAAAACTAAAAATCGAATCATAGGATGACTCCAATCAAGAGAGAATAGGCTAAAACGACCAGAGTCACAATCGTAATGAAGTGACTAATAAATCGTGCTTTCAAGTAATTTTTCATCATGAGAATATTTTTGATATCCAGCATTGGGCCAATGACGAGAAAGGCCAGAACTGGAGCCAAACCGAAACTCGAGAGAAGAGAAGCACCTATAAAGGCATCCGCCTCACTACAGAGCGAAAGAAGAAAGGATAAAATCATCAAGAGCAGGATGGCAAAAAGAGGGGTCGCACTGATAGAGGTCAGAATCCGAGTCGGAACGTAGACCTGTATTATAGAAGCAAAGAGGCAGCCAAATACCAAATAACGCCCCGTATCAAAAAATTCATCAATGGCCTGCACAAAGACCTGAAAAACTTTTTTTGCAGAACTCAAGTAAGAAAAATCATGCTCATGACAAGTCAGACGATTTTCTTTCTGAATCGGTTCTTGCCAGAAAAATCCTAGAAAAATTCCTAGTATTACAGCCACAAGAATGGAACCCAGAGCTCGTAATAGGGCGACATGGAAGGAGTTGCCAAAGGCAGAATAGGTCGCAAAAAGAACAATGGGATTGATAACAGGTGCTGTCACAAGAAAGGGAACGGCCGTGTAACTGGGAACCTTCTTTTCCAGAAAACGATTGATAATCGGGACGATTCCACATTCACAAGAGGGGAAAAGTATTCCAACGAAGGTGCCAAAAAAGATTCTTCCCCAACGATTTCGAGGGAGAAAATGATAAACCTTGTCAGGTGTGATATAAACCTCAATCAGCCCTGAGACAATGCTTCCTATCAGAACGAAAGGGAGGGCTTCAATGATAATGGAGAGGAAAATAGCCCCAGTCTGAAGTACACTAGATGGGAGTTGTTGAAAAGCAGTCATCTAGTTTTTCTTTTCTGCTTTGGCTTTTTTCTTTTGTCATCAGGGAAAGTGACTTGTTTCAAATCTGGGAGTTTAGCAAACTCTTCAAACATCTTGTCCAAGTCGTCTCGTTTTGTAAATTTTACAGCCATAGGTGTACCTCGATTCTAAATTCTACCTCTATTATACTATTATTTTGAGGAAAAGGGAAAAGTTAAAAGTGAGTATCTAACGAATAATAGAGTTTGATATATCCTGATATACACTATGATTGTGATATAATAGTTGTGGAATAACGGAGGAAATTATGGATCATGAAAAAATCGGTCAGATTACCGATGAAGTAAAAGAAATTTTTGATATTGTTCTTGAAGCGAGCGACATAAAGGTCAACAAAGACGGTTTGAGAAGCCATATGATAAAAGGCCATCACAATGATGTGATTCATCATATTGAAGACCTGGAACTCATACTAAGGAACCCAGATTTCGTCGGCATCAATCCACGAGAGAAAGACGCCAGTTTTGAATATGTAAAAAGATTTGATAATAATGTTCTTGTTGCGATTAAGTTGCGATTAAGTTACATAAAAGTGGTGATTTCTTTTATGTTCCGACCATGTATCGTTTACAAGATTACAAGTTACAAAGTCGTATTAAGTCTGGTAGATTGAGAAAACATAACATTAAATTGTCTGAAAATTTATTGAAAAATGAGTGAAAACATGGTATAATGAAACGTAAAATGAATTCAGGTTTCCTGAACTGATAGGAGTATACAATGAAAAAACTAGGTTTTGTCCTTTTATCTTCAGCCTTGCTATTGACAGCTTGTGCTAATAACCAATCTAAGCCAAGCAATACGAGTGATTCGTCCAAGGTGACAGCCTTGTCTGAAGACAAGCAAAAAATGCTTGATAAGGCTACTGCTGACTATAAGACTTTTGTGCAAGACCAAATCGATAAACTGTTGACAGATACAGAAGGCTTTGTCAAACTGTTGAAAGAAGGTAAGTTAGAAGAAGCTAAGAAGGTCTATCCACTGATTCGTATGTCTTATGAGCGTTCAGAACCGATTGCCGAGAGTTTTGGTGAGTCAGATGTCAAGATTGACTTCCGTTTGGCAGACTACATGGACGAAAACAAGACAGAAGAGGGATGGTCAGGTTTCCACCGTATTGAGCGTATCCTTTGGGAAGACAATACAACTAAAGGAACTGAAAGTTATGGCGATCAGTTGGTCAATGATATCAAGGAATTGAAAGCCAAGATTGCAACTGTGGATGTGGACTACAAGGTCATGTTGACTGGGGCAGTCGACTTGCTTAACGAAGTAGCGACAAGCAAGATTACGGGTGAAGAGGAAATTTATTCTCATACAGACTTATGATTTCCGTGCAAATATCGAGGGAGCTGAGAAGATTTTCCAACTTTTTAAACCTTTACTTGAAAAATCAGATGCTAACCTAGTTAAAGAATTGGAAGCAGATTTCAAGTCAGTTAATAGTTTGCTGGACAAACAAATGACCGACAAGGAACACTACAAACTCTATACTGATTTGACAAAAGAAGATACCAAAGAATTGTCAGAAGCTGTGACAAAACTTGGTGAACCTCTATCACAAATGGGTAAATTTCTTAGTGGAGAATAAGAGTCATGACTGAAAAAGACGAAAAGTTTTTGAAAAGAAAATGGACCGTCGAGAATTTCTAAAAAAAGCAGGGATTGGAGGGGCTGGTTTAGCGCTAGGACTCTCTGGTGCTTCTGCTTTTTTCGCACCTAATCTAGGAAGTCAGGAAAAAATCTCGTACGGAAATGAAAAAATTGCTTTTTATGGCAAGCATCAAGCTGGGATTAGTACGCCCATGCAAAAGAATATCTATTTTGTTGTCTTGGACCCATACGACGGATAGAGATAAGATTATCCAGCTATTCAAGGATTGGACGGATTATAGTGCCAAGTTGGTTGAGGGGGAACTGGTAAAAAAAGATGGCCAGAATACTCTCTTGCCTCCGAGCGATACTGGTGAAACAGTCGGGCTGAATCCGCATCGTTTGACGCTGACTTTTGGTGTGTCTGCAAGTTTCTTGAAAAAGATGAACTTGGAAAACAAGCGTCCTCAAGTGTTCAGAGATTTACCGCCTTTTCCTAAAGAGCAATTGCGTGAAAAATATACTGGTGGAGATATTGTCATTCAGGCTTGTGCAGATGATGAGCAAGTTGCATTTCACGCTATTCGCAATCTCATCCGTAAGGGGAGAAATGCAGTGACCCTTCGTTGGAGTCAGTCTGGATTTGCAGCTATTGGAGATCGAATGGAGACTCCGCGTAACCTCTTTGGTTTTAAGGATGGAACAGCAAATCCAACCAAGGAGAAAGATTTTGACCGCGTCATCTGGGCTGATAGTAAGGACTGGATGGAAAATGGTTCTTATATGGCAGTTCGTCGGATTCAGATGTTTTTAGAGACTTGGGATCGCACTAGTCTCGAAGAACAAGAAAATACATTTGGCCGTTATAAGGAAAGTGGTGCCCCCTTTGGTAAGAAAAATGAGTTTGATGAAGTGGATTTGAGTCTTTTGCCAGATGATTCACATGTCCGTTTGGCTAAGGAAGTGGACAAACCCCTTTTGCGCCGTTCTTATTCTTACTCTGATGGAATTGATGAAAAGACTGGTCAGTTTGATACGGGCTTGCTCTTCATTTCTTTCCAGAAGGATCCTGATAATTTTGTTAAGGTTCAAACTAATCTAGGTGCTACAGATAAGATGAATGAATACATCACTCACATCGGTAGTGGACTTTTTGCTTGCTTTGGTGGTGTGGAGAAAGGAGGCTACATTGGTCAGAAATTATTGGAAGGCTAAAAGCTGGTTACTAGTTTTAGCTTTGTCATTTTTTATTCTTTCCCCAGTAGGTGCCCAAGAAAGCTTGAGTTCTTACTTTGTAAAAATCACAGATGCTTCTAAAGCGGTCAAAAATGGGAATCAGTCTGAGGCCCAGAATCTCGTTCAGGAGATGGCAACAGACTTTGAAAGAGTAGAAGGCAGCAATTCTGAGGCTGGTAAGGTTGTTAAGGAAAAGTTAGCTCAATCAGGCGAGATTACTGAAGACAAACTCACCGAAATTTCTGCAGCCCTATTAGCTTTTGAAAAAGAACAAAATCCTGTTGACCTAGATGCGGAAAAGGAAAAATTGGTAAACCGTCTAAGTCCTCGTTTTGAAGCCTTAGAGCAGGCCATTGCCTCCAAAGATTTGGAAAAGATCCGAGAAGCTTTTAAGAAAATGAATTCCACTTGGACTATCAATGAAAGTGTGGTTCGTGACAATAGTACAGCCCATTATGGCCGTGTTGAAACAGCTATTTCCTTCCTGCGTAGTAGCATGGAAACTGAACCTACAGATTTTAACTCCATCCAGACTTCCTTTGAGGACTTAAAAAAGGCTATTGATGATTTTGTAGCTGGAAAAGCAGTCGTAGCAACATCTTCTGATTTGAGTCTTAAAGACGGTATTGCCCTTTTGACAAAGGCTTTGGAACAATTCCAAGCTGGTGACCAAGCATCAGGAGCAGCCAGTATGAAGGAATTTATTACTATCTGGCCAACGATTGAAGGTTCTGTTAGCACGACCAATCCTTCCCTCTATACTCGAGTGGAAAGTGAAAGCCCTGTGATTATGGTCAAGGGAGGTGAGAAGGAATACCAAGAAAAATTAGAAAAACTGATTGCAGATTTATCACAAATTGATACTAGCGCACGTTACAATGCCTTTGATGCTATGCTGATTCTTCTAAGAGAAGGAGTAGAGGCCCTCTTAATCGTCATGGCCTTGGTGACGACCTTGAAAGCAGCCAAGATGCGAAAAGGGCTCAAGTGGGTTTATGGTGGTGCTATCACTGGAATCATGGCCAGTCTCCTTATTGCCTTCATCCTGCAAATTTCCTTTCCAGTAGTAACATCAGGCTCCAATCGTGAAATCATCGAAGGAGCAGTGGGGATTTTTGCGGTAGCTATGATGATTTTGATTGGAATCTGGCTCCACAGCAAATCCTCGGTCAAAAAATGGAATACCTTTATGGAGTCACAAATGGAAACAGTGACCAAGACAGGCTCCTTTATTTCCATGTTTGCCCTCAGTTTTCTAGCTGTTTTCCGTGAGGGAGCAGAAACCATTCTCTTTTATGTTGGGATTTTACCAAGAATTTCCAGTTTTGAATTTGTCTTGGGAATTTCACTTGCCTTGCTGGTTCTGGTAATTATTGCCCTTGTGATGAACAAGGCCAGTCAATTCTTCCTGCCACATAAGGTCTTCTTTATCCTGACTTGGATGATTTATGCCCTAGCCTTCAAGATGCTGGGGGTTAGTATCCATGCTCTTCAGTTGACCAATATGGCACCAAATCACTTAGTGACAGGCTTTCCAACGATCGATTTGCTTGGAATTTATACAAGTTGGGAAGGCTTGGTTAGCCAGCTAGTCTTTGTTATTATTGTCTTGATTGTCACTTTTAGACAGGGTGAAAAATAGATGGACAGAAAAGAATTGACAATCGTGGAACATCTGGTAGAATTTAGAAAGAGATTATTGGCTGTGGTCATTTGTTTCTTTTTGGTATTCTGTGTCTCCCTACTTTTTGCAGACCAGATTTACCAGTATGTGACCCAATCTTTTCAGCAAAAGTTGATTGTTTTAGGACCCAATGATATTTTATGGATATACATACGTTTGGCTAGTCTGATGGCCTTTACCATCACCTTGCCTTACACGGTGTATCATATTTGGTCTTTCATCAAACCCGGTTTAAAGAAGGAAGAAGCTAGAGCGATTTTTGCCTATATTCCAGCTAGTTTCCTTTGTTTTCTAGTTGGACTGGCTTTTGGTTTTTACTTTGTAACACCTACCTTACTTCAGGTTTTATTAGGGCTAGGAGAAGGTCTATTTGAAACGCAGTTAACCGCCCAAAATTATCTGTCTTTTGTTTTTCAAACGACCTTGCCTTTGGCTCTGATTTTTGAATTGCCAGTTATCATTGCCTTTTTGACGTCGATTGGACTCATTGGACCAGAATTATTGACTGCTTATCGCCGATATGCCTATTTTATCTTATTGGTACTCGCAGTCATCTTAACACCAGCTGACTTTGTCAGCGATTTGGCAATGACTGCCCCCTTGATATTACTCTATGAATTAAGTATTGCTATTAGCAAACACATTATGAAACGCAAGCAGAAAGGAGAGAGGAATGGGAATCTTACGTGATATTGGAGCACCAGGATTGATTATCATCGTTTTAGGAGCTCTCTTGATATTTGGACCAAAACGATTGCCTGAACTAGGCGAGTCAATCGGTAAAATGCTATCTGAATTTAAAAAAGCAGTTAAAGGAGCTGAAAATCAAGATAAGGAAGACTAAACCTTGTCTAATAAAAAACTTTGTACTCTGGAAGCCATCGCGTGGCTAGCTAGAGTGCAAAGTTTTTTTATTTTTTAGTTAAAATGAAGACTGTGTTCCTTATAAGTACAAGGTTATTAAGAGAGTGGTGGACATTAAAATGATGATTTTGAGTTTTTGTTATTTTTGCTTTGGAGCAAGGTAACATAGTCACTTTTGGTGTGAAATAAGTGGGAAAGAAAAACAGTTCTTTGAGTCTGGTCGATAAAGTAAAGCAAGATATACTGACCGATAATTTTTCCTCGCGTAGGGTACTTACTGTTGATTTTTAGTCCGATTTTTTCATCTGCATCAAAGCCAGCTTCAGGAAAAGTTTCTAAACTTTTTAAGCCGTCTAAAATTCTGGCTACAGTATTCTTAGCAGACTGAGGTGATAAAAGAACAGTAGTAATGTAGTCATGGATATTGTCAATTGCCTGACTCACTTCAGTAGAAAGACTCACTTTATAAGCCATATCGTAGCCTCATATTGTCTAGGGAAGTTCCTTTTAGGATTCGTATTCTCTTAAGGAGCGTTCAGATTGGGCTTGTAGTTCCTGAATCAATCGCTCACGATGTATATCTTCTGCAGTTTTTATTGGCAAATCCTGTTCGAGTACAATCTGCTCGATAAAAAGACTAATAGCATCCGTCATAGTCATTCCTTTTTCCTTGATGATAGCTCTAGCTTGTTCCATTGATGACTCATTGATTTTAAAATTGTACTGTTTAGTAAGTGATGTCGTCATGGTATATCTCCAATCTATACTATATATAGCTAGTATATATCTTTTATATTTTTTAGGCAAGAGAAAACTTTGTACTCTAGAAACTATCGAGAGTGTAAAGTTTTTTTAGTTTGGAACATGAAAACAGCAGTTGATTTCAAGAAACAAAAAAGAACAGCCGAAGCTGTCTTTTTCTCATTATTTGAGACCGTATTTTTTGTTGAAACGATCCACGCGTCCATCTGCTTGAGTGAACTTTTGACGTCCGGTGTAGAATGGGTGTGAGTCTGATGAAATTTCCACACGGATCAATGGGTAAGTTTCGCCTTCGAACTCAACTGTTTCGTTAGAGCGTTTTGTTGAACCGCTAAGGAATTGGTAACCAGTAGTTGTGTCCATGAAGACAACTGGGCGATATTCTGGATGGATATCTTTTTTCATTTTACAATATTTCCTTTCTGCCATGGTCTCTTTGCGAGCCATAGATTGTTACCATACTAGTCTATCAGATTCTGAAAAGTTTGGCAAGTATTTTATCAGTTTTTAAGCAAGTTTTTTAACTTTTGGTAGATGATTTCGTTTTCTTCTAGGCTATAGGAATTAGCACCGCTTGCTAGAGGGTGGCCTCCACCATCATGTTCTTTGGCAATTTCATTGATAGGATGGATTTTACTGCGTAAGCGAACACGGTAGTGGCCATCAGCCTGCTCTACAAAAATTCCCCAGAGACTGACGCTGTCAATACGTCCAGGTGCACCGACAATGGCTGCAGTTTCAGCATCAGTAACATTAAATTGTTTCAAGACTTCTTGACTCAGGATAACGCGAGCAGCACCATTTTCATCCACTTCCAGATGGTCATAGATGTAGCCTTGAAGTTTAGCAATTTTGTAGCTCATAGTGTCCATTTTGCGAGTGAGAGCTGCAAAGTCAAAGTTCTGTTCTCTCAAATAAGCGGCCAGGCGGAGGGTTCGTGCAGTGGTAGAAGGGTAGAGGAAGCGACCTGTATCACCGACAATTCCTGCAAAGAGCAACTCAGCAGCGCGATCTGACAAGGCCAGTTGGGTTGTTTGGGCAAATAGGGTAATCATCTCGCTAGCGCTACTTGAACTAGTATCGACCCAAGACAGGTCACCGTATACATCATCATTTGGATGGTGGTCAATCTTAATGAGAAAATCACCTTGACTATAGCGCTTATCATCAATACGAGCAGTATTCGCCGTATCACAGACGATGACAAGGGCACCTTGGTAGGCACTATCTTCAACAAGATCCATCTCAGCCATCCAAGTAAGAGTTGGTTCATCAAAACCAACGGCTTTGATGGTTTTTTCTGGGAAATGATATTTGAGAAGAGCTTTTAATCCCACCTGACTTCCCAAGGCATCAGGGTCTGGTTTCATATGACGATGAATGATAATCGTGTCGTATTCTTTAATTTTTTCTAAAATTTGATGGTAAATTTCCATAAATAACCTCAATTCTTTCTCATTTCATTGTAGCACAAGAATTTTTATTTTTAAAATGAAAAAGATGTGATATAATGGAGAAAGATAAATTGAGGAGGATGATATGGCATTAGCAAAAATTGTATTTGCCAGTATGACTAAGTAATACCGAAGAAATTGCAGATATTGTAGCAGACAAATTACGTGACTTGGGCTTGGATGTCGATGTTGATGAATGTACAACTGTTGACGCTTCAGACTTCTTGGAAGCAGACATCGCTATCGTTGCGACCTATACTTATGGTGATGGTGAATTGCCAGATGAGATGATGGACTTCTACGAAGACCTAGCAGATCTCAACTTGAATGGTAAAATCTACGGAGTGGTCGGCTCAGGAGATACCTTCTACGATGAATTCTGTAAGGCTGTTGATGACTTTGATCGCGTTTTTGTGTCAACAGGGGCAGAAAAAGGTTCAGAATGTGTTAAAGTTGATCTCTCTGCTGAGGAAGAAGACATTGAGCGCTTGGAACAATTCGCAGAAGAATTGGCTGCTAAAGTAGGATAAGTATAAACGTGCGCTGATGTAATCAATCAGTGCATTTTTCTTATCGTGAGTTAGGATTTTACTAGCCTATTTGGTGGCTTTTTGATACAATAATTCAAATAAAGGAGGAGACTGTATGGATTTAGATAGTATTCGTCAAGAAATTGATCAAATCGACGACCAAATCGTCAAGCTCTTAGAAGAACGAATGCATTTGGTTGAGGGTGTAGTTGCCTATAAGAAAGCTTCAGGTAAACCGATTTTAGATACCAAGAGAGAAGCGGTTATTTTTGAAAAGGTTAGAAGTCGTGTAGGAGATAAGCGCTATCAGGAAACTATTGTCGCGACTTTTTCGGACATACTCAAACGTTCGCGTGATTATCAGAATCAGAATATTAAATGAAAAAAGAACAATTTTATCCGCTAGGCATTTTTATAGCTGCTATGTTGGGCGGACTTGTGCGCTACCTTGTTTCTACTTGGTTATCAGCCAGTCCAGACTTTCCTTGGGGCACTCTCTTTGTCAACTATCTGGGAATTTTCTGCTTGATTTATCTTGTCAAGGGATATCTGGTCTATAAGGGGACTAGTAAGGGCTTGATTTTAGCACTAGGGACGGGCTTTTGTGGAGGTTTAACAACTTTTTCCAGCCTAATGCTTGATACTGTGAAGCTGCTTGATACAGGGCGTTATCTTAGTTTAGTCCTGTATTTGCTTTTGAGCATCGGTGGAGGCCTACTCTTAGCTTATTTTCTAGGGAGGAAGAAATGGTAATGGTCTATCTTGCAATTGCTTGTGGTTTCGGAGCACTCGTACGCTATTTCTTTTCCCGCTATAATCAAACTTCTAAATTGCCCCTCGGAACGCTCATAGTCAATCTTCTAGGTTGTTTTTTAATTGGATTATTCTACAATCATGTGGAGTCTAAGGAAGTCTATGCTATTTTAGCAACAGGATTTTGTGGAGGTTTGACAACTTTTTCGACCTTGAATGACGAACTCCAAAGATTGTTAAGTGATAGGAAGGGATTTTATTCTTATTTAGCTTTGACCTACCTCGGTGGTTTGATTGCGATTTTTTTAGGGAATTCTGCTATAAATTTCTTTACTTTTTTGTGGAAATTTGGTAAACTGTATCTTGTGTGTAATGGACGCACAAAAATACAGTTTATCCGCTGAGGAAGATTCCTCAAGATTGACAAAGATAGGAGAATAAAATGAATCCATTAATCCAAAGCTTGACTGAAGGTCAACTTCGTACAGATATCCCATCATTCCGTCCTGGTGACACTGTTCGTGTACACGCAGAAGTTGTCGAAGGTAACCGTGAACGTATCCAGATTTTTGAAGGTGTTGTTATCGCACGTAAAGGTGCTGGTATCTCAGAAAACTACACAGTTCGTAAAATCTCTAACGGTGTAGGTGTTGAGCGTATCTTCCCAATCCACACTCCACGTGTTGAAAAAATCGAAGTTGTTCGTTACGGTAAAGTACGTCGTGCGAAATTGTACTACTTGCGTGCTCTTCAAGGTAAGGCAGCTCGTATCAAAGAAATCCGTCGTTAATTCGACTAAAACTCTGCTTTTTCAGCAGAGTTTTTATCTAGCTCCCTTAGTTCAATGGATATAACAACTCCCTCCTAAGGAGTAGTTGCAGGTTCGATTCCTGCAGGGGGCATAATAAGAAGCGTAAAGAAACATAAAGAATATTCAAAGTGTTTATTTGTAGGCAATCATCACAATTTAGTTTTTTAAAATAGGTTAGTATTTTTGGAATCTTTGACCAAAGTGTGACCAAAATTTGACCAAAAGTCAATGAATATAGAATAAAGTAGATCAGGAAGCTGGTCTATTTTATTTTGTAGTTATTGAGAAAAAGTGGTTTGTTTTAATTTGACTATTATACACATAATGCGTATAATAGTAAGTGTAAGGAGGTAACGAATATATATGCCACTTACAGGTAAAGAAATGGTGAAACTAGCTCTTGAGAATGGATGGTTTGAAGTTCGTCAAAGAGGAAGTCATCATCATTTTAAGAAAGAGGGTTTTTCTTATCTTGTCACGATTCCAGTTCATGGAAATGAAGATTTGGGAAAGGGATTGGAGAGAAAGATTCTCAAAGATTTAGGATTGTAATTTTTACTTTCCTAAGTCTTTTTACATCAGAGGTAGTAGAATGTTGGGGGTAGTAGAATGTTAAAAACGTATCCAGCTATTTTTCATAAAGAAGGAACAGGATATTGGGTAGAATTTCCAGAATTTGGTGGTGGTACAGAAGGAAAAAATATCGAAGAAGCGATGAAAAATGCTCGAGAAATGCTTGAAAATGTTTTAGCTTCTTATATCGATGAAGGGATGGCGTTGCCTACTCCAAGTGATATTTTAAAGATTGAAGTTTCAGATGGTTTTGTATCAATGATTCAAGTTGATCCTGCGCCTTTTGTGAGAAGTAACAAGGCGATTAGAAAGAACGTGACCGTTCCTGAATGGCTAGTTCGTCTTGCTGATCGAGAAAAGATTAACTATTCAGAAGTTTTGGCACAAGCATTAGAGAAGAAGTTGCAAGTTTAAATTTAAAGACTGTATTTATTAGGGAATAAGTTTGATATGTATTGGTAAAAGTGATACAATAGATATACAAGAAGAAAAGGAGAAATGCTATGTCACAAATTGCTGTAAGAGTAGATGATGAATTGAAAAAAGAAGCGACTGCGATTTTTAATGAGTTGGGGTTGGATATGTCAACTGCTGTGAAGTTATTTTTGAAGCAAAGTGTGTTGACAAGAAGTATTCCTTTTGAAGTTAAACTTGATTCTGAGTAAGGTGAAATAAAAGTGTGGATAGATATAATCTAAAGGGGTTCGGTTATGGTTTATACAATAGATCAGATAAAGGAAAAAATTGTTCCTGTTGCTAAACAATATGATTTATCTAAAATTTATCTATTTGGCTCTTATGCTAGGGGCGAAGCTGATGGGAAAAGTGATGTTGATATTGCTTTGGAGTTAGAGGATGATTCTATATATTTTGATGTATATGGTAGACTTTTGACTATTTTTGATGGTAATATAGATATTCTATTGGTTAGTGATTTACTTTCTCCAAAAACAAACATTGGGAAGTTAGTCAAGAAAAATTTTTTGAATGATAGAGAGGTTATTTATGAGAAGTCAATCTCTTGAAACTGATATAGCATATTTGAAGGATATGGTTTTATATCTTGATAAGGCCGATGCTGTTTTGTATAAAGCAAGAAGATATAATTTACCTTTAGATGATGATATGGTAGTTGATTCTATCGCTATGAATTTAGGACAGGTAGGAGAACAGTTATCGTTAGGCAAATTATCAGAGGAAGTAAAACAGAAGTATTCAGATAGGATAAACTGGACTCAGATAAAAGGTTTTAGAAATTTTATTTATCATAATTATTCTAACTTAAATTTTAAAATTATAGAGGGTATATTGAAGGAATCTGTTCCCAAAACGAAAGAATCTTTACACTCGATTATAAGAGAATTAGAAGGTGAATTATAAAATAGAAAATGAAAGAGAAACTCTAAAAACGTATGGAAGATTTGCTAGAAATCGACAAATTTTATTCCTCAAAAAACGAATACTTCCATAAGAGAAATTATTATTGATGAAGATTTAATATCTGTATTGGATGCATTGAAAGAGGAACAAGATAAGGTTCTTTATAATCGTGAAGAATTAAAGAAATATGATTTGGTCTCTTGTGATAGAAGGTATAAACTTTCTACAAATTATGGATTGAATAAATACTTGAAAGTATTTTTATCCGAACTTGGGATAGGTAGCCAAACCATGATAGCAAAAGCAGGCAGGCATATTTACGGTTTATATTTATTAGACTTCCTGCAAAACTAGAATCCTAGTTCATGATTGATAATACCAACAATCAAATTCATTCGTAAGCCGAAGCGTTTACGATGATTTCGATAGGTTGTTGAAAATATTTTAAACGTTTTCATAGTGAAATGAAATAAGAACAGGACAAATCGATCAGGACAGTCAAATCGATTTCTAACAATATTTTAGAAGTAGATGTGTACTATTCTAGTTTCAATCTACTATACTCTGTCAAAAATATTCTCAACCTTGATTCTCTCCTTAGATAGCGCATGGTTACAGGCTTTATCTTCAGCTGTTAGCAGCTTGAGTTTGCTGGATTTCCTCGGAGTTTGCGCTTGAGGATATAGCTTCATGAGCCCTTGATAAGCACTGTCAGCCAAGATTTTACCAGCTTGTCCGATATTTCTGCGACTCATTTTGAACAACTTCATATCATGACAATAGTTCACAGCGAGCTCCAAAGAAACAATTCTCCCTTGACTTGTGACAATCGCTTAAGCCTTCATAGCGTGGCATTTCTTTTTACCAGAATCATTCTCTAATTGTTTTTTTAGAACGATTGATTTTTACTTCCGTCGCATCAATCATTACCGTGTCCTCAGAACTGAGAGGAGTTCTTGAAATCGTAACACCACTTTGAACAAGAGTTACTTCAACCCATTGACTCCGATGGGTTAAGTTGCTTTCGTGAATACCAAGATCAGCCGCAATTTCTTCATAAGTTCGATATTCTCGCACATATTGAAGTCGCCATAAGAAGGTATTCTAGGCTTAGTTTAGGTTTTCGTCCCCCTTTTGCGTGTTTACCTTGATAATCTCTTTTTAATACAGCTAACATCTCTTCAAAAGTCGTGCACTGAACACCAACCAGGAGCTTAAATCGTGCATCAGTTAGTTGTTCACTTGCTTCATAATTCATAGAACTATTCTACCATATATTGTTTCGCAGGAAGTCTATTATCAAAAGGTGTTGATATATGGGCTGTTTCAAGATTACTAAGGCATAAAGATATACAACAAATTATTCAAACTTACGGACATACTCTAAAAGAGGGTTATTGATAAATAGTATAGGAAGAGCCTTAAAATAAGGTTTTTTCTATTTATCGATTCCAGCAGGGGGTATGTAATTAGATACTATAGTAGATTGAAACTAGAATAGTGTATCTGGACTTCTAAAACATTACTAGAAATTGATTTGTCCTATTCCTATTTCATTTTACTATAAAAACCGCTCAACTGAGCGGTTTTCGTCTATTCATATCCTCTTACAGTACCCATGTTCGGATGGCATGGGCAACGCCGGATTCGTCATTTGTTTTAGTGATGTATTTGGCGATTTTTTTGATTTCTTGATTTCCATTTTCCATGACAACGGGGTTCCCAACGACTTCCAGCATGGCACGGTCATTTTCTTCGTCACCGATAGCCATGGTTTGATCTTTGTTCAATCCGAGTTTTTCAGCTAAGTGAGTAATAGCTGACCCCTTGTCTATATTCTTTTTAAGGAGTTCGAGGTAGAAAGGAGCAGACTTGTTGATAGAGTAGCGTTCGTAAAATTCTGCTGGGATTTTTTCAATCGCAGCATCGAGAATCTCAGGCTCATCGATGAACATACACTTGACGATTTCCTTGTCAGACATTTCTTCAGGTGTGCGGTAGAAGATAGGCATGTTGACGAGGGTTGATTCGTGCACAGTGTATGTTCCGATATTGCGATTGGCAGTATAGATACCGTCCTTAGTAATAGCATGCATGTGGACACCGAGCTTACGACTGAGAAATTCCATATCCAGATAATCCTCATAAGTCAAGGATTCGCTGATAATCTCATGCCCTGTAGCAGTTTCTTGGACAAGGGCACCATTGAAGGTCACAACATAGTCACCCTCGTCTCTCAACTGCAAGTCGTCCAGAAGTTTGGCAACACCTGCGATAGGGCGGCCAGTTGCAATGACGACTTTGACACCAGCTTCTTTGGCATCTTGGATGGCAGAAAAGACTTCAGGAGTAATCTCCTTTTGACTGTTGACTAGGGTTCCGTCAATATCGACAGCGATTAGTTTAATACTCATAAAATTCCTCTTCTAGTTTTTATTTGGGGTAAAATGATCGTTCTCAATCAAGTGTAAAAATTGCTGGGTAATGCTTGCAAAGATGCTGTTTTGGTCCAACATTTCTTTTGGAAAATAAAAGCGATTATCTCCGTGGCGACTGCCAGCAAGGGATTGGACGATAGGAGACAGGCTAGAGAGTTCGGCCAGTTGACCATTTTTTTGTAAAATCTCAATCTGTGTCCGCGGATTTTCAGATTCGGGACGATAGATATCATAAGGGAGGTCGAAGTTCTTATGAATAGCAGTATAGTAGTCTGGATCAAAGCCAATGTCCTCAACCAATTTTCTCATGCTAGCGAGTTGGTCTTGGTCTTCTTGTGAAAAGGTAATGGATTTAAAGACCTTGCGGTTGACAAAGCGTTGCGACAGGTCTGCAAGAATCTTATCAGGACTGGTCATCCAGAGCTGGAAGTAGGTATTCATCACACCATCATCCAGAGCCAGATAATCAGACAAGGTCACATTTTTTTCAAAGAAAGGCAGGAGGTGTGGGGAAGTTCGTGCAAAGAAGTCTTTGTCCTCAGGATAGAGTTCCTTAGCGCGTTTGAGAAGATTTTGTAGGAGAACTTCCATAGCGCGTGTTGCTGGGTGGAAATAAACCTGCATATACATTTGGTAGCGGCTGAGAACATAGTCTTCGATGGCGTGCATGCCATTGCGCTGAAAGGCGATACCATTTTCGACAGGACGAATGACACGCAAGATCCGAGTCAGGTCAAATTCCCCATAAGAAGCTCCTGTAAAATAGGAGTCGCGCAAGAGATAGTCCATGCGGTCCGCATCAATCTGACTAGAAATCAGTTGCACAACCTGTTTGTTAGGGTAGGTATGGTCTATGACACTGGCAACCTTTTCTGGAAAATCTGGCGCCACTTGTAGCAGGACTTGGTGAATCTCCGTTTCAGGACTTTGGATGATCTCCTGAGTAATGGCTTCGTGGTCTGTATCAAAGAGATGTTCAAAAGTATGGGAGTAGGCACCATGCCCAAGGTCGTGTAAAAGAGCAGCGGTCATGGTCAAGAGAGACTCTGCAGGATTCCATTCCTCAGGATATTTTTCTTCGAAAATCTCTGTGATGCGTCGTGCAATTTCATAGACGCCTAGACAGTGAGAGAAGCGACTATGTTCTCCACCGTGGAAGGTATAACTGGAAGTTCCCAGTTGTTTGATACGACGCAAACGCTGAAATTCTTTTGTATTGATCAAGTCATAGATGATTTGATTATTGACATGGATGTAGTTGTGAACTGGGTCACGGAATACTTTTTCGTTCATATGACCATTATAGCAAAAAGCTAGAGTTTTTGGTAAAATAGTAGGACAAGAGACAAGAAAGAGGACCTGATGTGAAGATTCGGATGCGAAATACGATTCAGTTTGATGAGCAGTTGGAAGTGATTGACCAGCTTTATGACGTGGAAGTGCATGAGAAGGGAGATTATAGCTATCTGCTTTTCTATAATGAGGAAAAGGAAAAAGTAGTGATTAAATTTCATGGTCAAGAACTGGTGATGAGCCGATTTTCCAATCCCAAGACCACTATGCGCTTTCTAAAGGATAGTGATAGTTTAGCCTATATCCCTACACCTATGGGCATGCAGGAGTTTATCATCCAAACGAGCCATTATCAAGTAGATGGGCAAAAGATTGAACTAGACTATCAACTGCAAAACCAAGAGGGACATCCCTTTGCTAGCTATCAATTGGAAATTACTTGGGGCTAGGCTCTTATTTTTTTCAAATTTTTTCAAATTTTGCTAGCTATCTTCTTGTATTGACTTCCTAGTGTGGTAGATTAGGCTAATTTTTGGTATAATAAAAGTTATGGAAATTGAAAAAACCAATCGTATGAATGCGCTCTTTGAATTTTATGCAGCGCTTTTGACAGATAAGCAAATGAATTATATCGAGCTCTACTACGCTGATGATTATAGTCTTGCTGAGATTGCTGAAGAGTTCGGCGTCAGTCGTCAGGCTGTCTATGATAATATCAAGCGGACAGAAAAGATTCTAGAAGATTATGAGATGAAATTGCACATGTACTCTGACTACATTGTCCGCAGTCAGATTTTTGACCAGATTTTGGAGCGCTATCCCAATGATGACTTTCTGAAAGAGCAGATAGAAATTTTAACAAGCATTGATAATAGAGAATAAGAGGAAGAAAAATGGCATTTGAAAGTTTAACAGAACGTTTGCAGAACGTCTTTAAAAATCTACGTAAAAAAGGAAAAATCTCTGAATCTGATGTCCAAGAGGCAACCAAAGAAATTCGCTTGGCCTTGCTTGAGGCCGACGTTGCCTTGCCTGTTGTAAAGGACTTTATTAAGAAAGTTCGTGAGCGTGCAGTCGGGCATGAGGTCATTGATACCCTTAACCCAGCGCAACAAATTATTAAAATCGTTGATGAGGAACTGACAGCCGTTTTAGGTTCTGATACAGCTGAGATTATCAAGTCACCTAAGATTCCAACCATCATCATGATGGTTGGTTTACAGGGGCTGGTAAAACAACCTTTGCCGCAAATTGGCCAACAAACTTAAGAAAGAAGAAAATGCTCGTCCTTTGATGATTGCGGCGGATATTTACCGTCCTGCGGCTATTGATCAGCTTAAAACCTTGGGGCAACAGATTGATGTGCCTGTCTTCGCTCTTGGGACAGAGGTTCCAGCTGTTGAGATTGTACGTCAAGGTTTGGAACAAGCACAAGCCAATCATAATGACTATGTCTTGATTGATACGGCAGGTCGTTTGCAGATTGATGAGCTATTGATGAATGAGCTTCGTGACGTAAAAGCACTGGCTCAACCAAATGAAATTCTCCTCGTCGTTGATGCCATGATTGGTCAAGAAGCAGCCAATGTTGCGCGTGAGTTTAATGATCAGTTGGAAGTGACTGGGGTTATCCTTACCAAGATTGACGGCGATACTCGTGGTGGTGCTGCTCTATCTGTTCGTCACATTACCAAAACCAATCAAGTTCACTGGTACAGGTGAAAAGATTACGGACATTGAGACCTTCCACCCAGACCGCATGTCTAGCCGTATCCTTGGCATGGGGGATATGCTCACTTTGATTGAGAAAGCTTCTCAAGAATACGATGAGCAAAAGGCCCTTGAAATGGCTGAGAAGATGCGTGAAAACACCTTTGATTTCAATGATTTCATTGATCAGTTGGATCAGGTGCAAAATATGGGGTCGATGGAAGACTTGCTCAAGATGATTCCAGGTATGGCAAACAATCCAGCCCTTCAAAACATGAAGGTGGATGAACGCCAGATTGCTCGCAAACGTGCCATTGTGTCCTCCATGACACCTGAAGAACGTGAAAACCCAGATTTGTTAAATCCAAGCCGTCGCCGTCGTATCGCTGCGGGTTCTGGAAATACTTTTGTCGAAGTTAATAAATTCATCAAAGACTTTAACCAAGCTAAACAGCTCATGCAAGGTGTTATGTCTGGCGACATGAACAAGATGATGAAGCAGATGGGGATCAATCCAAACAACCTTCCTAAAAATATGCCAAATATGGGAGGAATGGATATGTCTGCCCTTGAAGGAATGATGGGACAAGGTGGCATGCCTGACCTGTCAGCTCTCGGAGGAGCAGGAATGCCAGATATGAGCCAAATGTTTGGTGGCGGACTCAAAGGTAAAATCGGTGAATTTGCCATGAAACAGTCCATGAAACGCATGGCTAACAAAATGAAGAAAGCGAAGAAGAAACGCAAGTAAGACGAAGGAAGGCCGCAGAGCTTTCCTTTTTTAGAAAAATAATAAAGGTCTATTTTGAATCTGTAAAGAATAAAAAATAATAATACTCAATGAAAATCAAATAGCAAACTAGGAAGCTAGCCGCAAGCTGCTCAAAACACTGTTTTGAGGTTGTAGATAAGACTGACGAAGTCAGTCACATATATACGGTAAGGCGACGTTGATGTGGTTTGAAGAGATTTTTGAAGAGTATAAATATAAAGAAAAATCAGAAATTGAGATTAGAGAACTCTTTTGATTTCAATCCTTATTTTTGATAAAATGAAGCTGTAATGTATTAAAAATGAAGCATTACAAAGATAGGATAAGCCAACTTAATTTGTTAGAAAATTAAAATTACAAAAGCTTGACAAAGCTAAGAAAGGATACTACCATGAGCACAGCACAGCACAGCACAGCACAGCACAGCACAGCACAGCACGCAGGTGAAAACTCTGGACTTGAGAAATTAACTCTCACTTCAAAAGATGTTTTTACAGATAATATTTCAAAAATTGGTCAACTTTTTCCTGAAGTTCTGACGGAAAAGAGGGATGAATACGGCAGATTACGTCCTGCGATTGACTTTGAGAAGCTTAAACAGTTTTTATCAGAGGAAATTGTGGATGGTCGAGAATCCTATGAGTTTACTTGGGTTGGAAAGCGTGAAGCTATTGCAGAAGCTGGGCGACCAACTACTAAAACCCTAAGACCAGATCTTGATGAAAGTGTTGACTTTGAAAACAGTGAAAATGTCTTTATTACTGGAGATAATTTAGAAGTCTTAAAAATCTTACAAGAATCCTATCTAGGAAAAATCGATATGATTTATATCGATCCACCCTATAATACAGGAAAAGACTTTGTATATTCTGATAAGTTCCAAAAAACAGACGAAGAGTTGAAGGAAGAGATGGAACTTTTGGATGAAGAAGGACGCCAGGTAGTTGGGCTTACAAAAAATGAAAAGACTTCGGCCCGTTATCACTCAGACTGGCTCAATATGATGTATCCACGTCTCCGCCTAGCACGTAATCTCCTCAAGGATTCAGGTGTTATCTTTATCTCTATTGATGATAATGAACAAGCTAATCTGAAAGCTATCTGTGATGAGATATTTGGGGAGGAGAATCTCGTTCAAACGATTGCTTGGAGAAGAAGTGATAATCAGCCTAATATAGGTAAAGCTGCTAGAGTAAAAGAATATATATATGTGTATTCAAAGGATTATTCTAGAGTTACATATGGACGGTTACCACTTTCAGATACAGCTAAGAAAGAATATGCTTATGAAGATTCAAAAGGAAAATATGGGAGAGGCATCCTACGTGATGAAGTTCGAGGAAGGTTTAATTATGAAATTCTAAGTCCTGCTGGAAAAGTACTTATGGGACCATGGATGGTTTCGGAAAAAGATTTTCACCAACTTTTAAAAGATGACAAAATTCATTGGCCAGAAAATGGAGGAGTTCCAAGAACAAAGATATATTTAAGTGATGCAATGAAGAATGGTCAACTATCTAATGATTTTTGGAATGTAGAGTTTGGAACAAATCAACGTGCCAATACTGAAATTAAGAAGTTATTTGATTTTAGAGTATTCGATTTTTCTAAGCCGACAAAACTATTATTAAATTTGTTAGGATTAGGTGCAAGTATAGAAACCGCCCTTATTCTTGATTTCTTCGGTGGTTCTGGTACTACGGCAGACGCAGTTATACAACTGAATGCTGAAGATGGTGGAAATCGTAAGTTTATCTTATGTACTTTGGATGAAGAAGTAGCTGATAAGTCTGCTGCTAAAGAAGCAGGTTATGAAACTATTGATCAGATTTCACGTGAGCGGATTCGTCGTGCTGCTGCCAAGATTCAGGAGGAGCATCCTGAGTTGGTTGGCAAGCAGGACTTTGGATTTAAGGCTTATAAGTTAGACTCTTCTAATTTCAAAGATGTTTCAGCTCGGCCAGATCAATTTATCCAAGGAGAACTTTTTGATAGTGTATCCAATATCAAGGAAGGACGTACTGGGCTTGACCTACTTTTCCAAGTTATGCTGACATGGGGCATGGAATTGTCATTAGCTATTGATTGGGAGAAAGTAGCAGGAGCAGAAGTTTATGATGTAGATCAAGGATCACTCATGGCTTGTTTTGAAGATGAAATCTCTGAAGAAGTTATCCGTCACATCGCTCAAGCACAACCACTCCGTACTGTTTTCCGTGATAGTTCATTTGCCAATTCAGCAGATAAAATTAACGTAAGTGAAATATTTAAAGAATTATCACCTCATACGAAAGTGAAGGTGGTGTAGGCGATGTTCTATCAGCTGACAACTGATAATTGGATAAGTATCGGAGGGATTATAGTAGATTCGATTGCGATTATTGTTTCTATCAGCATTGCAATCTGGGTTACTAGACATGCTTTTAAAGATAACTTAAAACAACATTTATTTGAAAAAAGGATGATATTGTATAGTGATTTTGTTCTACTTTTGGAATACTTGCTTGCAAATCATACAGTTTCTAATCTAAAAAAGCAACATAAGGCAATTGATGAAAATATAACTAAATTATATTTTTTATCTAATAAGGAAATGTATAGTTTAGCCATAGAATTCATTCAAGAACTTGAAGATACTATCAAGAAAGTTGAAGACGGAAAGATACAAGAAGATAATCAAAAACTTATTTCTATTTGTCTTGTACTTAGTGATGCAATGAAGTGGGAAAAAGAGTATTTTAACGATATTACATCATCAAAAGTGAAAGAAATTAAAAAGAAATATAATATGGCGTAACTATTAAATATAGTTATAGATGTGAAATAGTTTATGTGAATTTAATAAAAAGAATATAGAATTATGAAACTACAATTTAAAAAACAACAATTTCAGTTGGATGCGGTTAGTGCCATTGCAGATTTATTTCAAGGGCAAGCCAAACATACTGGAGTTCAGTATATGGCGGATCCAGGTCGTCTCAAGTCAGATGAGGTAGATTTGGTTTTAGATGCTTATCGAAATGCACCGATTCAATTGAGTCAAACAAGTATACGAGAAAATGTTCATACTATGCAAACTCGTTATGGTTTGCGTCCTTCTGATAAACTATCGATTGATATGATTGCTGGACGAGAAGCTTATAATTTTTCCATAGAGATGGAGACGGGAACAGGGAAGACCTACACGTATATCCGTACAATTATGGAGTTGAATAAACGCTATGGCTGGCTTAAATTTGTCATTGTCGTTCCAAGTGTAGCCATTCGTGAAGGGGTTCTCAAGTCTCTACAGATCATGTCAAGTCACTTTCAGATGGAGTATGGGAAGCAACCACGCTATTTTGTCTACGATTCTTCACGTTTAGGTGATTTGGATAGTTTTGCCAATTCGTCAGACCTTCAAATCATGGTCATCAACTCTCAAGCCTTTAATACAAAAGGCAAAGATGCGCGACGGATTCATTCTGAACAGGAAAGTTTCCGTTGGCGCCGTCCAATTGATGTCTTGGCAGCTATGAATCCGATTATGATTATTGATGAACCTCAGTCTGTTGAAGGGAAACAGACAAAGGAAAGACTAAAAGATTTTAAGCCATTATTTACACTACGTTATTCGGCTACCCATAAAGAAAAACATGATATGGTTTATAGATTGGATGCCATGGATGCTTACAATCAAAAATTAGTGAAGAAGATTGCGGTTAAGGCTATTGAGCAAACTGGGACGACCGGGACACAAGGATATCTATATCTACAAGAAATCATTCCACAAAAAACAGGAGCACCCAAAGCAAAAATTGAGTTTGAAGTAAAAACGCAGTCAGGTGTTAAGAGGAAATTGAAGGTGGTGGAAGAACCCTTTGATTTGTATGCTGAATCGGGGAATTTATCTGCTTATAAAGGAATGACCCTTAGTCACTTTGATGCAAGAGAGAACAAACTTCAAGTTGGTGTGACGCAAGAACTTCATGTCGGTGAAGTGATAGGGGAAGTGGATGAGTCTAGCATCAGAAGAATTCAAATCCGAGAAACTATAAAAAGTCATCTCGAAAAAGAAAGTAAACTGTACAATCGAAGAATTAAAGTATTATCCCTATTTTTCATCGATGAAGTGGCCAAGTATAAACAATATGATGAACATAATGATGCCTATAATGGTGAATATGCTCAGATTTTTGAAGAAGAATATCGAAATCAAGTAAACCAGTTTATCCAAACACAGGAACCAACTCCTTATCGTCGATATTTGGAGGCTAATCTTGAAGGAAATTCAGTTCATGCTTATTACTTTTCGGTAGATAAAGTGAAGAAGTCAGATAAGACCATTTTTGTGGACTATAAATCTGCCAGTGAAAAGAAAAATAATCTTCAAATGACATTGATGCCTATGACTTGATTATGAAGGACAAGGAGCGTTTATTGAGCTTTGAAGAGCCAGTTCGTTTCCTCTTTTCTCACTCAGCTCTAAAAGAGGGATGGGATAATCCTAATGTCTTTCAAATCTGTACGCTGAAGCAATCTTCAGCAGAGACTCGAAAACGTCAAGAAATCGGTCGTGGTATGCGTTTAGCAGTTGACCAAAACGGAATTCGTCAGGATTTTGAACTCTTAGGAAATGATGTTCATGAAATCAATAAACTGACAGTAATTGCAAATGAAAGTTATGATCAATTTGCTCGAAGTCTACAAGAAGAAATCAAAGAACTCTTAGCAGAACGTCCTGTAAAAGTGGATGTTACTCTCTTTACGAATAAAGTTCTAACGAATCAAGAAGGTCAAACAATACGAATTACCAAGGAACAAGCAGATTCGATTCATTTTGATTTGATTCGACAAGGCTATATAGACCGTGAAGGGCAATTGACTGCAGAATATTTTACTACAAAAGAAAATCATCAGTTACAACTGTCTGAAACACTAGCAGGTTATGAGGATAAGCTGGTAGAGATATTGGAGAGCGTTTATCATGCTGGACAGTATGAAATTGAAAATGCCAATAATGCGGTAATTCAATTCTCAAATGAGGTCAATCAAGAAAATATTGCCCGAAAAGAATTTTTAAATCTCTGGAAGCAAATCAATCGTAAGACGAGTTACCAAGTAGAGTTTGATGATGCGGAATTGGTAAAACATTCGGTTGACTATATCAATGAGAAATTAGTCGTTAGCAAACCAAGCTTTCATATAACTCAAGCAAGCGCTACTGAGATGAGTAAGGAAGAAGGTCTCCATCTCACAGTAGCTGAGAATGATCGTCAGCAAGAATATCTAACGGATTCGCAGATTATGACCAAATATGATTTACTAGGGGAAATTGCTGAACAGACTGGTTTAACTCGTAAATTGGTTGCGGAAATATTAAGTAAAATCTATGTCTACCAATTTGACAAGTTTAAACAAAATCCTGAAGAGTTTATTCTTAAGGTTTCAAAGCTCATTAATGAACAAAAAGCGAGTCAAATTATCAAGCATATCCAGTATAATGTGTTAAATGAAGAGTATGATATGGACTTGTTTTATGACAATCCTGAAACTGCTAACAGATCAGATGATCACTTACTTGAATCCAAAAAAGGGATTTACAATTTTGTAAAAGTTGATTCCAATACGGAGAAGACCTTTAAAGAATCTTTGGAACAATACGAGGATGTTCGTGTTTATGTGAAGCTACCAGGGAAGTTCAGTATTGCGACTCCGCTTGGGAACTATAACCCTGACTGGGCAATCGCCTTCCGTGAAGGTAGTGTCAAACATATCTATTTTGTTGCAGAAACGAAAGGCTCTATGTCTAGTCTTCAATTAAAACAAGCTGAGCAAGCAAAAATTGCCTGTGCGCGTGCTCATTTTAAAGCGTTAGCTCAAGCTGGATTGATTAGTGATCAGCACATCTATGATGTGGTTTCAAGTTACGAGGAATTATTAAATATTGTAAGATAGAGAGGTAAAAGAAATGGAATTTATTGTATATCGTAAGGGAAGAGAAGTAGCTGTTTTACAACGTAGGAGTGATGCAGAGAGATATGTGCGCTCTAAAACTGGATTTTTTGGTGAACCAGATGCTTACTATCAGATTGAACAAAGAGGTTGTTATTTGACAGAAGCAGCTGTAACTTACAAGGGATTGGCAGATGACTGTGATGAATTGATGACTTTGCGAAAATTCAGGGATTCTTATCTAGCTTTTAAAGATGGTGGTCAGGAGGAAATTGAATCCTACTATAAGATGGCTCCTCAGATTGTTGCCAAGTTAGAAGAACATTCAAATCGTGAGGAAATACTAGAGTCTATCTGGTCAGGACTTGTCTTACCTTGTGTTTCCTTGATTAAAATAGGAGAGAATCAAACTTGCCATCAATTGTATAAAACATATACACTAGAATTGTCTCAAAAAGTGGTCCAATAAAACGAGTAGAGTATAGGAAAAGAGTTCGGGTCCTCGCTAACTTGTATAGTGAAGAGACCCCCTATTCTATTTAGATCCCCAATACCAAAACAAACGTGTCAAACTAATCACTAATAGAACATACTTGGAAGATTTTGAATGGAATGAGGAAGATACAAAGGAAGACAATTTCTCTAGCTGGCTTGATGAAATGGTAGGATTGTAAGGGGGGATTTTTACCCCTTGGGTTTTAAGAGTATATATAATTAAGATAAACTAAAAAGACTAACACAAAAAAAGAAAGTAGAGAAAAGAAAATGAAGTTATTAAAGGGTTTGGGCTTTGCCTTGGTATTGTTTTACATGGTTATATTTATTGGAGTAAACTTTGTGACTGTTGGGGTTGATAATGATAAAAAAGAAGAAACAACAAAAGAGATACAAAGGTATGAATTGTTAGACTAGACTAAAATAAAAAAGCATTATACAATAGTAATATGAAATCAACAAAGAAGAAATCCAAGCTATCAAAACACTTTTAAAAGACTCTAGTACAGCTAAATATCATAAACGCCTTCAAATCGTTCTATTTCGTCTGATGGGTAAATCTTATAAAGAGATTATAGAGCTTTTAGACTGTAATCAAACAACGATTTGGCCAACTGTAAAAAAATATGAGGAGTTCGGACTCGACTCTCTCTTCAAGAAATACGTGGTGGTCGTAACCATGCATATATGACAATTGAGGAAGAGAAAGCCTTTCTTGCCCGTCATTTGAAGGCTGCAGAGGCAGGAGAATTTGTTACAATTGATGCCTTATTTCAGGCTTATACAAAGGAGTTAGGTTCTTCCTACACACGTGATGCCTTTCTCTTTCCACACTTGTTCAATGGGGTTCATCTCTGGTGTGTATGGAGGAATAAATGCAAAGCCAATATTAGTCGGAATCTTTAAGGTACTTGATTTATGCCATATAGCATTGTCCATAACGAGTAAAAAATAACCATATGGATAAGCTTGTGAAAGCTCTTCTAAAAAGGCGTTCATCCACTCAGTATGACATCCACCAGCTATTAAGAAAAATGATTCGCCTGTATGGGCATCAACAGCTCCATAACAATAGCGAAATTCTCGTATATAGTGACTATGGACATGTGGACCTACTCCTATTGGAGACCAACAAGATCCCAGTTTACTGATTCTACCGAAACCAGCCTCATCTTGGTACATCAAGCGAACCTTACGAAAATGCCTACTGGTTTTAAAGCGCTTTCTTGTCTTCTTGAATTGAGATTTTATTTTTAGACGCGACAATGGTTTGAACGTCTGCTTTCTTGGGATGTTCTGGACGTGGCCTAATATTTCGCCAACCATGGCGCTTCAAGAGTTGATAAAAGTCATCACGTGTGTAGGAAGAACCTAACTCCTTTTTATAAGCCTGAAATAAGGCATCAATTGTAACAAATTCTCCTGCCTCTGCAGCCTTCAAATGACGGGCAAGAAAGGCTTTCTCTTCCTCAATTGTCATATATGCATGGTTACGACCACCACGTGTTTCTTGAAGGAGAGAGTCGAGTCCGAACTCCTCATATTTTTTTACAGTTGGCCAAATCGTTGTTTGATTACAGTCTAAAAGCTCTATAATCTCTTTATAAGATTTACCCATCAGACGAAATAGAACGATTTGAAGGCGTTTATGATATTTAGCTGTACTAGAGTCTTTTAAAAGTGTTTTGATTGTTTGGATTTCTTCTTTAGTTGATTTCATATTACTATTATATAATACTTTTTGATTTTAGTTTAGTATTAACATAATCGGCTTTTTCCTCATACCATTGATTAATAGCTGTCATAAATCCGTCATAGTTCCAAGCCAAGTTTTCTGCTAGTGAGAAATTTCCTGAAGACCAGGGGCTCCAAATGTCCTTACTAGACAAGCGTGTGTGATTAATGGTGATCGAAGCTTCTGCTGCACGAATGAAGGTTGTTTTTTCTAGTGCAGTTGACCATTTGATAGGAACATAGCTAGTAACTAGACCTTCGTCTGTTGTTTCTTTTCGAATGGCATTGATACGGTCTAAGATAGCCTGTTTATATGGCGTTAAGAAAGTCCCTTCAATCCCAACTAGAGTAGTACCAGAAGAAGTACTAGTGACCTAAGAGTTTAAGATATTGTAGGATTGACCATTGATTGCTTGAGTGGAAACCAGCCTATCATTAGTGGCTACTGATTGTGATGTAACAATTCCTACCCCAAGAAGTGATAGAGCTGAAATCGTTGCAAGTGTGAACTTTTTAGCTTTGGTGTCCATTTCGTGTCCCCTTATTTTTTATTATATAGTTATTTAGTTTTAAAAAAGCGTTCCAAACATTCAAAAATAGTTGGGACTTCCCTTAATAAATCTGTTACTTTCTTTTTCAAGATAGCCCAAGCTTGCTCAATAGGATTCAAATCCGGTGAATATGGCGGTAGAGGTAAGAAAAAGTGTTTATCTTGGATGCAGAGTTCATCCAAAATGTTCTTGGGATCAAAACTAGCATTGTCCATGATAATAACATGAGGTGTTTTCAAAGCAGGTAGGAGTTGCATTTTGAACCACTCCACAAAGAAATCGCTTGTCATGCTGTTCTTGTAAATCATGGGAGCTATAAACTCTCCGTCTACTTGTCCTGCAACAATTGAAGTTCGCTCAAAACGACGTCCGCTAATCTTTTCATAGACTTTCTCCCCTCTAGGAGCCCCTGCATAAGGACGATAGAGATAGCGGTCGATTCCTGTTTCATCAATATATACGATTGGTAAATCGTTTAGGTTATCCAAAATATCAAGAAACTCAGCGACTTTCTCTGGGTCTTGTTCCTTAAAGCTCGTCATCTTTTTTTGAAGTGACCTTCATCTGCTTTAAAGCTGCCCATACTGAAGGGATAGCACAATCAAAATGTGCCGCAATTTCCCGTAAAAAAGCATCTGGATGAGCCTCTACAAAGGATTTTAATTCCTCTAAAGGAATCTTTCGGTTTTTGACGACTCGCTTTTTCCTCTCTAAGTGTCCTTGTTCACGTAAGTTCTTTTTCCATGTGAAGAGAGTTCTGACGCCGACATCAAAAACCTTGGCTGCCTCGACATGGCTGTGCCCCCTCTTTGATGTAATCTAATGCTCGCTGTTTAAAATCTGTACTACATGCATAGCTTTATTATAACATGCTTGTTTGAAACTCAGCGACTATAAAATATTAGCAATAAGCTTATTTAGAGATTTTAATATAGGAGGTGAAAAATATAGAGCAACAAACTTTTATATCTATACTTTTGTTGAGAACTTAGAAAGTATAGGAGATAAACCGTCACAATGGAACTCTGATTTGAATCATTTACTCAATGAAGAGGGTATGTATCTGAATAAAGAGGCTTTGATTCATTTTGAGTATAATGAATCAGAAAAAAATATGGTATTATAAATAGGAAAAGGAGATAAATTATCATGGAAATTAATCAAGTAATCATTAACATTTCTGCTAGACATGTTCATTTAAAGAGGGAACATTTAGATATTTTATTTGGTGAAGGATACCAACTAAACAAGTTAAAAGATTTGTATCAGCCTGGTGAATTTGCTGCTGAAGAACAGGTTACAATTCAGTCGGCATCTGGCGAGATTAATCGTGTCAGGGTATTAGGACCAATTCGTCCTTATACACAAGTTGAGGTTTCTAAAACAGATTCTAGATTATTAAAGATAACTCCACCAGTACGTACTTCGAGTGAGATTGAAAACTCTTCACCGATTACCATTATAGGACCTAATGGAAGAGTTAATTTAGATGAAGGGTGCATTATTGCTAATAGACATATTCACTTTGCCACAGAAGAAGCTGAGGAAATGGGTCTTAAAAATGGAGATATAGTTTCTGTTGAAGTAAAAAGCGAAAAAAGTGCTACTTTGCATGATGTTCATTGCAGAGTGAGTGATAAATATAGATTGGAAATGCATATTGATACTGATGATGCGAATGCACTTCTTTTTATCAGGAGGTGAGATTGGCACGATTATAAAAGAGTAGAAATGGAGATTATCGAAAGTTGATTAAGGCATTAATAATTAGAATTTTCAAATGTATACTAGATTTTTTCCAGTAGCTCTATTCCTGAATCGATTGTTAGATGCCATTTTTCAGCTTTTAGGGTATTGGTTAATTGCTCATTATCTTTTTAATAACAAATTAGTAGTTAGTCAAGTAGAAGTGATTGATTATTTTACTTTCGCTGCTGCTGGGATGCTTTACTACAATGTTGCTGTTGCTATTTTGATGAATGTAGGGCGTTCATTGATGGTTGAGGTTCGAGAGGGAACCTTGGAAAGCTTATTTATAACTCCATATAGTATTTTCAGCTATTATATAGGCGTGTTCATTGAACAGCTTGGAAGAACTTTTATGGAGTTTTGTTCACTTTTTATTATTTCTATTTTGCTCGGTGCAAAGTTCATGGCAACTCCAATATCCTATTGGCTGTTGAGAGTTATGTTGTTATTGTTTTAATATCATTTTCTATGAGTGTTTTTGTTGCTAACATAATGCTCTGGTTAAGAGATACATTTATAAGTCAGAATACGTTATTTATTTTGATATTTTTAGTATCTGGTGTTACATTTCCTAGGACAGTGCTTCTTGATTTTCTAAAATGTGTTGGTGATTTATTACCAATTACTTATGGCTTAGAGATAGTTAGACTAATATCTTCTGGAGATTTGGAATCGCTTCAACTATGTCTATTGATTTTTAAAGTTTTACTTCTCTCATTAGTTTTTATTGTGATTGGCTTGCTCAGTTATAAAAAGATGGAGAAGAAAGTGATCGAATATTTAACAATTTAGGAGAATTCCGATGTTAGAAGTAAAAAATGTATCTAAAAGTTATCTTACAAAAACGAAGATTAATTTACTAAAAAGAAAAAGTAAGCTATTAATAATGTTTCATTAAAAATTCCAAGAGGAAAAATAATTGGAGTTTTAGGAGAAAATGGGGCAGGCAAAACAACCTTAATAAAAATGATGACAACGCTTCTAAAACAAGATTCAGGAGAAATTACAATTAATGGATTGATATTAATGATAATTTAAAGGATACTCGAAGTAAAATCAATGTTATAAGTGATGGAGAGAGAAATCTTTTTATATGGTCTAAAATTGATACTTCAATTTCATATGACCACTTATTGAGAAAATTAACATCTGAATATGATGTGTCAGAGAAAAAAGCAGATAAAGACTTGAAAAGAATTATTAACCAATTTAGTGAACTTGAGTTTGTTTCAGTTAATACTCTTCGAAAATCAAATTCAAACCGCGTCAGCGTCGCCTTACCGTACTCAAGTACAGCTTGCGGCTAGCTTCCTAGTTTGCTCTTTGATTTTCATTGAGTATAAGGGAGGTTAATGTTGCTTTTTCTGAAATATATTTAATGCTTATATCGAAAATACTTAGAAAAGTCTTGAAGTTTTGTGGCTCTTTATCAACTTGTAGTGGGGTGATGAAAAGAGTGGTTAATACTAGACATACTTCAAAAAGCATTGTACGATAGTAACATGAAATTAGCTAAACAAGAAATCACCTTTCTCTTTAAAGACCTTACTAAGCCTCTAACACAAAGTCTTCCAATCGTTCTGCTTTGTTTGATGGGAAAATCCTATCAAGAGATGATAGAGCGTCTAGACTGTAGTTTGGTGAAATTTAAAGAAGGATGAGGAGTTAGGTTCGGACTCTCTCCTTCAAGAAAGACGTGGTGGTTGTAACCACGTTTATATGACAGTCAAGGAATAGATAGTTTTCCAGTCATTTGAAAACTTCAGAGGAAGAGGAAGTTGTTACAGTAGATTTCCTGCAAAATCTAGATTGAATTGTAATAAAAATGAATTCATTGCTTATAACGTACCTACTAGGATATACAGGCCGTTGTAGGACAAGTGTTCTAGAGATTGTTTCTCAGGAGGTTTAGTGATACTCCATTTCTTCAGTCCTATCAAAAGGAGATTAGTCGTTCCTACACAGGTGATGCTTTCTGTCAACTGTTGAAGCGACATAGCTGGCGCACTGTTGCCCTAGATCCTAAGAAAGCAGGCGCTCAAACCATTGCCGCGTCTAAACATCCCATCTCTATTCAAGAAGGTAAGAAAACGCTTTAAAGATAGTAGATGCTTTCGTAAGCTTGGGTTCATGCATCAAAGATGAGACTGGTTTCGGATAGGCAGTAAACTAGGATCTTGTTAGCCACCTAAAGGAATAGGTCCTCCTGTCCATAGTCATTCCGTGCATGAATTCTCTTACTGTTAGAGAGCTGTTGATGCTTATAGAGGAGCATCCTTTTTCCTGCTTGCTTGGAGGATGCCATACTGAATGGAGGAAAGCTTGTTTACAAGAACTGTCACAGGCCTATCCAACTGATTTTATTTTACTAGTCATGGATCATGCCCTAGGGCATCCATCAAGTAGCTTAACTATTCCAAATCATATTGGCTTTCCCTTTATTCCCCCATACAGGCCAGAGATGAATCCTATTGAACAGATGCAGAAAGAGCTTGGTGAAGGTGGCTTCCAGAATAAAGCATTTCAAACCTTGGAAGCTGGCATTGATACATTTCAAGAGATCATACAAGGATTAGAGAGGAGTGTTGTAAAGTCCATCGTTAAAAGAGAATGAACCAGAATGCTTTTTGAAAATAGATATGAGTATTAGTTGAACTGCCCTATGCCGAACGGCACCTACGGTGGTGTGAGAGGGACTAGTCTTAGCCCCTACTCGATTCAATCTGTACCCACACAATTCTTCTTTTTTTATCTTGTGATTCACTCTGTTCTATTTTAAAATGAAATGGTAGCTACCAATATAAATGATGAGGATAAAACAAATGACTGAAAATCGTTATGAATTAAATAAAAATTTGGCACAGATGCTCAAAGGTGGGGTTATCATGGACGTTCAAAATCCTGAACAGGCTCGTATTGCAGAGGCTGCTGGTGCGGCTGCTGTTATGGCTTTGGAGCGGATTCCAGCTGATATTCGTGCAGCTGGTGGTGTTTCCCGTATGAGTGATCCAAAGATGATTAAGGAAATCCAAGAAGCGGTTAGCATTCCAGTGATGGCTAAGGTTAGAATCGGGCATTTTGTTGAAGCTCAGATTTTAGAGGCTATTGAGATTGACTATATCGATGAGAGTGAAGTTTTATCTCCAGCTGACGATCGTTTCCATGTGGACAAGAAAGAATTTCAAGTACCTTTTGTCTGTGGAGCTAAGGACTTGGGGGAAGCCTTGCGTCGTATCGCTGAAGGTGCTTCCATGATTCGTACTAAAGGAGAGAACCGGTACAGGAGATATTGTCCAAGCTGTTCGCCATATGCGTATGATGAATCAGGAAATTCGCCGTATTCAAAACCTACGCGAGGACGAACTTTATGTTGCTGCCAAGGAATTGCAAGTCCCTGTAGAATTGGTTCAATACGTCCATGAACATGGGAAATTGCCAGTTGTAAACTTCGCAGCTGGAGGCGTTGCAACGCCAGCAGATGCTGCACTTATGATGCAATTAGGGGCAGAGGGTGTATTTGTCGGTTCAGGTATTTTTAAGTCAGGCGATCCTGTTAAACGAGCGAGTGCCATTGTTAAGGCTGTGACTAACTTCCGTAATCCTCAAATCCTAGCTCAAATCTCTGAAGATCTAGGAGAAGCTATGGTTGGTATCAATGAAAATGAGATCCAAATTCTCATGGCTGAGCGAGGAAAATAGATGAAAATCGGAATATTGGCCTTGCAAGGTGCCTTTGCAGAGCATGCAAAAGTGCTAGATCAATTAGGTGTCGAGAGTGTTGAAATCAGAAATTTAGAGGATTTTCAGAAATCTCAGAGTGACTTGTCGGGTTTGATTTTGCCTGGTGGTGAGTCTACAACCATGGGCAAGCTCTTACGAGACCAGGACATGCTGATTCCCATTCGAGAAGCCATTCTATCTGGTTTACCAGTATTTGGAACCTGTGCAGGCTTGATTTTGCTGGCTAAGGAAATTACTTCTCAGAAAGAGAGTCATCTAGGAACTATGGATATGGTGGTCGAGCGCAATGCCTATGGGCGCCAATTAGGAAGTTTCTATACGGAAGCAGAATGTAAGGGAGTTGGTCAGATTCCAATGACCTTTATCCGTGGTCCAATTATCAGCAGTGTTGGAGAAGATGTAGAAATTCTAGCAACAGTGAATAATCAAATCGTTGCAGCCCAAGAAAAAAATATGTTGGTAACTTCTTTTCATCCTGAATTGACTGATGATGTAAGCTTGCACCAGTACTTTATAAATATATGTGAAGAAAAAAGATAGTAAAAAAGCGCAAAAAATCACTTCCTGTGCTATACTATAATTGAAATTTTTTTAGTTTTTGCGTTAGAAATGTTTCCTCAGTCCTAGCGCCTTTTCTTTTTGATAAGTATGCTTGGTGGAGAGTAGTTTGTAAATGATTCTGAAGATCTTATGAGCACAAGCAATGACGGCTTTCATATTGCTTCCTCTTTAGGAAATTCGATTATAAAACTCTAAGCAGGCTCTGCCTGCTTAGAGTTTTACATGTAATAAACAATGGCGATGTATTGGAGTGCGGACGCAGCTAGGATAAAGAGATGCCAAATCATGTGGAAATAAGGTTTTTTCTTGGCGTAAAATCCAGCCCCAACTGTATAAGAGAGTCCGCCAGTTACCATGAGACTCCAGAAAATTGGTGTCGTTTGACTGATAATGGCAGGAATGATAGCCAGAACCAACCAGCCCATAATCAGGTAAAGAGCAAGGCTAAATTTTTCATTGACTTTTTTAGCAAGGATTTTATAGAGAATACCAAAGATGGTCGTTCCCCATTGGATAGCAATAATCAGATAGCCAAACCAGTTATTCATCAAGGTTAAGACGACTGGCGTATAAGAGCCTGCGATAGCCACATAAATCATAGAATGGTCAATAATTCTCAAGACGTATTTGTGGGTCGAACCATAGGCCATAGAGTGGTAAATGGTGGATGAGAGGAACATGAGAAAGAGACTGATAACGAAAATGGAAACGCCGATAGAGGATAAAAAGCCATGTGCTTCGTAACTATAGGTGGATGAAATAGGGAGTAAGATGAGCATGATGACTGCACCCACAGCATGGGTCACACTATTAGCAATCTCTTCTCCGAAACTGAGTTGTTTGCTGAGTTTAAGACTAGTGTTCATTGGATTACCTCCTCTTGAGTATGATGGATTAAGGCTAGGGTTTGATGATAGAGTTTAACGGTTTGGCAGCTGGTTTGGATGATAGGGTTAGCTGGGTCAATTCCTTGGTTCATGTAGTTCACAAAAGCATCGTAGAGTTGCTCTGAACTTGCTTGACTTTGTAGAGTATTCAGTGTCTGAGCGATTTCTTGAATCGAAAATACAGACTTGAGGGTTGTGATAGCAATCAGACGGGCAATCTGTTGACGTTGGTATTTTTTCTTGTCAGGTTTTGTCAGGTAACCATGTTTGACATAATTGTTAACCATAGATGCTGTCAGGCCTTTGTCTTTATCAGGAGAGATAGGGGCACAGACCTGATTGACATAGAGTAAAACCTGGTCCAGATAGAGGTCAATATTTGGAATTTCTGCCCATTTTGGGTAGGAAAAGGTAGTTTTCATTTTCAACTCCTTTTTATCTAGTTTTAATAACTAGATTATAAAATAACAAAAACAGAAAGTCAAGTTTTAACTGCTTGTAGAAAGACTTAAATTATGCTAGGATGGGAGAAACTAGTCAGAAATGAGGAGAAAAGATGGAGATTCGTTTAGCTTTTCCAAATGAAGTAGATGACATCATGCAAGTGATGGAGGATGCTAAAAAATGTTTAGCGGATGCTGGTAGTGACCAGTGGCAAAATGGTTATCCAAATGCTGATATTATTATTGAAGATATTATCTCAGGTCAAGCCTATGTAGCCTTGGAAGAGGGAGAACTACTAGCCTATGCTGCTGTGACCAAGAGTCCAGAGGCAGCCTATGAAGCCATTTATGAAGGCAACTGGCAAGTTGGGGAGTCAGAGTACCTAGTCTTTCACCGTATTGCTGTGGCAGCAGATGTGCAGGGACAGGGAGTTGCTCAAACCTTTTTAGAGGGCTTGATTGAAGGTTTTGATATCTAGATTTTCGCTCAGATACGCATGCTGAAAACAAAGCTATGCAGCATATTTTTGAAAAACTCGGTTTTAAACAGGTTGGTAAGGTTCCAGTTGATGGCGAACGCTTGGCCTATCAAAAATTAAAGAAATAATGCAAAAGAAGTATGTAAAAATGCTCTATTCTTCGCCGATTGGCTCCCTTTCTCTCGTAGCTGATGACCATTATTTGTATGGAATTTGGGTTCAGGAGCAGAAGCATTTTGAGAGGGGACTAGGAGATGAGACGATAGAAGCAGTTGTTAGTCATCCCATTTTAGACCCAGTTATTACTTGCTTAGATGCTTACTTTAAAGGCAAGCCTAAGGATTTATCCGACTTGCCCTTGGCTCCAATTGGAACGGATTTTGAAAAGCGAGTTTGGGACTATTTACAGGGAATTCCTTATGGTCAGACAGTGACATATGGGCAAATAGCCCAAGACCTGCAAGTGCCTTCTGCTCAAGCAATTGGTGGAGCGGTAGGACGCAATCCTTGGTCTATTCTAGTACCTTGTCACCGTGTGCTGGGAGCAGGCAAGCGTCTGACTGGTTATGCCGCAGGAGTGGAAAAGAAAGCCTGGCTCTTGGAGTATGAAGGCGCAGATTTTAAAGATATAAATAATAGAAAGTGAAAGACATGTTAGAATTTATCGAATACCCAAAATGTTCAACTTGTAAAAAAGCAAAACAAGAATTAAACCAACTCGGTGTGGACTACAAAGCCGTCCATATCGCCGAAGAAACACCTAGCCAAGAAGTTATTTTAAACTGGCTGGAAACCTCAGGGTTTGAATTGAAGCAATTTTTTAACACCAGTGGAATCAAATACCGTGAATTAGGGTTAAAAGATAAGGTAGGAAGTCTGTCAAACCAAGAAGCAGCTGAGTTGCTAGCAAGCGACGGCATGTTGTTAAAACGGCCAATTTTAGTAGAAAATGGAACTGTTAAACAAATCGGTTATCGAAAACCTTATGAAGAATTGGGATTGAAATAGTTTTTACTTATCTCTCTGATAGATAAAATATATAACCTCCCTGTTTTAAAGTATGATAAACTAGTAGGTAGACAAAGACTGTATCTGACCGTAGCAAATAATTTCATTGACGGCAGAAGTATGGTAGAATGAATCATTATCAGGAGAGGATGTTTTTATGAATGTTACAACGATTTTAGCATCAGATTGGTATCAAAACTTGATGCAATTGATTGGATGGCAAGCTTTTTAGCTTGCGTTCGGTCTTTGATGGAATTCCGAGAATTGTTCAACAACTTCCAACAACGATTATGTTGACAATTGGTGGTGCCTTTTTTGGCTTGGTTTTGGCGCTTCTTTTTGCCATTGTGAAGATCAATCGTGTTAAGATTTTATATCCCTTGCAGGCCTTCTTTGTTAGTTTCTTAAAAGGGACACCGATTTTAGTGCAGCTCATGTTGACCTACTACGGAATTCCTTTGGCTTTGAAAGCCCTCAATCAGCAATGGGGGACTGGTCTCAATATCAATGCCATTCCAGCAGCAGCTTTTGCGATTGTTGCTTTTGCTTTCAATGAGGCAGCTTATGCCAGTGAAACCATTCGTGCAGCCATTCTCTCAGTCAATCCTGGTGAGATTGAGGCGGCACGTAGTCTGGGGATGACCCGAGCACAAGTTTATCGTCGCGTGATTATTCCAAATGCGGCCGTTGTGGCGACTCCAACCTTGATTAACTCCCTCATCGGCTTGACCAAGGGAACTTCCCTAGCCTTTAGTGCGGGTGTTGTGGAAGTCTTTGCCCAAGCTCAGATTTTGGGTGGTGCCGATTATCGTTATTTTGAGCGCTTCATCTCCGTTGCTCTTGTTTATTGGGTAGTCAATATCGGAATTGAGAGCCTTGGTCGTTTCATCGAGAGAAAAATGGCTATTTCTGCACCAGATACAGTGCAAACAGATGTGAAAGGAGACCTTCGTTAATGATTAAGATTTCGAATTTAAGCAAATCCTTTTCAGGACAGACTGTCTTGGATCATCTGGACTTGGATATTCAAAAAGGGGAAGTTGTAGCCTTGATTGGTTCTTCAGGAGCTGGAAAATCAACCTTTCTTCGCAGTCTCAATTATCTTGAAACACCTGATAGTGGCTCGATTCAGATTGATGATTTCTCGGTTGATTTTTCTAAAATCACTCAAGAAGAAATCCTTGCCCTACGTCGCAAGTTATCTATGGTATTTCAGCAGTTTAATTTGTTTGAGCGCCGTACAGCACTTGATAATGTGAAAGAAGGCTTGGTTGTTGTCAAGAAATTATCTGACCAAGAAGCGACTAAGATTGCCAAGGAAGAGTTGGCTAAGGTTGGGCTTTCTGATCGTGAAAACCATTACCCTCGCCATTTATCAGGTGGACAAAAGCAACGGGTTGCCTTGGCGCGTGCGCTTGCTATGAAACCAGATGTCTTGCTCTTAGATGAACCAACTTCAGCCCTTGACCCAGAATTGGTCGGTGAAGTAGAGAAGTCTATTGCAGATGCTGCTAAGTCAGGTCAGACCATGATTTTGGTCAGTCATGACATGTCCTTTGTAGCCCAAGTGGCTGATAAGATTCTCTTCTTAGATAAGGGGAAAATCATCGAGTCTGGAACACCAGATGAGATTATCCACCATCCTAAAGAAGAGCGGACAAAAGAATTCTTCGCTAGTTACAAACGGACTTATATTTGATATAATAGATAAAGAAAAACTCAGTTAGCTGGACTAGCTGAGTTTACTCTTTAAAAAGATAGAAATGAGAGAAATCATGCTACTGCAACTATTTTCTTTATATTTCGAGAGTTTGATCTTAACCACCATCCTCGTCCTGATTTTTTTAGGAATTTGGATTGGACTGAGAGCCATGTCGGGAGTTGATAAGACAGCCAAGGCTCGCCAAGCCCATCTCTATGATATGATTATGATTGGGGTCTTGGTTGTTCCAGTATTATCCTTTGCGGTTATGAGTTTAATTCTTGTTTTCAAGGCATAATCCTTGCGTGATTGACAAGAAAGAGTTAGAATAAAGATAGTTACAACAAGAAAGAAGGAAACTATATGTACGATACTATTATTATCGGTGCTGGACCTGCAGGGATGACTGCAGCCTTGTATGCTGCTCGAAGCAATTTGAAAGTAGCTTTGATTGAAGGTGGTCTGCCAGGTGGTCAGATGAATAATACATCTGATATCGAAAATTACCCAGGATATGCTAATATTAGTGGACCTGAATTGGCAGAAAAGATGTTTGAACCGCTTGAAAATCTCGGTGTTGAGCACATTTATGGATATGTTGAAAATGTCGAAGACCATGGTGATTTTAAGAAAGTGATGACTGACGACCAAACATATGAAACTCGTACCGTTATCGTAGCAACTGGTTCTAAACACCGTCCTTTGGGAGTACCTGGAGAAGAAGAACTGAACAGTCGTGGTGTTTCTTACTGTGCCGTGTGTGATGGTGCTTTCTTCCGTGACCAAGATTTGTTGGTAGTTGGTGGTGGAGATTCAGCTGTTGAAGAAGCCCTCTTCTTGACTCGTTTTGCTAAGACTGTTACCATTGTTCACCGTCGTGACCAACTTCGTGCTCAAAAGGTTTTACAAGACCGCGCCTTTGCGAATGAGAAAATCAGCTTTATCTGGGATTCTGTAGTGAAGGAAATCAAGGGTGAAAACCGAGTAGAATCTGTCGTATTTGAAAATGTGAAAACAGGTCAAGTGACAGAACAAGCCTTCGGTGGCGTCTTTATCTATGTTGGATTGGACCCTCTTAGCGATTTTGTTAAAGAATTGAATATCCAAGATCAGGCAGGCTGGATTGTGACAGATAACCACATGAAAACTGCAGTTGACGGTATCTTTGCAGTTGGAGATGTTCGCCAGAAAGACCTTCGCCAAGTAACAACAGCGGTTGGAGATGGAGCTATCGCTGGTCAAGAAGCCTATAAATTTATCACAGAACATAGTTAATCATAAAAAAGTTTCCAATCAGATGACTGGAAACTTTTTTATAGTCTGTTTCGGAAAACTTCGTACATGAGAATGGCCGCAGCAACACTGGCATTAAGGCTTTGAACATGGCCATTCATGGGAATGGTAATCATTTCATCGACCTGTTTTTTAATGTTGCTAGAGATGCCTTTTCCTTCATTTCCGATGATGAGGGCGATTTTCCCTTTTGTATTCCACTTATGGCAAGGAGTACCGTTCATATCCGTTCCAAAGGTCCAGAAGCCTTCATCCTTGACTTTGTCCAGAGTTTGGCTCAGATTGGTCACTCGGGCGATGGGAACGTGCTCGATAGCACCTGTGGCCGTTTTGGCAACGACGGGGGTAACACCTACAGCACGGTGCTTGGGAATGATGACACCTGAAACATTGGTCGCATCGGCTGTTCTCAGGATGGATCCTAGGTTGTGAGGGCCAGTCAAACCATCCAGAATCAATAGCAAAGGATTTTCTTCTTGGCGTGTTTTGGAAAGGATGTGATCTAGCTCGCTATAGGCAAATTCGGACACTCGTAAAACAAAACCTTGGTGGACAGCACCTTCAGTCATCTCAGAGAGGGATTTTTTTGAGGTCCAAGAAATGGACACCTTCTTTTCTGTAGCCAGTTCCTTGACTTTCTCAAGATTCTTACCTCGGAGATTTTCTTGGAGGTAGAGTTTGTTTCCAGTATTTGCAAGGAGGGCTTCGGTAACGGCGTGGACGCCATAGACAATATCATTTGTTTTCATGCCTCTATTATAACACAAAACCCCGTCTTGCAACGGGATTTTCTTTATTCTAGAATCAGTAAACCATCTTTAACTGCAAATGGGTCTTTTTCATTGATACGATCGTAAAACATGATACCGTTAATGTGGTCAATTTCATGCTGAACAACAATGGAGTTGTAGCCTTTGAGTTTGATACGGTGTTTTTCTCCATCTTTGTCAAAGTAGTCAACAGTAACGCGGGCATGGCGAACAACATAGCCAGGCACGTTGCGGTCTACAGACAGGCAACCTTCTCCTTCACCAAGAGCAGCGTCTTGAACAGAGTGAGAGACGATTTTTGGATTGTACATAATGGCTTGCAAGTCGTAGGCTTCCTGCGGAGTTTCGCCTTCTTCAACAATATTAGGTACCAAAACAGCGATAATGCGTTTTGAGATATCCAATTGAGGAGCAGCCAGTCCAACCCCACCGCGGAGTCCCAATTTTTCAGCCATGACAGGATCTTGGGAATGTTTAAGGAATTGCATCATCTTTTCGCCAAGGATGATTTCCTGATCAGATAAGGGGAAAGTAACTTCCTCAGCAACTGCGCGTAGAGTTGGGTTCCCCTCGCGGATAATATCGTTCATATCAATTAAGTGAGCAGCTTTTGTAATACGTTCTATTGCAGACATTTTCTCTCCTTTCATTACCTCTACATGATATCACAAAATGTCAAGGATTGAAAGTATTATAGCCTTTAGGATTTATAGAAAATAGATAGGAAGTTCAATTCATACTCAATGAAAATCAAAGAGCAAACTAAGAAGCTAGCCGTAGGTTGCTCAAAGCACTGCTTTGAGGTTGTAGATAGAACTGACGAAGTCGGTAACATATATACGGTAAGGCGACGCTGACGTGGTTTGAAGAGATTTTCGAAGAGTATCAATTGTGAAAGAATTACTTATCTATGATATAATAAAAAGAAAAGGCTTGCATAAGAAAGTAGGGAGAATGAAGATGAAAAGAAGACAAAATCGAAATCAGGGTGGTTTAGCTTTTCGTTTTATGAAGGGCTTGGTAAACTTTTTTAGGAGTTATCGCAGGTGGAGCAATAAAGGATTTGTGGCGGTACTCTTGCTAGCAGTTGCTTTATCAATGGGCTTGGTCTTGTTGGTTGAAAGTTTCCAAGGAATCCCTTTAACCAGTCAAAAACGAGATACTATTTCTCAAGAGGGGACTAAGCAAAAGTCTCAGGAGCAGGAAGAGGAAAAAACTGCCAGAATTATGGCTAATGGGGATTTGCTCTACCACGATGGACTTTTCTTTTCAGCTAAAAAAGAAGACGGTACCTATGACTTTCATGAGAATTTTGAGTATGTGACACCTTGGCTCAAGCAAGCAGATTTAGCTATTGGTGATTTTGAAGGAACCATCAATAAGGATCATTATTTAGCGGGTTATCCTCTCTTTAATGCTCCTGCTGAAGTTATGGATGCCATTAAGGATGCAGGTTATCATGTGCTAGATTTAGCTCATAATCATATTTTGGATTCGCAAATTGAGGGAGTTATTTCAACGGCCGATATTATTGAAAAAGCTGGAATCACTCCAATCGGAGTTTATACGCATGAACCACGTGATCAGGCTCCGTTGGTCATTAAGGAAGTGAATGGAATCAAGGTTGCTCTTTTGGCCTATTCCTATGGATTCAATGGAATTGAACGGTATATTTCTCAGGAAGACTATAATCGTTATCTTTCAGATTTAAACGAAGATAAGATGAAGGCTGAAATTGAACGGGCAGAGAAGGAAGCAGATATCACCATTATCATGCCTCAGATGGGTGTGGAGTATCGATTGGAACCAACTGAGGAACAAAAAGCTCTTTATCACAAGATGATTGATTGGGGGGCGGATATTATCTTTGGAGGGCATCCTCACGTTGTGGAACCATCTGAAACGGTTGAAAAAGATGGAGACAAGAAACTCATTATCTATTCAATGGGGAACTTCATTTCCAATCAACGGATTGAATCTATGGGAGATGAAGAAAATGCTAAGTGGACTGAACGTGGCGTTCTCATGGATGTAACCATTAAGAAGAAGGATGGAAAAACAACTATCGGAACAGCTAAAGCTCATCCTACTTGGGTCAATCGAACACCAAAGGGAACCTTTTCACCAGAAGGCTATCCTTTATATCATTATCAAACCTATATCTTGGAAGATTTTATAGAGGGTGGCAGTCATCGTGACCAGTTAGATGAAGCGACTAAGGAACGAATTGATACAGCCTATAAAGAAATGAACGAACATGTGGGATTGAAGTGGGATTAGCTTGAATAGACTTCCTGTGAAACAAAAATATGATACAATAAAATTATGAAGCAAGTAAACAACTAACTGATACACGATTTAAGCTCCTTGTTGCTGTTCAGCGCACGACTTTTGAAGAGATGTGAGCTGTATTGAAAACAGCTTATCAAGGTAAACACGCAAAAGGGGGACGAAAACCTAAACTAAGCTTAGAAGACCTTCTTATGGCGACTTCAATATGTGCGAGAATATCGAACTTATGAAGAAATTGCGGCTGATTTTGGTATTCACGAAAGCAACTTAACCCATCGGAGTCAATGGGTTGAAGTAACTCTTGTTCAAAGTGGTTTTACGATTTCAAGAACTCCTCTCAGTTCTGAGGACACGGTAATGATTGATGCGACGGAAGTAAAAATCCATCGCCCTAAAAAACAATTAGCGAATGATTCTGGTAAAAAGAAATGCCACGCTATGAAGGCTCAAGCGATTGTCACAAGTCAAGGGAGAATTGTTTCTTTGGAGATCACTGTGAACTATTGTCATGATATGAAGTTGTTCAAAATGAGTCGCAGAAATATCGGACAAGCTGGTAAAATCTTGTCTGACAGTGGTTATCAAGGAATCATGAAGCTATATCCTCAAGCACAAACTCCACGTAAATCCAGCAAACTCAAGCCGCTAACAGCTGAAGAGAAAGCCTGTAACCATGCGCTATCTAAGGAGAGAATCAAGGTTGAGAATATTTTTGACAAAGTATAGTAGATTGAAACTAGAATAGTACACCTCTACTTCTAAAACATTGTTAGAAATCGATTTGACTGTCTTGATCGATTTGTCCTGTTCTTATTTCATTTCACTATAAAAACGTTTAAAATGTTTTCAACAACCTATCGAAATCATCGTAAACGCTTCGGCTTACGAATGAATTTGATTGCTGGCATTATCAATCATGAACTAGGATTCTAGTTTTGCAGGAAGTCTAATAAAAGTAAAGGAAATCTAGTGCGAGTAAAAATTAATCTCAAATGCTCCTCTTGTGGCAGTATCAATTACCTAACCAGTAAAAATTCAAAAACCCATCCAGACAAGATTGAGGTTTTAAAGTATTGTCCCAAGGAAAGAAAAGTAACCCTACATCTTGAATCTAAGTAGATTTTATGGTAAAATAATAGGGATTGTAAGGAGTTTGATATGTATAACCTATTATTAACCATTTTATTAGTATTATCTGTTGTGATTGTGATTGCGATTTTCATGCAACCAACTAAAAACCAATCCAGCAATGTATTTGATGCCAGCTCAGGTGATTTGTTTGAACGCAGTAAAGCACGCGGTTTCGAAGCTGTGATGCAGCGTTTGACAGGGATTTTAGTCTTTTTCTGGCTAGCCATTGCCTTAGCATTGACGGTATTATCAAGTAGATAAGAAAATAATGGGCAGGACTAGGTCTTTGCCTCTTTTTGTTTTTATATTCTTCAAAAATCTCTTCAAACCACGTCAGCTTTCATCTGCAATCTCAAAACAGTATTTTGAGCTGACTTCGTCAGTTCTATTCACAACCTCAAAACGGTGTTTTGAGCAACCTGCGGCTAGCTTTTTAGTTTGCTCTTTGATTTTTATTGAGTATGAAAGGATGTTTGAGAAGGTTTTACAGTAAAAGAAAATTAAAAAATCTAGAAAGAAAATATGAAAGATAGAATAAAAGAATATTTACAAGATAAGGGAAAGGTGACTGTTAATGATTTGGCTCAGGCTTTGGGAAAAGATAGTTCCAAGGATTTTCGTGAGTTGATTAAAACCTTGTCCCTAATGGAAAGAAAGCATCAGATACGCTTTGAAGAAGATGGTAGTCTGACATTAGAAATTAAGAAAAAACATGAGATTACCCTCAAGGGGATTTTTCATGCCCATAAAAATGGCTTTGGCTTTGTTAGTCTGGAAGGCGAGGAGGACGACCTTTTTGTAGGAAAAAACGATGTCAACTATGCTATTGATGGTGATACCGTTGAGGTAGTGATTAAGAAAGTCGCTGACCGCAATAAGGGAACAGCAGCAGAAGCAAAAATTATTGATATCTTAGAACACAGTTTGACAACTGTTGTAGGTCAAATCGTTCTGGATCAGGAAAAACCTAAGTATGCAGGCTATATCCGTTCGAAAAATCAGAAAATCAGCCAACCCATCTATGTTAAGAAACCAGCCCTTAAACTGGAGGGAACAGAAGTTCTCAAGGTCTTTATCGATAAATACCCAAGCAAGAAACATGATTTCTTTGTCGCGAGTGTTCTCGATGTGGTGGGACACTCAACAGATGTCGGAATTGATGTTCTTGAGGTCTTGGAATCAATGGACATTGTATCCGAGTTTCCAGAAGCTGTTGTCAAGGAAGCAGAAAGTGTGCCTGATGCTCCGTCTAAAAAGGATACGGAAGGTCGTCTGGATCTAAGAGATGAGATTATCTTTACCATCGATGGTGCTGACGCCAAGGACTTGGACGATGCGGTGCATATCAAGGCCTTGAAAAATGGAAATCTGGAGCTTGGTGTTCACATCGCAGATGTTTCCTACTATGTGACCGAGGGGTCTGCCCTTGATAAGGAAGCTCTTAACCGCGCAACTTCTGTCTATGTGACTGACCGTGTGGTTCCAATGCTTCCAGAACGACTATCAAATGGCATCTGTTCTCTCAATCCCCAAGTTGACCGTCTGACCCAGTCTGCTATTATGGAGATTGATAAACATGGTCGTGTAGTCAACTACACCATCACACAAACGGTTATCAAGACAAGCTATCGGATGACCTATAGCGATGTCAATGATATCCTAGCAAGCGACGAGGAAAAGAGACAAGAGTATCAGAAAATTGTTCCTAGTATCGAACTTATGGCCAAACTTCACGAAAGGCTAGAAAACATGCGTGTGAAACGTGGAGCCCTCAATTTCGATACCAATGAAGCCAAGATTTTAGTGGATAAACAAGGTAAGCCTGTTGATATCGTTCTTCGTCAGCGTGGTGTTGCCGAGCGGATGATTGAGTCTTTTATGTTGATGGCCAATGAAACAGTTGCCGAGCATTTCAGCAAGCTGGACCTACCTTTTATCTATCGAATTCACGAGGAGCCTAAGGCTGAAAAGGTTCAGAAGTTTATTGATTATGCTTCGAGTTTCGGTATTCGAATCTATGGGACTGCTAGTGAAATGAGTCAAGAGGCACTTCAAGATATTATGCGAGCAGTTGAGGGGGAACCTTATGCAGATGTATTGTCCATGATGCTTCTTCGCTCCATGCAGCAGGCTCGTTATTCGGAGTATAATCACGGGCATTATGGACTTGCGGCTGACTATTATACTCACTTTACTAGTCCGATTCGTCGTTATCCAGACCTTCTTGTTCACCGTATGATTCGTGATTACGGCCGTTCTAAGGAAATAGCAGAGCATTTTGAGCAAGTGATTCCAGAGATTGCGACCCAGTCTTCCAACCGTGAACGTCGTGCCATTGAGGCTGAGCGTGAAGTCGAAGCCATGAAAAAGGCTGAGTATATGGAAGAATACGTGGGCGAAGAGTACGATGCGGTTGTGTCCAGCATTGTCAAGTTTGGTCTCTTTGTTGAATTGCCAAACACAGTTGAAGGCTTGATTCACATCACAAATCTACCTGAATTTTATCATTTCAATGAGCGTGATTTGACTCTTCGTGGGGAGAAATCAGGAACAACTTTCCGTGTAGGTCAGCAAATCCGTATCCGAGTTGAAAGAGCCGACAAGATGACGGGTGAAATTGACTTCTCTTACATCCCAAGTGAGTTTGATGTGATTGAAAAAGGCTTAAAACAGTCTAATCGTAGTGACAGAGGGCGTGGTTCAAATCGTCGTTCAGATAAGAAGGAAGATAAGAGAAAATCAGGACGCTCAAATGATAAGCGCAAGCATTCACAAAAAGACAAGAAGAAAAAAGGAAAGAAACCTTTTTACAAGGAAGTAGCTAAGAAAGGAGCCAAGCATGGCAAAGGGCGAGGGAAAGGTCGTCGCACAAAATAAAAAGGCGCGCCACGACTATACAATCATAGATACGCTAGAGGCAGGGATGGTTCTGACTGGAACTGAAATCAAGAGTGTACGAGCTGCTCGAATCAATCTCAAGGATGGCTTTGCCCAAGTAAAAAATGGAGAGGTCTGGTTGAGCAATGTCCATATCGCTCCTTACGAAGAGGGCAATATCTGGAACCAAGAACCAGAACGTCGTCGTAAACTCCTGCTCCATAAAAAGCAAATCCAAAAGTTGGAACAAGAGACTAAAGGGACAGGAATGACCCTGGTTCCTCTTAAAGTCTATATCAAAGACGGTTATGCCAAGCTTCTTTTAGGTTTAGCTAAAGGGAAGCATGACTACGATAAGAGAGAGTCTATCAAACGTCGTGAGCAAAACCGCGACATCGCGCGCGTGATGAAAGCTGTTAATCAGCGATAAAAAGAGGAATTGAAAATGGAAAAATTAGTTGCCTATAAACGCATGCCTTTGTAGACTAAAGAAACCATGCCTGAAGCTGTTCAGCAAAAGCACAATACAAAAGTTGGGACTTGGGGAAAATTACTGTCTTGAAGGGAGCTCTCAAGTTTATTGAATTGACAGAAGAAGGGAAGTTCTAGCTGAACACCTCTTTGAAGCAGGGGCAGATAATCCCATGGCACAACCACAAGTCTGGCACCGAGTGGAAGCTGCCACAGATGATGTGGAATGGTACTTGGAATTTTATTGTAAACCTGAGGATTATTTCCCTAAGAAATACAATACCAATCCTTTTCATTCAGAGGTTCTAGAGGCCATGCAGACAGTAAAACCAGGGAAAGCTTTGGATTTGGGTTGTGGTCAGGGGCGCAATTCTCTTTTTCTAGCCCAGCAAGGTTTTGATGTGACGGCTGTAGATCAAAATGACCTGACCCTTGAAATCTTGCAAAGTATTGTGGAGCAAGAAGATCTGGACATGACTGTTGGTCTTTACGATATCAATTCAGCTAGCATTGGGCAAGAATATGATTTTATCGTATCAACTGTTGTTCTCATGTTTCTACAAGCAGACTGCATTCCAGCTATTATTCAAAATATGCAGGATAAAACCAGTGTTGGTGGCTATAATCTTATCGTTTGTGCTATGGACACGGAGGATTATCCTTGCTCAGTGAACTTCCCATTCACCTTTAAAGAAGGGGAATTGGCAGACTATTACAAGGATTGGGAATTGGTTAAGTACAATGAAAATCCAGGCCATTTGCACCGTCGCGATGAAAATGGCAATCGTATTCAACTACGCTTTGCGACCATGCTAGCCAAGAAAATCAAATAAAAATGAATGAAGATTAGGAATTTTCCTGATCTTTTTTCTTTTTTACGAATAATATAGAAAAGGAGGGAAATCATGTTTGTTGCGAGAGATGCTAGGGGAAAATTGGTAAATGTGTTAGAGGATAAGCTTGAGAAGCAAGCATACACCTGCCCAGCTTGTGGAGGTCAGCTTCGTTTGCGTCAAGGACCAAGTGTACGGACCCATTTTGCCCATAAATCCTTAAAAGACTGTGATTATTCCTCTGAAAATGAAAGTTCAGAACATCTGGCCAATAAGGAATCACTTTATCACTGGTTGAAAAAAGATTCAGAGGTTCAATTAGAATACCTGCTTCCAGAACTTAAACAGATTGCGGATGTGTTTGTAAATGGCAATCTAGCTTTAGAGGTTCAATGTAGTCCCTTGCCACAAAAAGTTCTTAAAGAGCGCAGTGAGGGTTATCGTAGCCAGGGTTACCAAGTACTGTGGCTACTGGGAGAAAAACTTTGGCTCAAGGAGCGTTTGACTCGTCTGCAACAAGGTTTTCTCTATTTTAGTCAAAACATGGGCTTTTATGTTTGGGAAGTAGACAAGGGAAAGCAGATTTTAAGGCTTAAATATCTCATACACCAGGATCTTCGAGGTAAACTCCATTATCAAATCAAGGAATTTCCCTGTGGTCAAGGTAGTCTACTGGAGATATTACGTTTTCCCTATAAGAAACAAAAAATATCTCATTTTACAGTTTCTGAGGATAAGGACATCTGTTGTTATATCCAAGCAACAACTGTACTATCAAAATCCCATTTGGATGAAAGAACAAGCAGAAGCCTATCAAAAGGGAGAAAATGTCCTGACTTATGGGCTGAAAGAATGGTATCCACAAATTCGACCACTAGTAGGTGATTTTTGCCAAATTGAGAAGGATTTGACCAGCTATTATCAGTATTTTCAAATCTATTACCAAGAAAATCCTCAAAATGATTGGCAAAAGCTTTATCCACCAGCCTTTTATCAGCAATATTTCTTGAAAAATATGGTAGAATAGAAAGGATGGAGGAATCTAATGGTATTACAAAGAAACGAAATAAATGAAAAAGATACATGGGATCTATCAACGATCTACCCAACTGACCAGGCTTGGGAAGAAGCCTTAAAAGATTTAACAGAACAGCTGGAGACAGTAGCCCAGTATGAAGGCCATCTCTTGGATAGTGCGGATAGCCTACTCGAAATTACTGAATTTTCTCTTGAAATGGAACGCCAGATGGAGAAGCTTTACGTTTATGCTCATATGAAGAATGATCAGGATACACGTGAAGCTAAGTATCAAGAGTACTATGCCAAAGCAATGACACTCTATAGTCAGCTAGACCAAGCCTTTTCATTCTATGATCCTGAATTTATGGAAATTAGTGAAAAGCAGTATGCTGACTTTTTAGAGTCTCAACCAAAATTGCAGGTTTATCAACACTATTTTGACAAGCTTTTGCAAGGAAAGGATCATGTTCTTTCACAACGCGAAGAAGAATTATTAGCTGGAGCTGGAGAAATCTTTGGTTCAGCAAGCGAAACCTTCGCTATTTTGGACAATGCGGATATTGTGTTCCCTTATGTCCTCGACGATGATGGTAAGGAAGTTCAGCTATCTCATGGGACCTACACACGTTTGATGGAGTCTAAAAATCGTGAGATTCGCCGTGGGGCCTATCAAGCCCTTTATGCGACTTACGAACAATTCCAACACACCTATGCTAAAACCTTGCAAACCAATGTTAAGGTGCAAAACTATCGTGCTAAAGTTCGCAACTACAAGAGCGCTCGTCATGCAGCCCTAGCGGCTAATTTTGTTCCAGAAAATGTTTATGACAATTTGGTAGCAGCAGTTCGCAAGCATTTGCCACTCTTGCATCGTTACCTTGAACTTCGTTCAAAAATCTTGGGAATTTCAGATCTCAAGATGTACGATGTCTACACACCACTTTCATCTGTTGAATATAGTTTTACCTACCAAGAAGCCTTGAGAAAAGCAGAAGATGCCTTGGCAGTCTTGGGTGAGGATTACTTGAGCCGTGTTAAACGTGCCTTCAGCGAGCGTTGGATTGATGTTTACGAAAACCAAGGAAAGCGTTCAGGTGCCTATTCTGGTGGTTCTTACGATACCAATGCCTTTATGCTTCTTAACTGGCAGGACAATCTGGACAATCTCTTTACTCTTGTTCATGAAACAGGTCACAGTATGCATTCAAGCTATACTCGTGAAACGCAACCTTATGTTTACGGAGATTATTCGATCTTCTTGGCTGAGATTGCCTCAACGACCAATGAAAATATCTTGACGGAGAAATTATTGGAAGAAGTGGAAGACGATGCAACGCGCTTTGCTATTCTCAATAACTTCCTAGACGGTTTCCGTGGGACAGTTTTCCGCCAAACTCAATTTGCTGAGTTTGAACACGCGATTCACCAAGCGGATCAAAATGGTGAAGTCTTGACAAGCGATTTCTTAAATAAACTCTATGCTGACTTGAACCAAGAGTATTATGGTTTGAGTAAGGAAGACAATCCAAATCCAATACGAGTGGGCTCGGATTCCACACTTCTACTATAACTACTATGTATACCAATATTCAACAGGCTTTGCGGCGGCCTCAGCCTTGGCTGAAAAAATTGTCCATGGTAGTCAAGAAGACCGTGACCGCTATATCGACTACCTCAAGGCAGGTAAATCTGACTATCCACTTAATGTCATGAGAAAAGCTGGCGTTGATATGGAGAAGGAAGACTATCTCAACGATGCCTTTGCAGTCTTTGAACGTCGTTTGAATGAGTTTGAAGCCCTTGTTGAAAAATTGGGATTGGCGTAAGATGGTTGAATCGTATAGTAAAAATGCCAACCATAACATGCGTCGCCCTGTCGTCAAGGAAGAAATTGTAGACTTGATGCGTCAGCGTCAAAAGCAAGTCACAGGTTCCTTGAAAGAATTGGAAGACTTTGCCCGCAAGGAAAATATTCCCATTATTCCCCATGAAACGGTTGTTTATTTCAGGTTTCTCATGGAAACCATGCAACCTAAAAACATTCTGGAAATTGGGACGGCTATCGGTTTTTCAGCTCTCTTGATGGCAGAGCATGCGCCAAATGCTAAGATTACAACCATTGACCGTAATCCAGAAATGATTGGTTTTGCCAAGGAAAATTTTGCCCAGTTTGACAGTCGCAAGCAAATCACTCTCCTAGAGGGAGATGCGGTAGACGTCTTATCTACACTGACAGAGTCTTATGATTTCGTCTTTATGGATTCTGCCAAGTCTAAATACATCGTCTTTCTGCCAGAAATCCTCAAACATTTGGAAGTTGGAGGTGTGGTTGTCTTGGATGATATTTTTCAAGGTGGTGATGTTGCCAAGGACATTATGGAAGTTCGTCGTGGCCAGCGAACCATTTATCGAGGACTTCAAAGACTATTTGATGCAACCTTAGACAATCCAGGACTCACCGCAACATTAGTACCTCTGGGGGACGGCATTCTCATGCTTCGTAAAAATGTAGCAGATGTTCAATTGCCTGACAGCGAATGATTTTCAGAAAAATTTAAGAAAATATAGTAAAATAGATAGAGTAACACTTATCTCAAAGGAGTAGACATGAAGAAAAAACTATTGGCAGGTGCCATTACACTATTATCAGTAGCAACTTTAGCAGCTTGTTCGAAAGGTTCAGAAGGGGCAGACCTTATCAGCATGAAAGGGGATGTCATCACAGAACATCAATTTTATGAGCAAGTGAAAAGCAACCCTTCAGCCCAACAAGTCTTGTTAAATATGACCATCCAAAAAGTTTTTGAAAAACAATATGGCTCAGAGCTTGATGATAAAGAGGTTGATGATACTATTGCCGAAGAAGAAAAACAATATGGTGAAAACTACCAACGTGTCTTGTCACAAGCAGGTATGACTCTTGAAACACGTAAAGCTCAAATTCGTACAAGTAAATTAGTTGAGTTGGCAGTTAAGAAGGCAGCAGAAGCTGAATTGACAGATGATGCTTACAAGAAGGCCTTTGACGAATACACTCCAGATGTAACGGCTCAAATCATCCGTTTGGACAATGAAGACAAGGCCAAAGAAGTTCTCGAAAAAGCCAAGGCAGAAGGTGCTGATTTTGCTCAATTAGCCAAAGATAACTCAACTGATGAAAAAACAAAAGAAAATGGTGGAGAAATTACCTTTGATTCTGCTTCAACGGAAGTACCTGAGCAAGTCAAGAAAGCCGCTTTCGCTTTAGATGTAAACGGCGTTTCTGATGTGATTACAGCAACTGGCACACAAGCCTACAGTAGCCAATATTACATTGTAAAACTCATTAAGAAAACAGAAAAATCATCTAATATTGATGACTACAAAGAAAAATTAAAAACTGTTATCTTGACTCAAAAACAAAATGATTCAACATTTGTTCAAAGCATTATCGGAAAAGAATTGCAAGCAGTCAATATCAAGGTTAAGGACCAAGCCTTCCAAAATATCTTTACCCAATATATCGGTGGTGGAGATTCAAGCTCAAGCAGTAGTACATCAAACGAATAGTCCAAATCAATAAGTCAGGGAAAAAACTCGACTTCAGGAAAAAATGAAGTAAATCTTCCCACAATAAAACGCATAGTACAAGGTTTTCAATACCTGATATTATGCGTTTTTTGATTTTAAAGACTTTTTGACTAGCCCCATTTTTTAACTTAATACTCAGTGAAAAGCAAAGATTAAACTAGGAAGCTAGCTGTAGGCTGCTCAAAGAACAGCTTTGAGGTTGCAGATAAGTCTTATGAGGTCACCAACATATATAATGTGAAGCTGACGTGGTTTGAATAGATTTTAGAAGAGTATGAGTTGGAAGTTTTAATGGATAATGCAAGATTCCATAGAATGGGTAAGCTAGAGTTCTTATGTGAAGAGTTTGGGCATAAACTTTTACCTCTTCCTCCCTACTCATCTTATACTCAATGAAAATCAAAGAGCAAACTAGGAAACTAGTCGCAGGTTGTACTTGAGTACGGCAAGGCGACGTTGACGCGGTTTGAAGAGATTTTCGAAGAGTATTAGTATAGAAAAGTGAATCTGAACTAGTACATCACTGCTTCTAAAACATTCTTATAAATTGATTTAAATTCTCAAATCAATTTATTCAGTTCATATTTCATTTTGCTCTACAATTCTGTTGAGAAGACATGTGTTCATATCAAAAAGGTATTGGCAAGTTGCAATACCTTTTTACGAGTCTCTTTTGTCTTATTTTTGTTTCAACTGACTATATCTCCTATGGTTCTAGTTCAGAAGACTAGGCTATAATTATGATTGATAAGAAGTATCATTCCAAGTATCGAGAGTAAACGTTTCAAAATCATGGGTTTCTAGAATGGTCAGGCTGGCATTTGCTAGACCGCCATCTTTACGAAGAAGTGGTTCTTTATATCCTAGAAGAGTACGAAGACTGGCAGTAAGATTGGCGCCGTGTCCGACAATTAGAATACGCTCAGATGGACTATCTTTTAATGATTTGATAAATTGGATAGTTCGTTGTGTTGTGCTATAGAGGGATTCGGCTCCAAACATTTGAGTGTCAAATTGAGCAAGATTAGTACGGAAAGCCTGGATTTGTTGCGGGTAAATAGCTTCCAAGGTTGCAATTTTCAAACCTTCCAACTTCCCCAGCTGCCATTCACGGAGATTAGGAACGCTTTCTAAAGGACAGGGGGTCCTGAGTTGACTTTGGATAATCTCGGCAGATCTGACCGCTCGAGGTAAATCGCTTGAATAAATCTGATTAAAAGGAATTTCCTTGAGATATTGGCCAAGTTGTTTTAGGGTTTCAATGGATTCAGGAAGAAGGGGAGAATCTCCACTAGCACCTTGAAAACGCCCTTCTTGGTTCCAGACGGTACGACCGTGGCGGACAAAGTAGAGTTTCATTACTTGCTGTCCTCCAAAATATCTACAAAGTCGGCTTTTACAAAGTTAGCCAAGTCTTGTGGCGCGACGATAATGCTGTGACCAACTTCGCCAGCAGAGACAATCATTTGATCCAAGTCTAGGGCGATTTTATCGATAAAAATGGGGTAATTGTGTTTCTGACGAATTCCGACAGGATTATTAGCTCCATGAATGTAACCAGTTGTTTTTTCCAAGTCCTTTTGTGGAATCATGCTCACTTTTTTATTGCCAGAAATTTTAGCTAGTTTCTTTTCAGACAAGTGCTGAGTGATAGGGACAATTCCGATAATCGGTCCTGTCTTGTCTCCAAAAGAGCCAAGGTTTTGAAAATCTGATCTCGTTCATAACTTTGAGGAAGCTCTCCTTCCAGGGCATTGATTTGAATCCCCTGATGTGGGATACCTGCTTTAGATAGGATTTGTTCCACCAATGTTTTTTTGATTTTAACTTTTTTTGCCATTATTTATACTTATCCTCCAATTGGCTCATCCAAATACCAACCAAATTCCCAACGCAAAGAAGAAGGCGATGATGACATACCCAACAAGAGAAAGACCAGTGTATTGGATACTTTCAGCGTTCCCTGCATTTGGAATCAAAATCAAAAGAGTACTTGATAGGACGATACCGATGATGAAATGATAGACGCGTGAGTGGTAGTTGTTTAAGGCATAATCCATCAATTTTGAAAAAATGATGAGAGTTGCGCCTGCTCCGATTCCATCGGGAAGAAGGTTCCCAAGAGGTCAAAGGTTTTAAAACCAGTCAACATAGGAGCATAGAGTCCCAAAATCAAAAGTAGATTTGATGGACTGAGACCAGGAACTAATACGCCAAGAGCCAGCAGTGCACCAGCTAGGACGAAATTAAGAAAGCTGGCACTTAAGGTTCCAACTACAAAATTTAAGGCATAGAGACCTAGCCCAGAAATGATAAAGGTTGCCCAGAACCAAGCTAAATCAATCTTGTCTCGGTCAGATTCTCGAGTTGATTCTTTAAGAAGGCTAGGAACCGTACCAATGATGGCACCTGCAAAGCTCCATAAGACAAAGACCTGATAATTTTCAAGCAAGTATTCAATCGGATAAGAAAATAAGCCGATTCCCAGAAGCATACCGATGGCAACTGGAATAAAGTACAAAACATTTTCTTTAAAGTCTTTAAAGGGATGGGCCAGAAAACCAATCATTCGTTCATAGATTCCTAAGATTGCTGCTAGAACCCCTCCTAAATTCCCAGAAGATAAATCCAAGAGCAATCACAATCCCTTTAATAAGGCGCGCTAACCATGAGAGCATATAGTTCCTCCAACTATTTCTATTTCAAAAAATCCTTACTATATTGTATCACAATCAAACACAAAAAGAAAAAGCAAATGCTAAACAAATGCTTTTAAGGTTTTAAAAAGATTTTTCTAAAGGTTTCTTCTTTGTTTTTTAAGGGAGAGATGACGTTGATATCCAAATCGTGGTCAAAGCCGCAATTTTTCCTTTAGATGTGTATTGGTGAATATCATAATCTAAGTCAGTTTTAGGACTGCTCTCCAAAAATCCTGAGTTAGAGCCGTAGGACGGAATCCAAACAGAGGTAAACTTGCCTGTATCAATACTATGTTCTTCCATGAAATAGACCCCAACGTAGATGCCGATGTTTTTAGCACCTAGTGATGCTAGTTTTGCTCGAAAGGCTTCAACACCCTCGTTCATATTGGACATGGTTTTGTCTTCTACGTCTAGCCAATAGTAACTAGGGCTGTAAGGAGAGGCAGCATTGTAGAAAACTTCGGCGGCCTTTTCCATTTCTTGGACACTTTTTCCAGCTACATAAGCGTAGACCCCAACTGGGACATTCCGCTTTTGAAGTTCAGTGATATGACTCTTATAGGCCTTGTCTATTCCATTGATAAAGGAAGCATCATTTTCTTTTGTCGTTTGAGCACCACTGTGAACACGAACAATAGCGCCTGAAATATTTTGTGAGAGGGCATCGTAGTTGATTTCCTCAGGACGCTGCCAGCCAGAGAGGTCAATAATCGGTTTGTCTAAGTGTTTCAAAGCCTGTGCTTCAATCTGCGCTATGTTGGATTTTGTTTTAAAGGATTGGTTGTCATTAAGTGGGCGATTGATGATTAAAATGAAAATTATGATCCCAAAAAAACCAAATAAAATAAGTGGATGAATTTGTTTTCTCATATCTTATGATTTTACCCTAAAAATCAAAAAAAATCAAAAAAATGGGTTAAGGAAAGGACTTTGGAGCATTTTTTCATTCAAGAGCGCGGAATGATTTGAAATATGGTATAATAAAAGGGAATTTCTACAGAAAAGAGAAGATTATGTCAAATTTTGCCATTATTTTAGCAGCGGGTAAAGGGACTCGCATGAAATCTGATTTGCCAAAAGTGTTGCACAAGGTTGCGGGTATTTCTATGCTGGAACATGTTTTCCGTAGTGTGGGAGCTATCCAACCTGAAAAGACAGTAACAGTTGTAGGACACAAGGCAGAATTGGTTGAGGAGGTCTTGGCTGGACAGACAGAATTTGTGACTCAATCTGAACAGTTAGGGACAGGCCATGCAGTTATGATGACAGAGCCAATCTTAGAAGGTTTGTCCATCACACCTTGGTCATTGCAGGAGATACTCCTTTAATCACTGGTGAAAGTTTGAAAAACTTGATTGATTTCCACATCAATCATAAAAATGTGGCCACTATCTTGACTGCTGAAACGGATAATCCTTTTGGCTATGGACGAATTGTTCGTAATGACAATGCTGAGGTTCTTCGTATTGTTGAGCAAAAGGATGCCACAGATTTTGAAAAACAAATCAAGGAAATCAACACTGGAACATACGTTTTTGACAACGAACGTTTGTTTGAGGCTTTGAAAAATATCAATACCAACAATGCTCAAGGAGAATACTATATCACAGATGTCATTGGCATTTTCCGTGAAGCCGGTGAAAAAGTTGGTGCTTATACTTTGAAAGATTTTGATGAAAGTCTTGGTGTAAATGACCGTGTGGCTCTTGCGACTGCTGAGTCAGTCATGCGTCGTCGTATCAATCATAAACACATGGTCAACGGTGTTAGCTTTGTCAATCCAGAGGCAACTTATATTGATATTGATGTTGAGATTGCGCCTGAAGTTCAAATCGAAGCCAATGTTACCTTGAAGGGGCAAACGAAAATTGGTGCTGGGACTGTTTTGACAAATGGTACTTATGTAGTGAATAGCACTATCGGAGCAAGAGCGATTATTACCAATTCTATGATTGAGGAAAGTAGTGTTGCAGACGGTGTGACAGTCGGTCCTTATGCCCACATTCGTCCAGGTTCAAGTCTGGGTGCCCAAGTTCATATTGGTAACTTTGTTGAGGTGAAAGGTTCTTCAATCGGTGAGAATACTAAGGCTGGTCATTTGACTTATATCGGAAACTGTGAAGTGGGAAGCAAGGTTAATTTCGGTGCAGGAACCATTACAGTCAACTATGATGGTAAAAACAAATACAAGACAGTCATTGGCAACAATGTCTTTGTTGGATCAAATTCAACCATTATTGCGCCAGTAGAACTTGGAGACAATTCCCTCGTTGGTGCTGGTTCAACTATTACCAAAGACGTGCCAGCAGATGCGATTGCTATTGGTCGCGGACATCAGGTCAACAAAGACGAATATGCAACACGTCTTCCTCATCATCCTAATAATCAGTAGGAGCCTATCATGGAATTTGAAGAAAAAACGCTTAGCCGAAAAGAAATCTATCAAGGACCAATATTTAAACTGGTCCAAGATCAGGTTGAATTACCAGAAGGCAAGGGAACTGCCCAACGGGATTTGATTTTCCACAATGGAGCTGTCTGCGTTTTAGCTGTAACAGATGAACAAAAACTTATCTTGGTCAAGCAGTACCGCAAGGCCATCGAGGCTGTCTCTTACGAAATTCCAGCTAGGAAAATTAGAAGTAGGAGAAAATACAGACCCTGTAGCAGCTGCTCTTCGTGAATTAGAGGAAGAAACAGCCTATACAGGGAAATTAGAACTCTTATATGATTTTTACTCAGCCATTGGCTTTTGTAATGAAAAGTTAAAACTATACCTAGCCAGTGATTTGACAAAAGTGGAAAATCCGCGTCCGCAGGATGAGGATGAGACCTTGGAAGTCCTTGAAGTGAGCTTAGAAGAAGCCAAGGAATTGATCCAATCAGGTCATATCTGTGATGCCAAGACAATTATGGCTGTACAATATTGGGAATTGCACAAAAAATAGAGGAGGTCAGTATGGGTAAACCTTTATTAACGGATGAAATGATTGAAAGAGCTAATAGAGGCGAAAAAATTTCAGGTCCTCCTTTGCTAGATGATAATGAGGAGACTAAGATTTTACCAACCTCTTCTTCCCGTTTTGGTTATGCCAATCCTAAGGGACATGGCTTTAGTCAGGAAACCTTGAAGATTCAGGTTGAACCATCTATTCATAAAAGTCGTCGCATTGAAAATACCAAGAGAAATGTCTTCAATTCTAAGTTGAATAAGATTTTATTTGCAGTCATCTTTCTCTTGATTTTGCTTGTCTTAGCAATGAAACTTTTGTAATAGAAAAGGAATTGAAATGAAAATAGGAATTATTGCAGCTATGCCAGAAGAACTAGCTTATTTGGTCCAGCATTTAGAAAATGCCCAAGAGCAAGTTGTCTTAGGAAATACCTATCATAAAGGCACCATTGCTTCTCATGAAGTCGTTCTTGTAGAGAGTGGAATTGGTAAGGTCATGTCTGCTATGAGTGTGGCGATTTTGGCTGATCATTTTCAAGTGGATGCTTTGATTAACACGGGATCAGCTGGGGCAGTAGCAGAAGGTATCGCTGTTGGGGATGTCGTGATTGCTGACAAATTAGCCTATCATGATGTGGATGTCACAGCTTTTGGCTATGCTTATGGACAAATGGCGCAACAACCGCTTTATTTCGAATCAGATAAAACCTTTGTTGCCAAAATCCAAGAGAGTTTATCTCAATTGGACCAGAACTGGCATCTTGGTTTGATTGCTACAGGAGATAGTTTTGTTGCAGGAAATGATAAGATAGAAGCGATTAAGTCCCATTTCCCAGAAGTTTTAGCAGTTGAGATGGAAGGAGCAGCTATTGCTCAGGCAGCGCATGCCCTTAATCTCCCAGTTTTAGTCATTCGAGCTATGAGTGACAATGCCAACAATGAAGCAAACATCTCTTTTGATGAGTTTATTATCGAAGCTGGACGTCGCTCTGCCCAAGTCTTGTTAGCCTTTTTGAAGGCTTTAGATTAAGCGGAAATTTGACAGTTTTTCTAGCTTATGATAAGATTTAAGTAAAGAAAAGCTAGAAAACGTTTCAGAGGATATTATGAGTATTGAAATGACCGTCAGTGAGATTGCAGAGGTCTTAGGATTATCTCGCCAAGCAATCAATAACCGTGTCAAAGAATTACCAGAAGAAGACACAGATAAAAATGACAAAGGGGTAACAGTTGTTACCAGAAGTGGCTTGATTAAGCTAGAAGAAATCTATAAAAAAACGATTTTTGAAGATGAGCCTGTCAGTGAAGATGTCAAGCAACGTGAACTGATGGAGATTCTGGTTGATGAGAAGAATGCAGAAATTCTTCGTCTCTATGAACAATTAAAAGCCAAGGATCGTCAGTTATCAGAAAAAGACGAGCAGATGCGTATCAAAGACCGTCAGATTGCTGAGAAAGACAAACAACTCGATCAGCAGCAACAATTGACCCTTCAAGCCATGAAGGATCAAGAAAATCTTAAGCTAGAGCTGGACCAAGCAAAAGAAGAAGTCCAATCCACTAAGAAAGGATTTTTTGCTCGTTTATTTGGAGGATAATCAAGGAGCTGTTTAGGTTACATGCTAACCTGATGGCTTCTTTTATTTCTAATCTAAATAGTATAGTTGCTCAAGTAATACTCAATGAAAATCAAAGAGCAAACTAGGAAGCTAGCCGCAGGCTGCTCAAAGCACTGCTTTGAGGTTGTAGATAAGACTGACGAAGTCAGCTCAAAACATGTTTTTGAGGTTGCGGATAAAACTGACGAAGTCAGTAACTATATCTACGGCAAGGCGAAGCTGACGCGGTTTGAAGAGATTTTCGAAGAGTATAAAATAACAGTATAGGAGAGGTAGAAAATGGAACGATTAGAAGATTACATTGCTTTTGACTTAGAATTTAATCAGCACGAAGGACAAACACACTTGATTCAAGTATCGGCAGTGCGTTTTAGAGATGGTCAGGAAATCGATGCCTATGATTCCTATGTCCATACTAGTGTGCCTCTAAAGAGTTTTATCAATGGTTTGACTGGGATTACAGCTGAGACATTAAAAGATGCCCCTCCAGTGGAGGAAGTCATACAAGAATTCCAAGAGTTTGTGGGTGCTTTGCTGATGATAGGCTACAATGCTGCTAAAAGTGATTTACCTATTTTAGCAGAGCATGGTTTAGACTATAGCCAACAGTACAAGGTGGATTTGTATGATGAAGCTTTTGAACGTCGGAGTTCAGATTTACATGGTATTGCCAATCTCAAATTGCAAACTGTTGCCTCATTTCTTGGATTTCAAGGTCAGTCTCATAATAGTTTAGAGGATGCTCGGATGACGGCGCGTGTTTACGAATCCTTCTTAGAGTCGGATCAAGCTAGGGAATTGTTAGAGACAGAAAGTAGCTTATCAAACAATCCTTTTGGTGGCTTGGACTTGTCTCAATTATTTGACTAGGAGTGCCTATGAAACCTGAAAAACCTAAAAAATTGGGTCTTAAACAGATTTACCTCAATCTTGATAAAATCCTCTTTCTCTTTTTCTTGATTTTTATGATAGTGGAGTATTTGTGGGTACCATTCAATTCATGGTTGGCTAGCTTCTTATTAGATCAGACAGGTTATCTTTTTATTTCCTATAACAATGTCTTAGCCATCCTTACTCATTCTCCATTGATTAGTCTAGCTTTTTTAGCCTTGATTGTAATTAACCTTCTGGTTGCTTATTTTCAAATAGGACTCCTCTTTATTGGTGCTCGTCATCTCCTCTATAATGAAAAGCGAAGGCTAATTGAGTATATCCGCAAGGTTTTCCATGAAAGTTTTGGATTTATGAAAAAGCTAACTTGCGCTAAAGCCTTGTTTATCTTTTTCTATATAGCTATGCTTTTTCCTTTTATACGGAAAATGCTGAAGATTTATTATCTTAATAAAATCGTCATTCCAGAGTTTATCCAAGCTTATTTAGAAGATAAATATTGGATGTGGTGGCTGAGCATCCTACTTCTATCTCTTATCTTTCTCTATGTCTCTGTCAGATTGATGTTTGCCCTTCCGAAGATTGTATATGATCAGCTGACTGTTCGAGAAGCAGTGATGTTTAGCTTGGAGAAAACCAAGAAGAGAGTTACTTTTTATGCTTGGAATTTATTTTACATCTTGCTCAAAGCACATTTATTATTTTATCTTCCTTTGATTCCTTTATTATTGGCTCAAACTTTGGTAGATGATATCACTCAGAGAGAGTCTCTGATTCTTGGTATTTTGAATTTTGTCGTGATTAAAAATCTCTATTATATGGCTCTGACTTATTTTTTGGTTAAATTTGTTTCATTTTTGACAGGAAAGGAGCTGGATATGCTTCCTCGGAGAGAAAAGATCACATCATGCGATGGGGAGTCATGACTTGTGCCAGTCTTTTCTTTGCCTTAGAAGGTTATATTTATCTGGAGGCTCCCATGGTTCATCTACCTCAGCTTATTTCTCACCGAGGGGTTTCCAATGCAAATGGGATTCAAAATACAGTAGAGTCCTTGGAAACTACAGCACAACTCAAACCAGACTTGGTGGAGACGGACGTGCAGGAAACAAAAGATGGGCAGTTTGTCATGATACATGATGCTAACTTGAAAAATCTAGCAGGTATCAATAAAAGTCCTCAAGACTTAAACTTGGAGGAGCTTAAAGGGATTGATATTTTTGAAAATGGCTACCAGACTAAAATTTCAAGCTTTGAAGATTATCTCAGTCGAGCCAACGAACTTGGTCAAAAATTACTAATTGAAATTAAAACCAGTAAAAAAGATAGTCCAGACATGATGGACCGCTTTTTAGCCCGTTATGCTGCAAAGCTCAAGATTTATGGACATCAAATCCAGTCTTTAGACTACCATGTTGTCGAAAAAGTAAGACAGTATGATGCCGAACTGCCAGTTTATTTCATCATGCCCTACAATTCTGTCTTTCCTAAAACAAGGGCGACAGGATATACTATGGAGTACTCAACCTTGGATGAATATTTTGTAAGCAAACTATGGACAACGGATCAGAAACTTTATGTTTGGACTGTCAATGATTCAGAAGCTATCAGCAAATCTCTTCACTTAGGAGTAGATGGAGTGATTACAGATGATTTGGAAAAAGTTCAGCGGGAAATAGAAGTAGCCCAAGAAGATCCAGAATATACGGATTTGCTCTTGAAAAAAGCTCTGGAATTTTTGAATTTTAGTAATAAAAAAGAGGAACAACTATTCCTTCCGTGATAGGTAAGTATTTTTCGGAGAGCCTGTTTTTTTATTTGCTGAGTCTAGGATAGTTCTTGCTGGCGATAGATAGCAAGACGAACAGCTTCTTTTGAATGTCATATAAATTTAAAATTTCTGAAAATAACGAAAAATATACTAAATTTACAAATAAGGAGCCTCTAAATCCTTTAAAATAAGAAATATATATATATATATATAATCATCGATTTTCTAAAACAAAGTGAGGTTGAAGGAAGGGAACTAAGTTGATATAATGAAGTATTAGTAGACAATGGGCCTTTTTGTCATTTGTTTAAGATGAAAAAAGGTCATGTTTTCCTGTTTTTATTGCGAGTTGATGCCTGCATGAACATGGCTAGAGGAGCAAAGACAGGGTAGAAAGAAAGGAAAAACTATGAAACAGTTTAAAATGAATGAGCGTCAACGCTTTTCTATACGCAAGTTTTCAATTGGAGCAGTCTCAGTCTTGCTAGGGTCTGTCTTTTTTATAGCTAATCCAGCGACAGAAGTCCAGGCGGCGGAAGTAAATACAGAAGTGGTCAGTCAGGATGGAAATGGCAACACTGGGAATCCATCTGTCTTACCGCCATCAGATACAAGCAATCAAAATCTTAACGTAGAACAAGAAGGAGCTAAACCAAACACTCAAGAGACAGAGAAAAAAGAGCCAGGAACTTCATCTAAAGATAGTGAAGGAAAAGCTAAGTCAACAGTAGAGAATAAAGGTGATGAAAAAGTTGATGGTGTAGTTAAACCTGTATCTGGTGAATTATCTACTGTGTCCGAGGTAGAAAAAGATAAAAAAGAAGTACAACCAGAGTTGGAAGAAAAATCCTCAATTATCAAAGAAGAAGCTAATAGAGAAGATAAGATAGATCAATCTCAAGAAGAAGATGGGGATCAGTTATATGATAAATTGATAGATGCATCTAAAAGATTGAAAGAATCCAATCCTGAGTCGGCAGCAGCTTTTAAAAACTTAGCAGATACTATCAACGAAAAGTTAGGACTTTCAGACGACGGAAAGATTTCTGGAGAACTTGTCGAAAAAGCTCACAAGTTACTAGATGGTAATCAAGTGATGATGTCAAAAAATGATAGGAGGAAAATTCTGAGGAAAGAGGAGTTCATGTAAGAAAAAGACGGAATATAGCAGGATTAACAATTGGGAGATGGAATGCAGTACGTAAACAAATAGAAGTTTCTAATATACTAGTAGTACCAGGTGGAGATAGAGTATTTGGTAATATTTTGAAAATTAGTGCTAAATCAAATCATGAGAAAATTACTAGCATATCTGTAACTGGTCATGAAAACATGGGGTTAAAGGTCGAATCTTCTGTCAATGGGAGTGAAGCATCTTTGACTTTCGACGGAATTACTCCGCGCAGGGGTCAGTATTTATTGAATGTAACAGTAACTACTTCAAGCGGTAGTCAGACGACACAATTTGGATACTATCTCCCTTTTCAGAAGCCGACTATTAATACACCAAATGATAGTACAGATGCAAGTGTCCCGAGCTTAGCAGGTAAAGCTAATGAAAAACCTAATATTGATGTGACAATTCCTTATGTTCCTAAATTACCTAATGGCGCAAAGATGAAAGTATATTTGGTAACCGGAGGTTCGGATATTTCTAATTATGGAGGGAGTACGGATGGATTAGCTTATCCAAGGTTATAATATACTTGCCTCTAAAGATATATCTCCTAATAATGATGGGGATGGTTCTGCACGCCAAATTACTATTACCCAGTCTGATTATAAGTCTGGAGTTAATAAGATAGGAACAGATAAATTTAGAGCACTCACTGTTATCGAAGTAAATAATAACGTAAACGATGGTAATCCACGAGAACGTGGTTCCTGGTTTAGTGATGAAAGAAGAGCGACAGCACCAGTAGCTAAAGAAGCAACACCTGAAAAACCAACAGTTGCCTCTAGCGAAGCGAATGCCAATGTAACGGTAACACCAAGTGCGAATGCAGACCATGTAGAAATTAGCATTGGAAGCGACAAAGTTGTAGCTACGAAATCAGGGTCAAGCTGGAGCCTAACACCAACAAAATCAGGTGTCAGCATTGATGGAGTAAGTGGTGTTGTTACAATTTCCCATAATGCGGCTAGTGCAGGAACTCAAGTAAGTGCGACAGCTAAACATGGTAATAGTGAAGTTAGTGCTTCTTCAACACCAGTCAGCTTGCCATCAAAACGATATTATCCAATTCCCGATTCGTATAACGTAACATCGCAACCATCTACTCCTACTCAGCCAGACCAAGGAGCTACTGAGACTCCAACAGCTCCATCTGAGCCAGCTCCACAACCGTCTCAACCAACTGCTTCGGGTCAACCTGCAAGTCCTGCTCCAGCTCCGACTCAAGCACCTAGAGCGGCAGCAAGTCCTTCAGTTAGCTCAACGAGCACGCAAGCTCCAGCTCAAGAGCAAGTTGACAAGTCTGAACTTCGTGCCTTGACTCAAGAGTTAGACCAACGCTTGAAAGCTTTGGCAACAGTATCTAATCCGAAAATCGATGCAGCCAAGGCGGTCCTCCTAGATGCTCAAAAAGCTCTGGAAGATAGTGCCTTGACAGAGCAAGGTCTACGTACTGCAGTAGAGTCTGTGAAGGCTGCCTTGGACTCTCTCAAAGATGTGAAAGCAAATGCTAGCGACAGCAAGCCTGCACAGGACAAGAAAGATGCCAAACAAGGAACGGAAGATAGTAAGGATTCAGATAAGATGACTGAAACAAACTCAGTTCCAGCAGGAGTGATTGTAGTCGGTCTACTCGCCCTTCTAGGTGTGATTGCCTTCTGGTTGGTTCGCCGTAAGAAAGAGTCAGAAATCCAGCAATTAAGCACGGAATTGACAAAAGTTCTTGGACAGCTAGATGCAGAAAAAGTAGATAAAAAAGTCCTTGCTAAAGCCCAAAACCTTCTCCAAGAAACCCTTGATTTCGTGAAAGAGGAAAATGGCTCAGCAGAGACAGAAGCTAAACTAGTAGAGGAGCTTAAAGTAATCCTTGCCAAACTCAAGTAAAACTTGATTTATGAAATGTCGATCTAAAAGACATTTTCGTTCACAAAAGCAGCGACGAGTAACCCTTGTCGTTGCTTTTTGGCTATTTTGGGGGATAAGATCCGCCTTGACTAGCAAAAGAAAAGATTGGTCCAGTAGTGCCCGATACGATTTTGCGTAGCAGAAAGCATACAAATGAAATTGAATATAGTAAAATAGGATTAGAAATCTTAAGAAAGTTGGTTCTTTATTGGAAACGATAGTATTTTCAATTTCCGTTTTTTTAGCAGGGGTCTTGTCCTTCTTTTCTCCCTGTATTTTTCCTCTTCTGCCAGTCTATGCTGGGATTTTATTGGATGATCAGGAAAGCGCAAAAAGCTTTTCTTTATTTGGGAGAAAGGTTCTCTGGTCAGGCTTGATTCGAACACTTTGCTTTATCGCAGGTATTTCACTCATTTTCTTTATTCTAGGCTTTGGTGCTGGTTACTTTGGTCATATTCTCTATGCAAATTGGTTTCGATATGTTATGGGAACAATTATTATCATTTTGGGACTTCACCAGATGGAAATTTTTCATTTTAAGAAATTAGAGGTTCAAAAAAGCTTTACTTTTAAGAAATCAGAAGCCAATCGTTATTGGTCAGCCTTTTTACTCGGTATTACCTTTAGCTTTGGTTGGACGCCTTGTATTGGTCCAGTTTTAAGTTCTGTTTTAGCGCTTGCGGCTTCTGGAGGCAATGGAGCTTGGCAAGGTGCTATCTATACTCTTATTTACACTCTGGGGATGGCTCTTCCTTTCTTGGTCTTGGCTCTAGCTTCAGGTCTAGTCATGCCTTATTTTAGTAAAATCAAACGTCATATGATGCTAATGAAGAAAATTGGTGGTTTCCTCATTATTTTAATGGGAATTTTGTTACTATTAGGACAAGTAAATGTTCTAGCTGGAATTTTTGAATAAAGGAGAAAATGATGAAAAAAGTAATGTTTGCTGGCTTAAGTCTCTTGTCATTAGTTGTATTGATAGCCTGTGGTGAGGAAGAAACTAAAAAAACTCAAGCCCCACAACAGCCAAAACAAGAAACGCCTGTACAGCAAATTGCTGTTGGGAAAGATGCTCCAGACTTCACCTTGCAATCCATGGATGGTAAAGAAGTCAAGTTATCTGATTTTAAGGGTAAAAAGGTTTACTTGAAGTTTTGGGCTTCCTGGTGTGGTCCATGTAAGAAAAGTATGCCTGAGTTGATGGAATTAGCTGCAAAACCAGATCGCGATTTTGAAATTCTTACTGTCATTGCACCAGGAATTCAAGGTGAAAAAACTGTTAATCAATTCCCACAATGGTTCCAAGAACAAGGATATAAAGATATCCCAGTTCTTTATGATACTAAAGCAACAACCTTCCAAGCTTATCAAATTCGAAGCATTCCTACAGAATACCTAATTGATAGTCAAGGAAAGATTGGAAAGATTCAATTTGGTGCTATCAGTAATGCGGATGCAGAAGCAGCATTTAAAGAAATGAACTAGAATCGATAAAAATCTGATTACAAGATGTAGTCAGATTTTTTTTTTAGAAAAATATTTTATAAATAGTCACAAATCTCCTATATTTATGGTAAAATAGAATCATCATTTTATTTGGAGAAGAAATATGAATATATTTAGAACAAAGAATGTAAGTTTGGATAAAACGGAGATGCACAGGCATTTGAAGTTATGGGATTTGATTTTGCTGGGTATCGGAGCCATGGTAGGGACAGGCATCTTTACAATTACAGGTACTGCAGCTGCCACACTTGCTGGTCCAGCCCTAGTGATTTCAATCGTCATTTCTGCCTTGTGTGTGGGATTATCAGCCCTCTTTTTTGCAGAATTTGCTTCACGAGTACCTGCTACAGGTGGTGCCTACAGTTATCTCTATGCTATTTTAGGAGAATTCCCAGCCTGGTTGGCTGGTTGGTTAACCATGATGGAGTTCATGACAGCCATATCAGGCGTAGCTTCGGGTTGGGCAGCTTATTTTAAAGGCTTGCTCTCTCAATACGGGATAGCCCTTCCTCAGCCTTTAAATGGTACCTTTAATCCTCAAGCAGGGACATTTGTTGATTTATTGCCTATTCTTGTCTTGGTCTTGGTGACCTCGCTTGTTTTACTCAATGCTAAAGCAGCCTTACGCTTTAATTCTATTCTAGTTATTTTGAAATTCTCGGCTTTAGCTCTCTTTGTTTTAGTAGGAATTTGGCATATCAAACTTGATAATTGGAGTAATTTTGCTCCTTATGGTTTTGGACAAATCTATGGTGCTAGTACTGGTATTATGGCTGGTGCCTCCTTGATGTTCTTCGGTTTTTTGGGATTTGAATCCATCTCTATGGCTGTAGATGAGGTCAAGACTCCTCAAAAAAATATTCCTAGAGGGATTGTCTTATCGCTTTCTATCGTAACCATTCTCTATGCCTTGGTGACGCTTGTTTTGACTGGTGTGGTTCACTATAGTCATTTAAATGTCAATGATGCCGTTGCCTTTGCCCTTCGTAGCGTTGGGATCAGTTGGGCAGCCAACTATGTGTCATTAGTGGCTATCTTGACCTTGATTACAGTTTGTATCTCGATGACCTATGCCCTATCGCGTATGATTTACAGTTTAGCGCGCGATGGCTTAATGCCTGCCGCCTTTAAAGAACTAACGAAGACTAGCAAGGTACCAAAGAATGCTACTATTTTAACAGGTCTAGCTTCAGCAGTAGCAGCAGGAATCTTCCCGCTAGCTAGTATTGCAGCCTTCTTAAACATTTGTACCTTGGCCTACTTAATCATGCTGGCTTACGGCCTGATTCGCTTACGGAAAGAAAAAGGGATGCCAAAAGCTGGGGAATTTAAAACACCCTTGGTACCCCTGTTACCGATTTTATCAATCATCATTTGTTTATCCTTTATGTTACAGTATAATATGGAAACTTGGATTGCTTTCCTAGTTGCCTTGTTAGTAGGAAGTATTATTTACTTCACTTATGGCTATAAGCATTCTACCATAGAAGAATAAAGTAAAAGTCTGTTGAGTTGTTGAAACTCAGCAGATTTTTATATGTGAAAGAAATTTCAAATTTTTTCTAAAAATATCTTGACAGATTAAGTTTTTAGGAGTAGAATGTTTACTAGTTAATTAAACAGTTAAGGAGTTGTTCATGAAGAAACAAAATTTATTTTTAGTCTTGTTAAGTGTCTTTCTTTTATTGCTAGGAGCCTGTAGTCAAAAGGAAAGTCAGACAGGAAAGGGGATGAAAATTGTGACCAGTTTTTATCCTATCTATGCTATGGTTAAGGAAGTATCTGGTGACTTGAATGATGTTCGGATGATTCAGTCAAGTAGTGGGATTCACTCCTTTGAACCTTCGGCAAATGATATCGCAGCCATCTATGATGCAGATGTCTTTGTTTACCATTCACATACGCTCGAATCTTGGGCAGGAAGTTTAGATCCCAATCTAAAAAAATCCAAAGTGAAGGTTTTAGAGGCTTCAGAGGGAATGACTTTAGACCGCGTCCCAGGGCTAGAAGATGTAGAAGCAGGGGATGGAGTTGATGAAAAAACGCTCTATGACCCTCACACTTGGCTAGATCCTGAAAAAGCTGGCGAAGAAGCTCAGATTATCGCTGATAAGCTTTCGGAGGCGGATAGTGAGCATAAAGAAACTTACCAAAAAAATGCGCAAGCCTTTATCAAAAAAGCTCAAGAATTGACTAAGAAATTCCAGCCTAAATTTGAAAAAGCGACTCAGAAAACATTTGTAACACAACATACAGCCTTTTCTTATTTAGCTAAGCGATTTGGACTCAATCAACTTGGTATTGCAGGTATCTCTCCTAACAAGAACCAAGTCCAAGACAACTAACAGAAATTCAGGAATTTGTTAAAACCTATAAGGTTAAAACGATTTTTACAGAAAGTAACGCTTCTTCAAAAGTAGCTGAAACTCTTGTCAAATCAACAGGTGTAGGTCTTAAAACTCTGAATCCTTTAGAGGCAGACCCACAAAATGACAAGACCTATTTAGAAAATCTTGAAGAAAATATAAGTGTTCTAGCAGAAGAATTAAAGTGAGGAAAAAATGAAAATCAATAAAAAATATCTAGCAGGTTCAGTGGCAGTTCTTGCCCTAAGTGTTTGTTCCTATGAACTTGGTCGTTACCAAGCTGGTCAGGCTAAGAAAGAGTCTAATCGAGTTGCTTATATAGATGGTAATCAGGCTGGTCAAAAGGCAGAGAACTTAACACCAGATGAAGTCAGTAAGAGAGAGGGAATCAATGCTGAACAAATTGTTATCAAGATTACGGATCAAGGTTATGTGACTTCTCATGGAGACCATTATCATTACTATAATGGCAAGGTTCCTTATGATGCCATCATCAGTGAAGAGCTCCTCATGAAAGATTCGAATTATCAGTTGAAGGATTCAGACATTGTCAATGAAATCAAGGGTGGTTATGTCATTAAGGTAAACGGTAAATACTATGTTTACCTTAAAGATGCGGCCCATGCGGATAATATTCGGACAAAAGAAGAGATTAAACGTCAGAAGCAGGAACATAGTAGTAATCACGGTGGCGGTTCAAACAATCAGGCGGTAGTTGCAGCCAGAGCCCAAGGACGTTATACAACGGATGATGGTTATATCTTTAATGCCTCTGATATCATTGAAGATACAGGCGATGCCTATATTGTTCCTCATGGCAATCACTTCCACTATATTCCTAAGAGTGATTTGTCTGCCAGTGAATTAGCTGCTGCCCAAGCCTTCTTATCTGGAAAAGGCGGTCAATTAAGTACGGTTGAATATCGTTCTAGCAGGGGAGAAACAAGATCTAGTGTGAGAACGAGTCCATCTGAAACTCCTCAAAATCTTACAACAACTCCTGAGAGTCAAAATGAGGATTTAGCTAGTCTCCTTCAAGAATTGTACGCTTTGCCACTTAGCCAACGTCATGTGGAGTCTGATGGATTAGTATTTGACCCAGCACAGATTACAAAACGTACTGCAAATGGTGTGGCAGTACCTCACGGAGATCATTTCCATTTCATTCCTTATTCGCAAATGTCTGCCTTGGAAGAAAAATTGGCTCGAAATCTATCAATTGGAGGTCAGCCAGTTCAAAAGCATTCTGATAATACGAAACCAAGCAGTCCTGCGAAACCAAGTTCAGCCATTAAAGCAAACTTTAATCTCAATACGCAGGCACCGAATAGAGCAACTGGAGGAGCCTATACAACGGATGATGGGTATGTCTTTAGTCCAACAGATGTGATTGAAGATACAGGTGACGCTTTTGTTGTACCGCATGGAAATCATTTTCACTATATTCCTAAGAGTGATTTGTCTGCAGGAGAATTGGCTGCAGCCCAAGCCTATTGGAATGGGAAGCAGGGGTCTCGTCCTTCTTCAAGTTCTAGTCATAATGCAAATCCAGCTCAACCAAGCTTGTCAGAGAACCACAATTTGACTGTCACTCCAACTTATCATCAAAATCAAGGGGAAGACATTCCAAGCCTTTTACGTGAATTGTATGCTAAACCCTTATCAGAACGCCATGTAGAATCGGATGGACTAGTATTTGACCTTAAGACAAATAACAAATCGTACAGCTAATGGTGTTGCTGTACCGCACGGAGACCATTATCACTTTATCCCTTATTCACAAATGTCACCTTTGGAAGAAAAATTGGCTCGTATGATAGCTATTAAGGGACAAAATGGTGCAGTCTTGCTTGAATGAATTATTTGAAACCAGCACCAAAACCGCAAGCTCAACCATCAACTGAGAAAAAACAAACTGATTTTACAGTAGAACAGGTTGTTAGAAAAGTTGGGGAAGGATATGTTGTGGAAATTGCTGGTGTCAGTCACTATGTTTTTGCTAAAGACTTGGCTAAGGATAAGATTGATGCTATTGAAAATCTCTTGTCTAAGAAAACTCAAGAGACACATGCTCTAGTTGCTAAAAAAGAAAATGTCGCTTCTCGTGACCAAGAATTTTATGATAAAGCCTACAATCTGTTAACCCAGGCTCATAAAGCCTTGTCTGAAAATAAAGGTCGCGTTTCTGATTTCCAAACTTTAGACAAATTAGCAGAGCGCTTGAATGATGAATCTTCTAATAAAGTAAAATTGGTAGATGATTTATTGGCATTCCTAGCACCAATTACCCATCCAGAGCGACTTGGCAAACCAAATGCTCAAATTGCCTATACAGACGATGAAATTAAATTAGCGAAATTAGCAGGTAAATATACAACAGAGGATGGCTATATCTTTGATGAGCATGATATTGAAAGTGATGAAGGAAATGCCTACGTCACTCCACACTTGAACCATAGCCACTGGATTAAAAAAGACAGCTTATCTGAAGCTGAAAGAGCAGCAGCTCAGGCTTATGCTAAAGAAAAAGGCTTACAAGCTCCAAATTCTACTGAAGCAACAGAAGCAAAACCAGAGGCAACAGGGACAGAAGCTATCTATAACCGCGTAAAAGCTGAGAAAAAGGTACCATTAGAAAAAATACCGAATCATTTACAGTATACTGTAGCTGTACAAAATGGTCACTTTATAATTCCTCACTTTGATCACTATCATAACCTTAAGTTTGCATGGTTTGATGAAGGACTTTACTCAGCTCCTGAAGGCTATACCTTAGAAGATTTATTTGCGACAGTGAAATACTACGTTGAACATCCTGACCAACGTCCTCATTCAGATAATGGTTGGGGTAATGCTAGCGACCATGTTCGTAAAAATAAGGCAGACCAAAACGGTAAACCTGATGAAGATAAGGAACATGATGAAGTAAGTGAGCCAACTCATTCTGAATCTGATGAAAAAGAGAATCACGCTGGTTTAAATCCTTCAGCAGATAATCTTTATAGACCAAGCACTGATGCGGAAGAGACAGAGGAAGAAGCTGAAGATACTACAGATGAGGATGAAGTTCCACAAGTAGAGCGTTCTGTTATTGACGTTAAGATAGCAGAGGCGGAGACCTTGCTAGAAAAAGTAACAGATTCTCGTACTCGCCAAAATGCTATGGAGACATTGTCTGGTCTAAACAGCAGTCTTCTTTTCGGAACGAAAGACAGTAACACTATTTCAGCAGAATTAGATAGGCTCTTGGCTTTGTTAAAAGAGAGTCAACCGACTCCTATATAGTAGTAAAAAGAATGAAGCATATTTTATGGAGAAGTAACCTTTCGTGTTGCTTCTCTTTTTTAGAAGAAAGTAACAGAAACTTGACAGAAGTATAATAGATTGAATCTAGAATAGTACACCTTGACTTCTAAAATATTGTTAGAAATTGATTTGACTGTCCTGATTAATTTGTCCTATTCTTATTTCATTTCTCTATAATTTTAAATAGTAAACTATTTACTGGTTAATTAAATGGTTAAATAAGCGGTTTAGAAAAATTGTTTAACCGAGAAAAAGAAGTTAAGAAAAAGTTTCATCATTTATTGAAATGAGGGATTTATGAAATTCAGTAAAAAATATATAGCAGCTGGATCAGCTGTTATCGTATCCTTGAGTCTATGTGCCTATGGACAAAACCAGCATCGTTCGCAGGAAAATAAGGACAATAATCGTGTCTCTTATGTGGATGGCAGTCAGTCAAGTCAGAAAAGTGAAAACTTGACACCAGATCAGGTTAGCCAGAAAGAAGGAATTCAGGCTGAGCAAATTGTCATCAAAATTACAGATCAGGGCTATGTAACGTCACACGGTGACCACTATCATTACTATAATGGGAAAGTTCCTTATGATGCCCTCTTTAGTGAAGAACTCTTGATGAAGGATCCAAACTATCAACTTAAAGACGCTGATATTGTTAATGAGGTCAAGGGTGGCTATATCATCAAGGTCGATGGAAAATATTATGTCTACCTGAAAGATGCAGCTCATGCTGATAATGTTCGAACCAAAGATGAAATCAATCGTCAAAAACAAGAACATGTCAAAGATAATGAGAAGGTCAGCTCAGATGTCGCTGTAGCAAGGTCTCAGGGACGTTATACGACAGATGATGATTATGTCTTTAATCCAGCTGATATTATCGAAGATACGGGTGATGCTTATATCGTTCCTCACGGAGGTCACTATCACTACATTCCAAAAAGTGATTTGTCTGCTAGTGAATTAGCAGCAGCAAAAGCTCATTTAGCTGGCAAAAATACGCAACCAAGTCAGCTAAGCTATTCTTCAACAGCTAGTGATAATACTAATCAAGCTATAGAGAAAGAATCAACTAGCAAGCCAGAAAGCAAAGCTGAAAATCTCCAAAGTCTATTGAAAGAACTCTACGATTCACCTAGTGACCAACGTTACAGTGAATCAGACGGTCTGGTTTTTGACCCTGCTAAGATTATCAGTCGTACGCCAAATGGAGTTGCGATTCCGCATGGCGACCATTATCACTTTATTCCTTACAGCAAACTCTCTCCTTTAGAAGAAAAGATTGCTAGAATGGTGCCTATAGGCGGAACTGGTTCTACGGTCTCTACAAATGAAAAACCTCATGAAGCAGCGTCTAGTCTAGGAAGTCTTTCAAGTAGTCCATCTACTTTGAATCATGCCTCATTACTTACAAATAAGCCTATCTCTTCAACATCTGATGGTTATATCTTTAATCCTAAAGATATTGTCGAGGAAACAGCAACAGCTTATATTGTAAGACATGGTGATCATTTCCATTACATTCCAAAATCGACCGTAATTGGGCAACCGACTCTTCCAAACAATGGTCTAGTAGCACCTTCGCCGTCTCTTGCAGCCAATCCTAGTGTTTCACATGAGGAACATGAAGAAGGTGGACACGGCTTTGATGCCAATCGTATTATTGCTGAAGATGAATCAGGTTTTGTCATGAGTTACGGAGACCACAATCACTACATCAAGGTGCAAACTAAGGGATATGAAGTAGCCTTGAAAAACAAGATTCCAGCCCTGAAATCCAACTATCAGCCTGGGGCCTTTGATGAGAAAACAGTTTTAGCAAAAGTAGATCAACTTCTTGCTGAAAGTCGAAACGTCTATAAAGAGGATCCAATCAAACAAAGACAGATTGAGTTAGCCTTAGGACAGTTTACTGAAAGTTTGAAAAAAATAAAAGTTAGTTGATTGATTACTTCTCTAAATTTTGGGCACACTAAAAAGAGGTCTTGACACCTAAACTTTAAAATTAAAGCATATTGAATCCGTGCTGCTGTGCGAAGCGAATAGCGTCTTGGACGAACATTGTCTTATCTGGATTTCTTATTTCTGTAAGGCCTTGTAATCTTGGATTATAACTCTCCTGTTTTAGGAGTACATGGTAGATAGCAACCAATAATCTGCGACAGATAGCAAGGAAGAAGTAGAAAGTCTTTTGAACAAGGCAAATCAACTCTTGGAACAAATCCATGAAGAAGGAATCAGACAATCCTTGGCAGAAGAAGTAGAAAATCTAAAAGCTGCCACAAACAAGGCTGATGCAGACTTGGATGAAGTAAACAGTCAGGTAAAAGATGTTTTGACTCGTATCGCTAGCGCCCTTCAACAAGAAAAGGAAAATGCTGAGCAAGATTCTCAGACACTTGTACTCTATCAAAAACTCTACGATATTCTCATGTCGCTTCACTCTTATTTAGAAAGTAATAATGGTTCTGATGAGGACTTTGATAAAGTGGATGCATTACTAGATCAACTTTCTGCTAAGAGTAAAGACAAAGCAGCTTTACTTGAATTGACAAAAGCTATTCTAGTTTTGAATCACCAAATCCAGTCAAAAGCTAGCGCAAGTGAAGAAACAAGTCCAGCAAGAAATGCTGAAGCAAATGGTGATAACACCAGTGCTGAGAACCAACCAAACGCAACTACAGAATCTAACAGCGAAACTGCTAGCGACGAAAACAAAGCAAGCAACACAAGAGATTCTAAACCTGCTGAATTAACTTCAGAAAAGGGATCAACTGAATCTACAACAAGCACTGGTAATCAAGAAAAAGCAGTAGAATAAACAGAAAGGCGAAGTAGCTGAGCCACCTCGTCTTTTTAGCCTTTATAAGCTACGATGCCAATGATGGTATCAACTGCACGTTCCATAGTCTGAAGGCTAACGTATTCAAAACGTCCGTGCATATTTTCGCCACCTGCAAAGATATTCGGAGTTGGGATTCCCATAAAGGAAATCTTAGAGCCGTCTGTTCCACCTACCGGATTGGTTCGATAATAGGCGTGATACCTAGATCTTCCATAACGGCTTTAGCAACGGTAATTGGAGTCATATCTTTTTCAATGACTTCTTTCATATTGTAGTACTGGTCTGTCAAGTTGAGAGTGACACGGTTGCTCCCAAGTTCTTGATTCATCTTATCAGCGATAGATTGCATGGATGCTTTACGCGCTTCAAAGGCATCTTTTTCAAAATCACGAATGATGTAGCTTGCACGCGCCTCCTCGACACTACCAGTCACATCCATTAGATGGTAAAAACCTTGGTAACCTTCAGTTAACTCAGGTCGGTCATTTTCTGGAAGTTGATTATGAAAATCAATTGCTAGCTGAAGGGCATTGACCATCTGCCCTTTGGCAGTACCAGGGTGGACATTACGGCCTTGGAAATGCAATTCAGCACCAGCGGCTGAGAAAGTCTCGTACTGAAGTTCACCTAGTGGACCACCATCAACAGTGTAGGCAAAATCCACATCAAAATCTTCTGCATCAAATTTATTAGCACCAACACCGATTTCCTCATCTGGACCAAAACCAACACGAATCTCACAGTGTTTGATTTCAGGGTGAGCAGTCAGATATTCAATGGCAGTCATAATTTCAGCAATTCCTGACTTGTCATCAGCCCCTAGCAAGGTTGTTCCATCGGTTGTGATGAGCGTTTGTCCTGGATATTTCTCAAGACTCTTGAAGTCAGCTGGATCGAGTTTGAAACCAGAATTCCCTAGTTCAATCACACCACCATCGTAGTTTTCAATTACCTGTGGATTGACTCCTTCGGCATTAAAGTCAGCAGTATCCATGTGAGATATAAAGCCAATTTTACGTGTTAAAGACGGATCGTTGGCTGGCAAGGTTCCAATAGCAAAACCATTTGGAAGGTAGTAGACGTTTTGAAGTCCAACACGTTTCATTTCAGGGATAAGAACATTGGTTGCGAAGTCAACCTGACTCTGTGTACTTGGAGTAGTAGTAGAGTGTTCATCAGAGCGCGTGTTGACCTTAACGTAGGTCAAGAAGCGGTCCAAGAGATTTGGATAAGTCATAAAAAACTCCTTTTGAATTCATTTTTTCCATTGTATCATAGAAAGAAGAGAAAAACAAAAGACAGAAGTTAGGGCAATCTGCTATGTTAGCGTTTACTTATCAGTGGATTCATGATAAAATAAACTTGATAAAAATATCACAAGGAAGCGATTATGAAAAAAGCAATTTTAATGATGACCTTTGGTTCACCAGAAGAGATTACCTTTGAAGGTGTGGCTGATTTTTTCACAAATATTCGTCGTGGAGTGAGACCTCAAGACCATGAAATTCAAACACTCTATGATAATTATGTACGAATTGGGGGCACACCTCTGCAAAGAATTACCCGTCAAGAGGTTGCCTTGGTAGAAGCTAGGCTGGGGAATGAATACAGTGTCTACTTTGCTAATAAGTTTTCCAGTCCCTTTATTCCAGATGTGATCGGTCAAATGGAAGCAGACGGAATTGAACAGTGTATTTGTTTGATTTTGGAGCCTCATTATTCTTTCTACTCTGTCATGGGCTATGAAAAATTTTTAGAAAGCAAACAAATTCAATTTTTGGTCATTAAGGACTGGTATCAGGAAGAAGAGCTCTTAAACTATTGGGCAGATGAAATTGCTAAGATTTTAAAAGAAGAAGTAAAGCAGGATAGCTTTAAAGTCATCTTTTCAGCCCACAGTGTGCCCATTTTTGCCTTGGATTTTGGTGACCCATATATTGACCAAATTTTCGAAAATAGCAAGTTAGTCGCTGAAAAACTAGGCTTGAGTTCTGAACAATATACCAATACTTGGCAGAGTGAGAGTGATATTGGGATTCCATGGATTAAGCCAGATGTTTTGGAGTATCTCAGAGAACAGACAGAACATCCAGACCATTATATTTTTGTTCCTATCAGCTTCATTAGCGAGCATATTGAGGTCTTGTTTGATAATGATGTGGAATGTTATGACTTGTGTCAAGAATTGGGTGTGAACTACCATCGTCCACCAATGCCAAATACGGATTCTCGTTTAATTGATGCCTTGCTCAATACAGTCAGAGCCAATGAACATCAAGAGTTTAAGGAATTTCTCCTGGAAGAAGAAACCTTTGATGAATTAGTTCCTTCAGACGAGACGAAAAACATTTTGGCTGAATCTCAAGATTTACAAATGCCAGAATTTGTGAAAAAACTGATTGAGAAAAAAGGGCGGGAGAATGTTAAGATGCCTTATTTGATCAAAAAAATGCTTGAGAAAGCAGGCAAGTTACCCAAAGAGTAAAGAAAAAAGGATTTAGCTTTCTTTGCGCTAGATCCTTTTAAACGATTATTTTTTCTCAAGAAGAGCTTTGATTTCTTGAAGGACTTCCAATTCGGTTGGTTTTTTTCGTCAGTTTTTTCTTCCTTTATGCCAGTCAGTTTCTGTGCTTTTTCAATACCCTTGATAATAAAGAAGAGGGCGGTACCCACAAAGATAAAATTGATAATAGCACTTAAAAAGTTACCATAGCCGACTCCATGCCAAGAAAGTTGAGCGATACGTTCGACTTTAGCAGCTTTCAAAGCGGGATTTAAAATAAGAGGAGTGATAATGTCGTTTACAAGTGAAGTAACGATAGCACCAAAAGAAGAGGCAATGACAACACCGACAGCAAGGTCAATCACATTTCCTCGAAGCAAGAATGATTTTAGATTTTTTAACATACTGTTTTCCTTTCAACGTTTCGTGTTTCATTGTATCCTAAATCATTATAGAAGGCAATTAAAAGGCTCATAAATGGAGCATTATTTTCTAAAAATATAGACCTTGCTCAAGATATAATTGATGATAATAATGAGTATTTGTGCAATTATTGTTTCAATAGCATTTATCTTATCAATGTTTTCATTTACGAATTGACCTATGATGTGAGGAAATTGGGTTACAAAGAGAAAAGTTAAAAACAAGTCTAACAGAAAAGTAGAAAGGCGAGCAAGAGAAAATTTCAATAAACGGATAAGTCGATTCTTCCTTGCTTGCTTAAATACAAGCCTATCATTTGTGATAAAGGCAAATAGGATACCAATAATATTTGCTAGGGCAGTAGCAAGGAGTTCCTGATGACTTAGTTGATAAATGACTAGTCGTGAGAGAATCGAAACTAGAGTTGTTGCAAGGCCAAAAAAGAGATAGGCTAAGATTTCATTGTTAAAAAATTTTTGAATAGGTTTTTTCATGCTTTAAGTATAGCATAAAGCAGGCTATTGTGCTATACTAGTAAGGTTGAATAAAGCAACCCTTGGTGCTTAGCTTCTTTCACCAAGCATATTACACGCGGATAACCGCCAAAGGAGAAAAAATGAAAAAATTAACTATTCGTGATGTTGCAGATATTGCAATCGTTGCTGCTATTTATGTCGTTTTGACTGTCACACCGCCCCTAAATGCCATCAGCTATGGTGCTTATCAGTTTCGTATTTCAGAAATGATGAACTTTATGGCTTTTTACAATCCCAAGTACATCATCGGAGTTACTATCGGTTGTATGATTGCTAATTTCTTTAGCTTCGGACTACTAGATGTCTTTGTTGGTGGCGGATCAACCTTGGTATTCCTCAGTTTAGGTGTTTGGCTTTTTGCAAAATATAGCAAGGATTACCTCTTTAACGGATTGATTCGAAAAGATCATTTCTTCTTTTCAATCCTCTTTTCAATTTCCATGTTTACCATCGCTGCAGAGTTAAATATTGTAGCAGAATTACCATTTTTCCTTACTTGGTTTACAACAGGAATCGGTGAATTTGCCTCATTGATTATTGGAGCGATTATCATTGGTAAAATTGGTCGTCGAATCGATTTAAGCAAATAGAAGAAGACAAGCTAGGTAGCCTTTACCTGGCTTTTTCTTATAGAAAATTTCTAAGGAAACTTGACAAGCTTTTCTGATTATAGTATACTTTTCAAGTAAGCTGATTTAGCTCAGTTGGCAGAGCGCATCCATGGTAAGGATGAGGTCGCTAGGTTCAATCCTTTAGCAATTAGCATGATATGTATAGGGAAACTCTTGAATACGAGAGTTTTTTGTTATACTCGATCGAAAAAATTTCTTATTGACAAAATCAAGTATCTCTAGTAATATAGAATATGCGATGAGTCGATAGGTAGTCTTCGGACTACTATTGAGCATAAGGAGGTCATAACGCAGGAGCGGACCTTGATGAGTTGTGTGAACCTGCTTATCACATGAAGATGCCTCTTAGTCCTTGGTCTAGCGACTGGGGATTTTTATTTTTCAAAAAATGATAAAAAAGCTTTGCAATTCATGGAAAAAGTAGTATAATACTTCTATTATAGAAATTTTTAGAAAATTCCGAAAGAGGTTATTTATGGGATATACAGTTGCTGTAGTCGGCGCGACAGGTGCTGTCGGTGCTCAGATGATAAAAATGTTGGAAGAATCAACACTTCCAATCGATAAAATTCGTTTACTTGCTTCTGCACGTTCAGCAGGCAAGACTTTGAAATTTAAAGACCAAGATATTACGATTGAAGAAACGACTGAGACAGCTTTTGAGGGAGTTGATATTGCTCTCTTTTCAGCAGGTGGTTCGACATCAGCTAAGTATGCACCATACGCAGTTAAAGCTGGAGCGGTAGTAGTAGATAATACATCTTACTTCCGTCAAAATCCAGACGTTCCTTTGGTTGTTCCAGAGGTCAATGCTCACGCACTTGATGCCCACAATGGGATCATTGCCTGCCCTAACTGTTCAACAATTCAAATGATGGTGGCTCTTGAGCCAGTTCGCCAAAAATGGGGCTTGGACCGTATCATTGTTTCAACTTACCAAGCAGTTTCAGGTGCTGGTATGGGAGCAATTCTTGAGACACAACGTGAACTTCGTGAAGTCTTGAATGATGGTGTAACCCCACGTGATTTGCATGCCGAAATCTTGCCTTCAGGTGGTGACAAGAAACATTATCCTATCGCCTTTAATGCTCTTCCACAAATTGATGTCTTCACTGACAATGATTACACTTATGAAGAGATGAAGATGACTAAGGAAACTAAGAAAATCATGGAAGATGATAGTATTGCCGTTTCAGCAACATGTGTTCGTATTCCAGTCTTATCAGCTCACTCTGAGTCTGTTTATATCGAAACAAAAGAAGTGGCTCCAATCGAAGAAGTCAAAGCAGCTATCGCAGCCTTCCAGGTGCTGTTCTTGAAGATGATGTAGCTCATCAAATTTATCCTCAAGCTATCAATGCAGTTGGTTCGCGTGATACCTTTGTTGGTCGTATCCGTAAAGACTTGGATGCTGAAAAAGGAATCCACATGTGGGTTGTTTCAGACAACCTGCTCAAAGGTGCTGCTTGGAACTCAGTTCAGATTGCTGAAACTCTTCATGAACGTGGCTTGGTTCGTCCAACAGCTGAATTGAAATTTGAATTAAAATAGTCATATCGTTTAGGAGTTCAGATGAACTCCTTCTTTGAAATAGAGAGGTGTTTTCATGTCTTATCAAGATTTAAAAGAGTGTAAAATCATCACAGCCTTTATTACCCCCTTCCATCAGGATGGTTCCATCAACTTTGATGCTATTCCAGCCTTGATTGAGCATTTGTTGGCTCATCATACGGATGGAATTCTTCTCGCAGGGACCACTGCTGAGAGTCCAACCTTGACTCACGATGAAGAGTTGGAGTTGTTTGCGGCTGTACAAAAGATTGTCAATGGACGCGTTCCTTTGATTGCGGGTGTTGGTACCAATGATACGCGTGACTCTATCGAGTTTGTCAAAGAAGTCGCGGATTCGGCGGTTTTGCTGCTGGACTTGCTATCGTACCATACTATAACAAGCCTTCTCAAGAAGGGATGTATCAGCACTTTAAAGCTATTGCAGATGCTTCTGACTTACCAATTATTATCTATAATATTCCAGGGCGTGTAGTTGTTGAATTAACTCCAGAAACCATGCTTCGTTTGGCTGACCATCCAAATATTATCGGTGTCAAAGAATGTACCAGCTTGGCAAATATGGCTTACTTGATTGAGCACAAACCTGAAGAATTCTTGATATATACAGGTGAGGATGGAGATGCTTTCCATGCCATGAACCTTGGTGCTGACGGGGTTATTTCTGTTGCCTCTCATACAAATGGGGATGAAATGCACGAGATGTTTACTGCCATTGCAGAAAGCGATATGAAGAAAGCCGCAGCTATTCAACGTAAATTCATTCCTAAAGTCAATGCCCTCTTCTCTTATCCAAGTCCTGCTCCTGTTAAGGTGGTTCTCAACTATATGGGATTTGCAGCTGGCCCAACTCGTCTGCCTCTTGTTCCAGCACCAGAAGAAGATGCCAAACGCATTATCAAAGTCGTCGTAGATGGCGACTACGAAGCAACTAAGGCAACTGTAACAGGGGTTTTAAGACCAGATTATTAATGAAGACAATAAAATCCATGACCGAATGAAGGATCATGGATTTTTCTTATTTTCCTAAACAGAATTGGCTAAAGAGTTGGGTGATGAGTTCATCTGGAGCAGCATCACCAGTGATTTCTCCGAGGATTTCCCAAGTACGAGTCAAGTCAACTTGAAGTAAATCAACTGGCATACCCAGTTCAAGACCTTGATTAACGGCTTGTAGGCTTTCAACTGCTTTTTCAATCAGGGAAATGTGACGGGCATTAGACAAGTAAGTAGCATCTTGCTCAACCAAACCAGCATTTTCAAAGAAGAGGTTGTTGATTCTCTCTTCAATCTGATCGATGTTTTGGTTTTTAAGGACTGAAATGCGAATGACATCTTCTGGAAGTTCAGAGGTTTCAATAACTTCTGGCAGGTCAGTTTTGTTAAGGAGAATAATTCGGTTGGTTTCTTGGCTGATTTCTAGGAGTTGGCGGTCTTGGGCGGTTAGTGGTTCACTAGCATTTAACACTAGTAGTACTAGGTCAGCTTCCTTGAGGGCTTTTTTCGAACGCTCGACACCGATTTGTTCAACGATATCATCCGTTTCACGAATACCTACCGTGTCAATCAATTTTAGAGGAACACCGTTGATGTTGACGTATTCTTCGATGACATCACGGGTTGTACCAGCAATATCTGTGACGATTGCCTTGTCTTCACGCAAGAGGTTGTTGAGAAGGCTTGATTTCCCAACGTTAGGGCGTCCGATGATAGCCGTTGAAATTCCTTCACGGAGGATTTTACCGCGGCGGGCTGTCCTGAGGAGATTGGTTAGCAATTGCTCAAACTCCATAGTCTTCTCTCGGACAACAGCAGTAGTGGCTTCCTCAACATCGTCGTACTCAGGATAATCGATATTGACCTCAACTTGGGCAAGTGTGTTAAGGATTTCTTGACGGGTATTGTTAATCAGGTCAGAAAGGGAGCCGTCTAATTGCTTAACTGCAATGTTCATGGCCTTGTCAGTCTTGGCACGGATGATGTCCATCACTGCCTCAGCCTGTGTCAAATCTACACGACCGTTTAGAAAGGCCCGTTTAGTAAATTCACCAGGTTCAGCCAATCGAGCTCCTTCACGGATAGCTAGTTGGAGAATTTCATTAGTCACCGCAATCCCACCGTGGGTGTTAATCTCGATAATATCCTCACGAGTGAAGGTCTTTGGAGACTTCATGGCTCCAACCATAACCTCGTCCATGACTTTTCCTGTCTGAGGGGCAACGATGTGACCGTAGTTGAGAGTGTGGCTGGCAACCTTGTTCAAGTCTTTTCCTTTAAAAATCTTTTGCGCAATAGCAAAACTTTCTGTTCCGCTTAGGCGGACAATACCAATAGCCCCTTCACCTAGTGGAGTAGAGATAGCAGCGATGGTATCAAATTCACGTGTAATCATAATGTTTCCTTTAATAAATAGCTCTCTTCTTGGAAATTTTTCCAAGTCTCTTTTCAAATTGTAACAAATTTAGGATATTTCTTCAATGGATGCTACTTGGGGATTGAAAAAGCCTAAGCAATTCTGCTTAAGCTAGCTTATTTGGTGCGCATTTCCCCTTGTGGGAAGTAAGTTCCTTCTGGCATGTCGTTGATGATGACATGGACAGCAGATTGAGGGGCTCCAGTGTTACGGACAATAGCTTCTGTTACTTCCTTAGCAAGAGCTTTCTTTTGCTCGAGCGTGCGTCCTTCAAATAAATCGATGCGTACAAATGGCATAATAGCTTCCTCCACTAGTTTTTGATTTCTTCTATTTTACCACATTTTGCCGTTTAAAGCTTAAGAAAATTATGATATACTAGAATGTAGCAAAAATTTAGAAATGGACGTGAAGCAAGAAACATGGCACAGTTGTATTATCGTTATGGGACCATGAACTCTGGTAAGACGATTGAGATTCTCAAGGTGGCCTATAACTATGAGGAGCAAGGAAAAGGTGTTGTGATTATGACCTCGGCTCTGGATACGCGTGACGGTGTTGGCTATGTGTCGAGTCGGATTGGTATGAAACGCCCTGCCCTTGCGATTGAGGAAACGACGGATATCTTCGGCTATATCCGAGACCTACCAGAAAAGCCTTACTGTGTTTTGGTCGATGAAGCCCAGTTTCTCAAACGTCACCATGTTTACGACCTAGCTCGTGTTGTGGACGAGTTAGATATACCCGTCATGGCTTTTGGTTTGAAAAATGATTTTCGCAATGAACTGTTCGAAGGTTCCAAGTATCTCTTGCTCTTAGCAGACAAGATTGACGAAATCAAGACCATCTGTCAGTATTGCAAGAAAAAGGCGACTATGGTTTTGCGAACACAGGATGGACTGCCCGTTTATGATGGTGAGCAGATCCAGATCGGTGGAAATGAAACCTATATCTCAGTTTGCCGTAAACATTATTTTGCGCCTGAAATCAATAAGGAGAATGAAGAAAAATGAACATCTATGATCAACTACAAGCTGTAGAAGACCGTTATGAAGAATTAGGAGAATTGCTGAGTGACCCAGATGTGGTATCGGACACCAAACGTTTTATGGAGCTTTCAAAAGAAGAAGCTTCAACTCGTGATACAGTAACAGCCTACCGTGAGTACAAACAAGTCCTTCAAAACATCGTTGACGCTGAAGAAATGATTAAGGAATCAGGTGGAGATGCTGACTTGGAAGAAATGGCCAAGCAAGAACTCAAAGATGCCAAGGCTGAAAAAGAAGAATACGAAGAAAAACTGAAAATCTTGCTCCTTCCTAAAGATCCAAACGATGATAAGAATATCATTCTTGAAATCCGTGGTGCCGCTGGTGGAGATGAAGCAGCTCTTTTCGCTGGTGACCTTCTGACCATGTATCAAAAGTATGCGGAAGTCCAAGGCTGGCGCTTTGAAGTCATGGAGGCTTCTATGAACGGTGTTGGCGGTTTCAAAGAAGTGGTTGCCATGGTTTCAGGTCAGTCTGTATACTCTAAGCTTAAGTACGAATCAGGTGCCCATCGTGTGCAACGTGTTCCTGTGACAGAAAGCCAAGGCCGTGTTCATACTTCGACAGCGACAGTTCTTGTTATGCCAGAAGTTGAAGAAGTTGAATACGACATTGATCCCAAAGACCTTCGTGTCGACATCTATCACGCCTCTGGTGCTGGTGGACAGAACGTCAATAAGGTTGCGACTGCCGTTCGTATCGTTCACTTGCCAACCAATATCAAGGTTGAGATGCAGGAAGAACGTACCCAGCAGAAGAACCGTGAGAAGGCCATGAAAATCATTCGTGCGCGTGTTGCTGACCACTTTGCACAAATTGCTCAGGATGAACAAGACGCTGAGCGTAAATCAACAATCGGTACTGGTGACCGCTCAGAACGTATTCGTACTTATAACTTCCCACAAAACCGTGTCACAGACCACCGTATCGGCTTAACCCTCCAAAAACTAGATACCATTTTATCTGGTAAATTGGACGAAGTTGTGGACGCCTTGGTGCTCTATGACCAAACACAAAAATTAGAAGAATTAAACAAATAATGAAATTAGCTCAATTATTTTCAAATTTTGAAGAAGAGTTGATAAGACAAGGAGAGGAAGCAGAAAGCCTCTCTTTTGTCTATCGTAGTCTGAAAGATCTCACGTTTACAGACTTTGTTTTTGCCCTCCAGCAGGAAGTGACGGAAGAGGAAGAAGTATTTGTAAAAGAAATTTTCCAACAGTTAGCAGCTCATAAACCAGCACAGTATATCATCGGACAGGCAGATTTTTATGGGATGCAGTTAACAGTTGATGAGCGGGTTTTGATTCCTCGTCCAGAGACAGAGGAGTTGGTGGAGCTTATCTTAGCTGAAAATCCTGAGACAAATCTTTCAGTTCTGGATATTGGAACAGGTAGTGGAGCTATTGCTCTCGCTCTAGCAAAAAACAGACCAGCTTGGTCAGTGATAGCAGCAGATATTTCCCAAGATGCTTTAGATGTAGCTAACGAAAATGCTAAAAAGCAAAATCTTCAAATATTTTTAAAAAAATCTGACTGTTTTACAGAAATTTCTGAAAAATATGATATAATTGTTTCCAATCCACCCTATATCTCTCGTGAAGATGAGTCAGAGGTCGGCTTGAATGTTTTGCATTCGGAGCCTCATCTAGCTCTCTTTGCAGATGAGGATGGCCTAGCTATTTACCGTAGAATTGCGGAAGATGCAAAAGACTATCTCAAAGATGGTGGTAAGATTTACCTTGAAATTGGATACAAGCAAGGTCAAAGTGTTCCTGAACTTTTTAGGAAGCATCTTCCTGAAAAACGAGTACGAACACTTAAGGACCAATTTGGTCAAGATAGGATGGTTGTGGTTGATGATGGACAGGATTAGACAAGAGTTGGAAAAGGGTGGAGCTGTCGTTCTACCTACAGAGACTGTTTATGGTCTTTTTGCTAAGGCTTTAGACGAAAAAGCAGTTGACCATGTTTACCAGCTCAAAAATCGTCCTAGAGACAAGGCGCTCAATCTCAATATTTCCTCTTTAGAGGACATCTTGTACTTTTCAAAGAATCAGCCAACTTATCTTCAAAAACTTGTAGAGACCTTTTTGCCAGGTCCCTTGACCATTATTCTCGAAGCCAATGACCGAGTTCCCTATTGGGTCAATTCTGACCTTGCAACTGTTGGATTTCGGATGCCTAGTCACCCTATCACACTGGATTTAATTCGAGTGACAGGGCCCTTGATTGGACCGTCTGCCAATATCTCAGGTCAGGCAAGTGGAGTAACCTTTGAACAAATTCTGAAGGATTTTGACCAAGATGTTCTGGGTCTGGAAGACGATGCTTTTCTAACTGGACAGGATTCAACTATTTTGGACTTGTCTGGAGACAAGGTGAAAATCTTACGCCAAGGGGCCATTAAGCGAGAAGATATTCTTGCTCAGTTGCCAGAGATTTCTTTTGAGGAGGAATGAGATGCTAAGAGATTTGCAAGAAACAGATGTGAAAGCTATATGTTATATCAACCAAGAGGCTTTGGGCTATTCATTTAGTCCAGAGGAAACGGCTAGCCAACTAGCTAGACTGTCTCAGGATTCCCATCATTTCCTACTTGGCTATGAGGATGAAGCTAGTCATGCCTTGCTTGGATATGTCCACGCTGAGGTCTATGAATCACTTTATTCTAAAGCAGGATTTAATATTTTAGCTTTAGCAGTTTCACCTCAAGCGCAAGGTCAAGGTATCGGTAAAAGTTTACTACAAGGGTTGGAAGAAGAAGCAAAAAGACGTGGTTATGGGTTTATCCGCTTAAACTCTGCCGATTATCGTCTGGGTGCTCATGTATTTTATGAAAAAGTTGGTTATACTTGTGATAAAATGCAGAAACGGTTTATTCGCATCTTTTAGTTTGATTTTCTAATAAGAAAATTAAACTAATGGACTAGTCACACAATAAAAGGAGAAGACCTATGATTTTTGATAAAGATGATTTTAAAGCATACGATGCTGATCTCTGGAATGCTATTGCTAAAGAAGAAGAACGCCAACAAAACAACATTGAGTTGATTGCTTCGGAAAACGTAGTTTCCAAGGCTGTTATGGCAGCTCAAGGGTCTATCTTGACAAACAAATATGCCGAGGGTTACCCAGGACACCGTTATTATGGTGGAACTGATGTAGTAGATGTGGTAGAAAGTCTAGCTATTGAACGTGCAAAAGAAATTTTCGGCGCTAAATTCGCTAATGTCCAACCTCACTCAGGAAGCCAAGCCAACTGTGCGGCTTACATGGCCTTGATTGAGCCAGGTGATACCGTTATGGGGATGGATTTGGCAGTAGAGTGGACACTTGACCCACGGAGCTCCTGTCAGCTTCTCAGGTCAAACCTACAACTTTGTTTCTTATAGTGTGGACCCTGAAACGGAACTCTTGGATTTTGATGCTATCTTGAAACAAGCCCAAGAAGTAAAACCAAAATTGATCGTAGCAGGTGCTTCAGCCTATTCTCAAATTATCGACTTTTCAAAATTCCGTGAAATTGCGGATGCTGTTGGGGCTAAACTCATGGTAGATATGGCTCATATTGCTGGTTTGGTTGCAGCTGGTCTACATCCAAGCCCAGTACCATATGCTCATATCACTACAACAACGACCCACAAAACCCTTCGTGGCCCTCGTGGTGGTTTAATTTTGACCAATGATGAGGATCTAGCTAAGAAAATCAATTCAGCTATTTTCCCAGGTATTCAGGGTGGACCTTTGGAGCATATTGTAGCTGCCAAGGCTGTTTCCTTTAAAGAAGTTTTGGATCCAGCCTTCAAGGAATACGCTACCAATGTTATCAAAAACAGCAAAGCTATGGCAGATGTCTTCTTGCAAGACCCTGATTTCCGTATTATTTCTGGTGGGACTGAAAATCACCTCTTCCTTGTTGATGTGACTAAGGTTGTAGAAAACGGAAAAGTTGCTCAAAACTTGCTGGATGAAGTCAATATTACCCTAAATAAAAATTCAATTCCTTACGAAACCTTGTCACCATTCAAGACAAGTGGGATTCGTATCGGATCTGCAGCCATTACTGCGCGTGGATTTGGTGAAGAAGAGAGTCGCAAAGTGGCTGAACTCATCATTAAAACCCTTAAGAATGCAGAAAATGAAGCTGTCTTAGAAGAAGTGAGAAGTGAAGTCAAAGTGTTGACAGACGCCTTCCCATTATACGAGGACTAAAACTTTTATGGACATTTATATTAAGAAAGCCATTATTCACCAGTTCAGTCCTACTGATACCGAGCTGTTCCTAGCGGATAAGCTTCTCAATATTACTCCAAAAATCGAAGAATACCTGCGTAAAAAAATTGAACGTGTGTATTCAGATGAAGCCAAGACTGGGATTTTCGAGGAAGAAAATCCCTTCTTCAATCACATCACAGACGATTTATTGGAGACATCAGTAACACTGGCTAATCTCTGGAAAGAGGAGTTTAGCATTTCTGAAAATCTCAAGACCAATGACTTGATTTTTGTGCAATTTTCTAAAGAAGGTGTGGAACATTTCGCTTTCTTGAGAATTGCCCTGCGTGAGACCTTGACTCACCTCGGAGGAGAAGTTGATAATCCAATCAAGCTGACTCAGAATAACCTGCCTGGATTTGGAACAGGGGCTGATGAGGCCTTGGTAGTCAATCTTCAGAGCCGCAAGTACCATCTGATTGAAAAACGAATCAAGTACAACGGGACTTTTTTGAACTATTTTTCAGATAATCTTCTTACTGTCGCTCCTAAGATTTCACCCAAGAAATCTATCAAAGAACTAGAAAAAACAGCCCAGAGAATTGCTGAATCTTTTAACACAGATGATTTTCAATTTCAATCCAAGGTCAAATCAGCTATTTTCAACAACCTAGAAGAAAGCAATGAATTGTCACCTGAGAAATTGGCTAATGACCTTTTTGACAACAATCTGACGGCTCGTCTAAGCTTTATTGACCAAGTCAAAGAAGCCGTACCAGAACCTGTTCAATTTGATGAAATTGATGCCAGTCGCCAATTAAAGAAATTTGAAAACCAAAAACTCTCCTTGTCAAATGGAATTGAGCTCATCGTTCCCAATAACGTCTATCAAGACGCCGAGTCTGTTGAGTTTATCCAAAATGATAATGGAACCTACTCTATCTTAATCAAAAATATCGAGGATATCCAAAGTAAATAATGTTTAAACGAATTCGAAGAGTGCTTGTACTAGCAGTCTTCCTTTTTGCTGGATATAAAGCTTACCGCGTTCACCAAGATGTTAAGCAAGTTATGACCTATCAACCCATGGTGCGAGAAATCTTGAGTGAAAAAGACACACCAGCAAACGAAGAGCTTGTGCTCGCTATGATTTATACTGAAACAAAAGGAAAAGAAGGCGATGTCATGCAGTCTAGTGAGTCTGCAAGTGGCTCAACCAATACCATCAATGATAACGCCTCTAGCATTCGGCAAGGCGTTCAAACTCTGACAGATAATCTCTATCTGGCCCAGAAGAAGGGGGTAGATGTCTGGACGGCTGTTCAAGCCTATAATTTTGGACCTGCCTATATCGATTTTATCGCCCAAAATGGTAAGGAAAACACCCTAGCACTGGCCAAACAGTACTCCCGTGATACTGTTGCTCCCTTGCTGGGTAATACGACTGGAAAGACTTATAGTTATATTCACCCCATTTCCATTTTTCATGGAGCCGAACTCTATGTAAATGGAGGAAACTATTATTATTCTAGACAGGTGCAACTCAACCTTTACATTATCAAATGTTTCACTCTCTTTTCGACATCTGGCTAGTCCAGATGTTTTTGTTATGGCTTCAAGCCAGTTTTTCTCGTAGAGAAAAACAAGAAAACCACCAGCTATGCTGGTGGCTGACAAGGCTTCTAGCTTCCATTTATTTTTCCAAGTATAATCTAATTGTTCAGGTTAGATAAAGGAGGAAAAATAAATGGCTAAAACCAGTTACAGTTTATCACATACTAAATGGATGTGCAAATATCATATAGTTTTTACACCTAAGTATCGCCGTAAGGCGATATATTACAAAGTCAGGTCGGATTTGATAGATATTATTAAACATCTATGCGGTTGTCGTGGCGTGGAGATTATCGAAGGTCATATGATGCCAGACCATGTACACCTGCTTGTATTGATACCTCCCAAACTTTCGATTTCCGATTTTATGGGGTATCTCAAGAGCAAAAGTGCATTGATGATATTTGATAAGCACGCTAATTTAAAATATAAGTATGGAAATCGAAAGTTCTGGGCTAGGGGATACTATGTAAGTACCGTTGGACTAAACGAAAAGACCGTAGCTAAATATATTCGCGAGCAGGAAAAGAATGACATTGCACTCGATAAGCTGAGTGTAAAAGAATATGAAGATCCGTTTTCTGATGGCGGATTTAGAACAAGGTAAAAGCCCGTTGTGACGGGCATTAGTCAAGTAATATAGCATGACCTGAACGAAGTTCAGCGAGCGTCTTTAGACGCCGCTGGAGAGAAACGGCTTATAGTTGTACAAGCCACCCGTTTTCACGGGTGGTTATGACTATAAGTTTTCTTTAAGATAGATATATTACTCTAGAAAGGTAAAGGAGGAAATTCCCTATGAGAAAGAAACTCTTTCTGACCAGTGCTGCGGTCTTGTGGGCAGTAACAGCTATGAGTAGCGCCCATGCAGCAACAGATGTTCAAAAAGTTATCGATGAAACCTATGTCCAACCTGAATATGTCCTAGGTTCTTCCCTATCTGAAGACCAAAAAAATCAAACTCTTAAAAAACTGGGGTACAATGCCTCAACAGATACCAAAGAACTCAAGACCATGACACCTGATGTTTATTCTAAAATCATGAATGTGGCCAATGACTCTAGCTTACAGTTGTATTCATCAGCCAAGATTCAAAAGCTAGGTGACAAATCGCCACTTGAGGTCAAGATTGAAACACCAGAAAATATCACTAAGGTGACTCAGGATATGTACCGAAACGCAGCAGTAACGCTGGGTATGGAACATGCCAAAATCACTGTAGCAGCCCCTATTCCAGTTACAGGAGAAAGTGCTTTAGCAGGGATTTACTATTCGCTAGAGGCTAATGGAGCCAAGGTGCCACAAGCTAATAAAGATTTGGCTCAAGAAGAGTTGAAGGCTTTGTCAGATATCAATGCTGAAAACAAGGACAAATCAGGCTATGATGCTAATAAATTAAACGTTGCCCTAGCTGATATCAAGTCAGGACTCGCCAAAGCTAAAGAAAGCAAGGGAAATCTGACAGAAGAAGATATCCGCAAGATTGTTGAAGATACCTTAAAAAATTACAAACTTGATCAGGTCATAACAGGAAACCAGATCAATATCATCATCAATTTTGCCTTGAATCTCTCAAAGAGTGATATCCTCAGCAATGCAGATTTCACTAAAACCCTAAATGACCTTAAACAAAGCATCGTATCACAAGCTGGCGACAGTTTTAAAAATATCAACCTTAACTTTGATGCGGATAAGGCGCTAGAGGACGGTGGTAACTTCTTAAGCTCCCTCTGGCAAGCCCTTGTCACCTTCTTCAAGAGTTTTGGTTCTTAAGAAATTTCATGGTATAATGGATGGTAACCGTAACGTTGCCGTCTTTTTTGTCGGCCAATAGAAAGAGAAAAGAATGTTAAAGAAAAATGATATTGTAGAAGTTGAAATTGTTGACTTGACCCATGAAGGGGCAGGAGTTGCCAAGGTAGATGGTTTGGTCTTTTTTGTAGAGAATGCTTTACCGAGTGAAAAAATTCTCATGCGTGTCCTCAAGGTCAATAAAAAGATTGGCTTTGGAAAAGTTGAAAAATACCTTGTCCAGTCACCACACCGTAATCAAGATCTAGATTTGGCTTACCTGCGTTCAGGAATCGCGGATTTAGGACACCTTTCTTATCCAGAACAGCTCAAGTTTAAAACCAAGCAAGTCAAGGACAGTCTCTACAAGATTGCTGGAATTGCAGATGTAGAAGTTGCTGAAACTTTGGGTATGAAAAATCCAGTCAAGTACCGCAACAAGGCACAGGTGCCTGTTCGTCGTGTTAATGGTGTCTTGGAAACTGGATTTTTCCGTAAGAATTCGCATGACCTCATGCCTCTAGAAGATTTCTTTATCCAAAATCCTGTGATTGACGAGCTAGTAGTAGCCCTACGTGACTTGCTCCGCCGTTATGATTTGAAACCTTATGATGAAAAGGAACAAACTGGCTTGATTCGTAATCTTGTGGTGCGTCGCGGACACTATTCAGGGCAAATCATGGTTATTTTGGTGACAACTCGTCCAAAAGTTTTTCGTGTTGACCAATTGATTGAACAAGTTATCAAGCAGTTCCCAGAGATTGTGTCTGTCATGCAAAATATCAACGACCAGAATACCAATGCGATTTTTGGTAAGGAGTGGCGAACTCTTTATGGTCAAGACTATATTACGGACCAGATGTTGGGAAATGACTACCAAATCGCTGGCCCAGCCTTTTACCAAGTCAATACTGAAATGGCGGAGAAACTCTATCAAACAGCCATTGACTTTGCAGAGTTAAAAAAAGATGACGTGGTTATTGATGCTTATTCTGGTATTGGAACCATTGGTTTATCAGTCGCCAAGCATGTTAAAGAAGTCTACGGTGTTGAACTGATTCCAGAAGCGGTTGAGAATAGTAAAAAAAATGCTCAGCTGAACAATATTTCAAACGCCCACTATGTCTGTGACACGGCTGAAAATGCCATGAAGAAATGGCTCAAGGAAGGTATTCAACCAACCGTTATCTTGGTCGACCCACCACGAAAGGGATTGACCGATAGCTTTATCAAAGCAAGCGCTCAAACAGGAGTAGACCGCATCGCCTATATTTCCTGCAATGTCGCAACCATGGCGCGTGATATTAAACTCTACCGAGAATTGGGATATGAGTTGAAGAAAGTCCAGCTTATGGATTTGTTTCCTCAAACGCACCATGTCGAATGTGTAAGCTTGTTGGAGAAACGTAGTTAATCCTTAAAAGGTTCCCCAAACCTTTTGAGTTCCACTGACGCATCACGCTGAGGCGGTATCACTGCTTGTACGAGTTGAAGCATCAGCGAAGTAAAAGTAGATGTTCAGCCAATGCAACGAGGTGAGACCGAAGGTCGATAAGGTGTGTTCTGGGTATAGGACTCGTAAAGTAAGTAGGAAATATGATGAGATGATACAGAGAGCCTGAATTGGTCAGGTGACGTGCTTATTTACATTAGCCTGATAATGAAAATGGAGAGATTATCGATGGTTATATTGGAATTGTACCAAAATGATTATTCTAAAGATTTAGTAGCATTTGATTCCATAGAAGATGGGAAAGCCTTTGTAGCTCAAATCCCGGATACACTCTGGAAACAGAAGATGGTTTTGAAGTGGAGTATTTTAATCCTAAAAACATACCGGATTATATGGAAATTATTTTTAACGGAAATATTGTTCCTTTATCTAAATTTATGTTCGATCCTGGGGAAAATGTAAACATTATTTGGAAAGAGATTTCAAATTTATCCCTCAAAAATGATAGAGTGATCGAAGGATATTCAAAAATTGATGCATATGTCGTTAACAACCATGAAGTTAAAGCCTATGTCGAAACAAGAGAAACGAACTATCGTAAAGCAAAAGACTTCTTAGAAAGCCGCGGATATGAAATCGACAGAAGCTTTTTCGGAAGTGAAGACGGTGAAGCGATTCTTTACAGAAAAAAGGGATCGAAGTTTGGCATTTCTTGTGTCACTTAGACCCAATGTTTGTAGAGATTGAAGATGTAGAAGGATATGTTAAAGAAGAAGTTGGAGAGATTCAATAGTCAACCAAAGTTCCTTGTGAGTATATACCTTTGCTAGTAAAAGAGTCAAAACGTTATAACGAAGGGGGGAAGAAAATCCTTGAGTGTAAGTCTTTTTCTTGTTTAGAGGGAAAGTATTAGAGTAGCCGCTCATAATTTATACTAGATTTGATAACTGATTTGAGACAGATTTTATTTCTATAAATATTGTGAAAATTTTTTAATACCAAAGATTTAAAGTTACTGTGTAAAAAATCCTCTCCACTTTTAAACTAATGTATTATAAAAGCCAGTTGACACAAGTGTTACACCTGTGATAGAATTAACTTGAGGTGATGAAAATGGCAACCGATAAAAATAGAATAATGATTAGCTTGGATGATAAAAATCTAGAGAAACTTGAAAATTTAGTAGAAGATGCTAGAGATAGAAGGGGAATGCGACTAACAAAGTCCCAGGTTATTGAATTACTCCTAAATACCGTTGATTATTTCGATGATATTATGGGGGCTATTTACTCAAAAAAATAAGAGCAAAATTGCTATTATTTTTTACAAATTGGTGTAACACTAGTGATATAGGAGTGATGAAATGGTTGTTTATATTAGACAAAGTAAATTACCAAGTGAGGTTTCAATTAATAAATACAATGCTCAAGTAGGTGCCTACTTACAAGGAGAAGAAGTTATTTTATATCAATCTTTTTCTGAAATAAAAGAGTTAACAAGTGAAGATATAGTTGTAGATTATATAATGGAGACTAGAGCATTACTAAAAATGATGGGCTTAAACGTTCCTATTTATGACTATCCTATTGAGCTTAAAGAGTTTTATGGTCGAAAGATTTATGTTGGTATTTTAGGAGAGATTGTGAATATACCTGATAATTGGGGAAAATTTATTAAGCCTAAAGCTGGTTCAAAAGTCTTTACTGGAAGAGTTGTTAATGGAACCCATGATTTAATAGGTATTGGTCTACCTTTCGACTATCCTATATGGATTAGTGAGGTTGTAGAATTCATAGATGAATGGCGTTGTTTTGTGTTAGATGGTCGCGTATTAGATGTTCGACCCTATACAGGTGATTATCATGCACAATTTGATGCAAGTGTAATTGATGAAGCGATATCATGTTGGAAAGATGCGCCAATAGCTTATGGACTAGATATCGGTGTTACTCGTGATGGCAGAACACTTGTTGTTGAAGTAAATGATGGTTATGCATTGGGAAATTATGGCCTATCTCCTTTAAAATCAATCAATTTTCATAGAGCTAGGTGGAAAGAAATGGTAAAACCCTTTTGAAAAAAATGAAATTTTTAAAATCCAACAGGATGTTATTTTCTAAAATAAATATGGTAGATAACCAATATAAAAAGCATCAAAATGAACAAGGAGGAATCTGATGCTTGGAGCAATTATTGGAGATATTGTCGGTTCTGTTTACGAATGGAACAATATCAAAACAAAGGACTTTCCTTTATTTCGGAAGGACTGCTTTTTTACAGATGACACGGTTATGACTTGTGCTGTTGCAGAAGCAATTATGAATGGTGGACAAAAAGACGACTTCATTGACGCGATGAAGAAATATGGCAGAATGTATCCGAATGCTGATTACGGTGCTCGGTTTAATGCATGGCTAAACAGCGATAACCGTGAGCCTTATAATAGCTTTGGTAATGGATCAGCTATGCGTATTTCTCCATGTGCTTGGATCATGGACTGTGGTTTTTATGCGAAAACTGGTATATGGCCATCATCTAGAGGACTTACGAGTCTTTCTGCAGAGGTAACTCATAATCATCCAGAAGGTGTCAAAGGCGCTATGGCTACAGCTGATGCTATCTTTCTATGTCGTTTTTACTTTGGTGGTTATTGTAGAGAGTACGAGCAATCAATTAACGACAATCCTACAGAGTGTAAAAGACGAATTAAGGATTATATAGAAAAAGAATACGATTACAATCTATCTCAAACTTTAGATGAAATCCGTCCTAACTATCGTTTTAACGAAACATGTCAGGAAACTGTCCCTCAAGCCATTATCGCCTTTCTTGAAAGTAGAGACTTCGAAGATGCGATAAGAAATTCCATCTCACTTGGTGGCGACAGTGATACTCTCGCAGCAATCACTTGTAGCATAGCAGAGGCAGCTTACGGTATTCCTGATTGGATCAAGGATAAGGCCTATTCTTACTTGGATGAACCCTTAAAGGATGTAGTTAGGTGATGGGAAAATAGAATAAAAGCGTATTAATCTCCAGTACATCAGATTTCTCTTTTCTGTATTTTCATTGTATAATAGGATTACATTTACTTGCATACGACGAAATGTAAACATTTCTATTTAAAATTAAGGATAAAATCAATGAAAAAAGCAATGGTAATTATCAACCCCACTTCTGGTGGCGAGAAGGCTTTGGATTACAAAGAAAAGCTGGAGAATAAAGCAAAAGAATACTTTGAATATGTTGAAACCAAAATTACCGAAAAAGCGCTGGATGCAACACATTTTGCTGAAGAAGCTTCTCGTGAGCAGTATGATGCAGTGGTTGTGTTTGGTGGAGATGGGACTGTCAATGAAGTCATTTCAGGTATTGATGAGAGAGGCTACATTCCTAAGTTAGGGATTATCCCAGGCGGTACGGGTAACCTCATTACAAAACTTTTGGAAATCAATCAAGACATCGATGGCGCAGTTGACGAACTGGATTTTGATTTAACCAATAAGATTGATATCGGTAAAGCAAATGACAACTATTTTGGTTATATCTTTAGTATCGGTTCTCTGCCTGAGGCGATTCACAATGTTGAAATAGAGGACAAAACAAAATTCGGTATTTTAACCTATGCTGTAAATACCATGAAGTCTGTCATGACAGATCAGGTCTTTAACATTAAGGTTGAGACAGAAAATGGAAATTATGTTGGTGAAGCTAGCCATGTTTTGGTCCTTTTGACAAATTACTTCGCTGATAAGAAAATCTTTGAAGAAAACAAGGACGGCTATGCCAACATTTTGATTCTGAAAGATGCCTCTATATTCTCCAAATTATCCGTCATTCCTGATTTATTAAAAGGGGATGTTGTCGCAAATGATAATATCGAGTATATCAAAGCGCGTAATATTAAAATCTCTTCAGATAGTGAATTGAGTCAGATGTTGACGGAGATAAATCAGATAACCTACCTGTAGAAATCAAAGTCCTAGCTCAGCGAGTAGAAGTATTTTCAAAACCGAAAGAGGATTAGTATATAGAGAAAGCCTTTTTTAAGGCTTTTTGTATACTTTAAAAGATAGTTCCTTTAACAACGGACATTCCTTGCAAATAGTTTACAAAAATAGTATACTGGATTTATTGAGTTTAAAAACGTTTGCGTAAAATTTGAATGAATACTTTAGGAGACAAATTGATGGAATTGAGTGCTATTTACCATAGGCCTGAGTCGGAGTATGCCTATCTTTATAAGATAAGGATAAGAAACTCCATATTCGATTCGAACTAAGAAAGGGGACATTGAAAGCATCAACTTGCACTATGGGGACCCTTTTATCTTTATGGAGGAGTTTTATCAGGATACAAAAGAAATGGTCAAGATAACTTCTGGTACCTTATTTGACCATTGGCAGGTTGAAGTGTCAGTTGACTTTGCACGTATCCAGTATCTCTTTGAGCTCAGAGATACAGAAGGTCAAAATATTTTGTATGGCGATAAAGGGTGTGTGGAAAATTCTCTAGAAAATCTTCATGCAATTGGGAATGGATTTAAGTTGCCTTATCTTCATGAGATTGATGCCTGCAAAGTTCCTGACTGGGTTTCAAATACGGTATGGTATCAGATATTTCCTGAAAGATTTGCCAATGGCAATGCTCTATTAAACCCAGAAGGGACTTTAGACTGGGATTCATCTGTCACACCTAAGAGCGATGATTTCTTTGGTGGTGATTTACAGGGGATTATTGATCATATGGATTACTTGCAAGACTTGGGTATTACTGGACTATATCTTTGTCCCATCTTTGAATCTGCAAGCAATCACAAGTACAATACGACAGATTACTTTGAAATTGACCGTCATTTTGGAGACAAGGAGACCTTTCGGGAACTGGTGGATCAAGCGCATCATCGTGGCATGAAAGTCATGCTGGATGCGGTATTTAATCATATTGGTTCGCAATCTCTTCAATGGAAAAATGTCGTCAAAAATGGTGAACAGTCTGCTTATAAGGATTGGTTCCATATTCAACAATTCCCAGTGACAACTGAAAAGCTAGTTAATAAGAGAGACTTACCCTATCATGTTTTTGGTTTCGAGGACTATATGCCTAAGCTAAATACAGCCAATCCAGAGGTCAAGAATTATCTTTTAAAGGTTGCGACTTATTGGATTGAAGAGTTTAATATCGATGCTTGGCGTTTGGATGTGGCTAATGAGATTGACCATCAGTTCTGGAAGGATTTTCGTAAGGCAGTTTTAGCTAAAAATCCTGATCTTTATATCCTAGGAGAAGTCTGGCATACATCTCAGCCTTGGCTAAATGGAGATGAGTTCCATGCCGTCATGAATTATCCTTTATCTGATAGTATCAAGGACTATTTCTTACGAGGAATTAAGAAGACAGACCAGTTCATCGATGAAATCAATGGAGAGTCTATGTATTACAAGCAGCAGATTTCAGAGGTCATGTTTAATCTCTTGGATTCACATGATACAGAGCGAATCCTGTGGACGGCCAATGAAGATGTTCAACTGGTTAAATCAGCCTTAGCCTTTCTCTTTTTACAAAAAGGAACACCGTGCATTTATTACGGAACCGAGCTAGCCTTGACTGGAGGACCAGATCCAGATTGTCGTCGTTGTATGCCTTGGGAACGTGTATCAAGTGACAATGATATGCTGAACTTTATGAAGAGGCTGATTAAGATTCGGAAATACGCGTCAGTAATTATTTCGCATGGCAAGTATAGCCTTCAAGAAATCAAATCTGATTTAGTAGCTCTGGAATGGAAATACGAAGGACGGATCCTCAAAGCAATATTCAACCAATCAACAGAAGATTATCTTTTAGAGCAAGAAGCAGTAGCACTAGCAAGCAATTGCCAAGAATTGGAGAATCAGCTTGTCATCTCTCCAGATGGATTTGTGATTTTCTAAAAACTAGTTGATGAAGATTATGGTACATTTCATATCTTATATAGTATAATAAGGCTAGTTACTAAACTTGTAAAGGAGAACTTAAATGAATTGTAGAGGACATGAAACAAGACAAAGAATTGTTAGAGATTTTGAAGTTTAGCCTAAAGCACATATTAAGCTGTTAGCAAATCAACAAAAACATAGTGATGCAGGAGCAACTATTGAAGATGAATATTATGTATTTATCGCTGAGAGTAAAATTGATGGCAAGAAGGAAGTTATTCAGTGTTGCATGGGTGCGGCAAGGGATTTTTTAGAACTAATTAATCACAAAGGGCTACCTCTTTTTAATCCGCTTGTAGGTGATTCTCATGTAAATAATAGACAAGAATATGACAATACAGGGAGTGGAAATTTACAACCTGAAAAGTGGAATGAAACTGCAAAGCAGCTTTATAATGTTATAATGTGGTTGATTATTTTATGGAATGCTAAGCCGGATACACCTTTATTTAATTTTAAAGACGAAGTAATTAAGTATAAAACATATGAGCCTTTTGAAAGCAGTATAAAAAGAGTAAATACTACTATAAAGAATGGTAGTAAAGGGAAAACTCTGACTGAGATGATTAATGGCTACAGAGCGGATAACGATATTAGAGATGAAATTTGTAACTTTAATATTCTGAAAAATAAAATTCGTGATATGAAAGACCAACAAGGAAATACAATGGAATCTTACTTTTAGTTATTGTTGAATTTTGGGTATTCTATAAAATATCCTAATTGAGATTTAAATAGTAGACTATACAATATAGTTAAAATATCAGTAAAAACAACACTTTATTGAGGTATTGGATACGCTTTGCTAATAGCCTAATAATCACATGTGGAGTGTTGCTACAACGAAAAAGGTGATAATCCTTGATTTCAAGCTATTTTATAAGCATTTTGTCTTTGTAGATAAAGGCAATTTTGACAATAAAAATCCTAAAAGGTGAATCGTTATAGATGTATTTGTAGATATCGTTTGCGCATCGAAAAAATTAATACAAGAATAAATATTTATAGCTCTTTAGGTGACTTTTATAGAAGTAAAGTTTAGGATAGAAAAACAAGAAATAACGCACCATTTTTGGTGCGTTATGCTTTTTTATGCTATAATGGATTTATAAAAATAAAGGAGTTTGCTATGATTGGAAAGAACATAAAATCCTTACGTAAAACACATGACTTAACACAACCCGAATTTGCACGGATTGTAGGTATTTCACGAAATAGTCTGAGTCGTTATGAAAATGGAACGAGTTCAGTCTCTACGGAACTAATAGATATCATTTGTCAGAAGTTTAATGTATCTTATGTCGATATTGTAGGAGAGGATAAAATGCTCAATCCTGTTGAAGATTATGAACTGACTTTGAAAATTGAAATTGTGAAAGAAAGAGGTGCTAATCTATTATCTAGACTCTATCGTTATCAAGATAGTCAGGGGATTAGCATTGATGATGAATCTAATCCTTGGATTTTAATGAGTGATGATCTATCTGACTTGATTCATACAAATATCTATTTAGTAGAAACTTTTGATGAATTAGAGAGATATAGTGGCTATTTGGATGGAATTGAACGTATGTTAGAGATATCTGAAAAACGGATGGTAGCCTAATGGAAATCCAAGAGTATACTGATAGTGAATTCAAACATTCTTTAGCGCGGAATGTTCGCTCTCTGACAAGAGGAAAAAAGTCCAGTAAGCTACCTATAGCAATTTTGCTTGGAGGGCAAAGTGGTGCTGGTAAGACTACAATTCATCGTATTAAACAGAAAGAATTTCAAGGAAATATTGTTATCATAGATGGCGATAGTTTTCGTTCCCAGCATCCACACTATTTAGAACTGCAGCGAGAATATGGCAAAGATAGTGTAGAATACACCAAAGATTTTGCGGGGAAAATGGTAGAGTATTTAGTAACAGAATTGAGTCATTTGGGATACAATCTTTTGATTGAGGGAACTTTACGAACAGTTGATGTTCCAAAGAAAACAGCACAACTCTTGAAAAGTAAGGGATATGAAGTACAATTAGCCTTGATTGCGACAAAGCCTGAGCTGTCCTATCTAAGTACTCTTATCCGTTATGAAGAACTGTACATTATCAATCCAAATCAAGCACGCGCAACTCCAAAAGAACATCATGATCTGATAGTGAACAATCTAGTTGAGAATGCCCACCAGCTGGAGCAATTAGGTATCTTCGAACAAATCCAAATCTATCAACGAGATAGAAGTTGTGTATATGATTCAGAAACAGATGAAGGTTCAGCTGCCGCTGTTCTCCAAGAATGCCTTTTTGGAAAATGGAGTAAGGTGGAAGAGGAGATGATGAAGATGGGAAGGGAACAGTTGAGGGTGTTGAAAGTTAAAGGAGAGTAATGAGTGGCTGGGAAAAAGAATAATGCGACATCTAGTTGGAGTGGGTATAATCATCAAGGTAAGGTTGGTATTTTTCTTGCGTTGAAAGAACTAAGTGAGTTGCTTCAAAAAGATGAAGATTTCTGTAACTACTCTGTTCAATTTGAAAAAGAAGATGGTGAAGATATAGACATAGTACAGGGTGACATCGTTATTTCAAGACATCAAGTTAAAGCAAAGACAAAAGGAAAGTATCCGAATGACTATGTGGATGTATTGATAGGAATTAAAAAGAAAGTGGAGAATGATATTGAAATCATAGGAGGATTTAATACGGATGGTGTTAATGAAAATTCCAGATACTTACATACAGTTTGTTATGTTGAAGGGTTTGGAATTCCCAAAAAAAATTTTGAATTTTTATTTCAAAATCAGAGGGGAGCGAAGCCAAGATTTGTTGAAAATCCTTATAGAATAAAATTATATCAGTATCCCGATGGCAAAAAATATTGTGGATTGAGTGATGTTAATGAATCTAAAATAGATGGATTCTGTGAGACAGAAATAAAAAAATTGCTTGCGAAACTTAGTCCCAATCTCAAAAATGATGATGAGCATATTAAAGAAACTTTATTTGAATTGAAAGATTTACTCTGTACTAAAATCAGAAAGGCACATGAAACTGGAAGAGGTAGTTATCCTGTTATAAATTTTTCAGAGATTTATACTATCATCATTTCTATTCAAAAAAGAGAAAAGAGAGCAATTCATACAGCTAGAAATATGTTGGAGAGATATTGGAATCTCAACAGTAATAAGCAAAATAGTAATAAGCAAAATATTGATGCTTCTTTGATTACTGATCTAAATTTACCCGATAAAGGATTTCAACAGTTTCTTATTGATTTACATCCTCAAAAAGATATAAAGGGGGCATTGGATAATCAAACCATTTTTGAATTACTTGATCAAGACATTTTTGAAGAAATATTTTGTGAATTTTATAAAAATATTAATCAGGATTTTTTTGATATTTCTGAGCTACGTTATAATTCAACGAAGTCAAGCTTTCGACTGAGTTTAATTAATAAGAATTGCAAAAATGGAGAGGTGGGGGAACTTGTTCAAAGAATTAGAAATAATGAGCAGTTTCTAAAGGCGAGCTTTGACGTAGATTATCTTGTAAATGGTCGGATAAACTCACCTTTATTTGAGCAGAGTCAATTAGATAATGGTTTGGAGCCACCATATAGACAACGACCTTCTGATATGAATCGTCTATTTTCAAATCATCTTGAATTTATTGATATTGATAAAACGGTAAAAAAATTAATAGGAGAACAATATGAATGATTTTTTAGCTAGTATTATGGACTCTAGCGGATACAATCTGATTGAGGGTATCTCTTTGGAGCTATTTGGTAACGAACATGAATTTTTTCTTATTGAACATTTTGAGATAGGAGAAATTCAAGATTTTTTTAAAACTGAGAAATTAGAGAATTTGATTTCTCGGTTTCAAAAAGTAGATAATAAAATCCAAAAGAATACCTCCTTATTTATTTTAATAAAAGTAGATAATATTCATGAATTTTACAACCTTTACTTAAATAAAATAGTATCCATTGAGGAGGACGAATACTATTTCAGGAAGTATGTTATTTTTTATACCGAAGAAGGTCTTGTAGAACTAAAGCCTGATGCTGATTCTTTACTTCAATACATTCAAGAAAACGACGATGATTCAGATGAAGAAAGTTTATTTGATAAATTTGAGAAAAACATGTTTTTTGATGATAGCTATTTTATTGCTATGCAACTGATTATTAAGTTACCCTTTATTTCTCTCCCTCATTCCAATGACCACTTTGAAACAATTGAAGATAGAATAGAATCAAGAATCAAAATCGCGGAATTACTTCAGCAGGAAAAACAAGTAACTCAGATTTTAGAGTTGTTTAATAGTGATAAGATTGGTTCACAACTTGAAGATACTGCCATAATAGATAGTTTACAACAAATTTTGGAGGATGGAACTTGTGAAAATCAAGAAGATTTTACTTTATAATTTTAAGAATTTTAGACATGAAACGGTTATTGATTTTAGCGATAACATAACTTTCTTAGTTGGACCAAACGGATTTGGAAAGACGACTATTTTTGATGCAATAGAGCTAGGTTTAACAGGTGATATTTCTCGAATCAATCAAAATATTCCAGTGACTGGAGAAAATATCAAGTATAATAAACCTTTCTTCCAAAATGATATTTCTGACCCAGTGATTATAAAATTATGGTTGGAAAAGTCAAATGGTAATCAGTTGGTTCTTGTTCGAAAGTTGATAAATAATAGGCCAGACGGTGGAATTTTATACGCTCCGAAGAGGTCTATCGGTCAGTTTAAGTTGTTTCAGCAGGAGGAAGCAACTGATGAAAATTTTAGTAGCGTAGATAATGATATTAAATTGTCTGAAATAGACCAGACTACAATTGATAATTTTTTAGAAATTAATGGGGAATATAAACTTGCTAAGATTTTTAATCTGTTTAACTATATTCAACAAGAAGAAACGACATTTTTCTTGAAAAAATCTGAGAAAGATAGAAGTAACGATCTCTCATTTTTGGTAAAAACTGATGAGATAGAAGATAGAATAGGTAAGATTGAAAAAGTAAATAAAGCTATTAGCGATAATTTGGAATATCTTACTGATCAACAAGAGAAACTTACCCAGCAAGAACTGGATAACATCTCCTATCAAAGGTTGTTTAATCAACAGATCTTTCAGTTTGATAAAGAAAGTCCGTTTTCTGTAGACAACCTCAGTCAGTTAGATGATTTTAAAGTTACCATTCAAAAGATTATTGAATTTAAACAGAGTTTTTCTATTTTTGAATATCAACGAAAGTTGGAGAGAGAAAAGCGAAAGAAAGAAATCAATACAATTGACAGCGCTTTACAATTTGCTATTTTGTCTCCACTTGTTCAAAGACCTAATTATCAATGGCAGTGGGAAAAATACATTTTAGAGAATCCGATATTCTTTGAATACGTACTTTTAGAAAATTACCTTCAAACATTTGAGACTATCACTCATGAATATAGGCGAAAACAACAATTAAATCAATACTGGGAGAATCTATCTACTGATATTAATCAAATGACAGTGCAGACTTTTCAGTATGTTCAAAATGATAGGTTATCAAATGATTTTGAATCACTTAAAGTTCAATTAACAAGCTACCAGACGGTAAGAGAAAGTGTTGGACAAGCAGATAAAAATTTAAGTGATTTACGACAGTTACGGAGAAAATTTGGTGAAAAATTTGATGAGCTAAGACAACAGAATCATGTTGATGAAGATAAATGTCCATTTTGTAACAATCAGTTTGATTCTTTCGTTGATTTGAAGAGTTCTTATAATAATTACACAGATTACCTGACTGAAATTTCATCTAGAGATAGTCAGCGATTACAAGAAGTTCAATTATCATTGAATTCAAGAATCCAACAAGTGAAGCAAAAAATCACTGATGAAATAAACAGTCTTACTACCAACATAGATAAAAAACTATTAGATAGATTACAAGAATTGAGCGGTTCGTACCAAAGTTATTCTAAATATCTTGAGAATTTTAAAACTTTTATTCAGGCGTATACTAATATGGCACCTTATCAACTGGAGAATTTAGAATTTGATAACTATAATCATCAGTATCAATCTAGCTTACAAGAGTTTCGATCTAAATTGGTAGTTGATGATGATGTTTATAGTGTTTTAGATATTAATAGTCTGGAAAAGATAAAGGGACAACTGGACGACTTAAGAGAAGAATTTCCTGAATTGCAGTTTGAAACATACCAATTAGAATCAAGTTCATATTCGAAGATAAATATGGCGATGATTAATAGTCGATTGCATGAATTAAAACAGGCTATCCACTTAGCAATTGACGAAAAATATGCCATTAATGAGAATTTGATAGCAGATGCTGAGAATATATTTCCTACATATTTTCAAAGTAAAGTGGAAGTATTAGAGGATATTCGTATTGGAGATCTAGAGGAGAAGAAACTCTATATAGATAAGCAGTATAAACTAGTTCAAAATCAACAGTTCCAAGACTTATCACGTCGAATAAAAATATTGGAAAAAACTGCAGAACGGTTAAAAGAAATTCATACTATATATAAAGAAGAGGTGAAAAAGTTCAAAATAGGCATTGTTAAACAACTACGCATCCCATTCTTCATATACTCAGCAAAAATGTTGCAAAATTATCAACAAGGTATGGGGATTTTCTTAACGTACAAGAAAACAACGAGTAGTGATAACGAAACGGTAGCAATTATTAGATTTAAATCCGACACTAAAAATGATCATGATGTAATGAATCAGCTAAGTACGGGGCAGTTAGCTGTTGTGTCGCTTGCCTTTACTCTTTCTTTAAATACGATGTTCAAGCTATCTGATAATTTGAATTTCTTAATGATAGATGACCCTATTCAGGATATGGATGCGATGAATGTACTATCATTTATTGAGATTTTACGTCATGGTATTATTGAAAAGTATCAAATTATTTTATCAACTTATAATGATCAAAATGCGTTATTTATGGGATATAAATTTGCTAATTCAAATCCTCAACCTGATATCCAGTATAAAAATGTGCGTGAATTACAAGGATAATAATTTTCTTCGAGAGCATTTAGCTCTCTTTTTCTTACTCCCATTTTCAATTTTTGTGATAACTTTTCCAAATCATCCTTGTTATCCTAATATCATTCCTAAGAAAATCAAATTGTGATTTTCTCTGGGGGTTTGGGGGCAAAGCCACCAAGTTATCTTATCGTTGGCTGTCAAAACTAGAAGATTTTGGTCGGCTGGAGATATGATTTTTGGGATATTGTGGACACAATATCTGAGCTCGCAAAGCCTTACAAGATGATAGATTTTGTTTTTATAAGTTTCCTGTGGTTGACACGGGGTCGGGAATTATCCGACAATAGATAAAAGTGAGGAAGTAGCATGCCAGAACAATACAGAGATATTCGCAAAGAGGTTAATTTAACTGCAAATGAATTGGAAATGATTGAAGTGATGATGAAAAATAAGGGATTTGAACATTTTTCGCCCTTTGCTCGAAATAAATTGCTGGAGGAAGAGTTTGAAATGACTGCTGAAAAGTGGTTTTCCCTCTGGCAATCCCAAAAACTAGAACAAATCAGTCGTGACGTTCATGATGTTTTAATATTGGCACAGTCAGAACGTCAAGTTACTCAAGATCATGTATCTATTCTCTTAACCTGCGTACAGGAGTTGATTAAAGAAGTTGGAAACTCCATTCCCCTCAGCCAAGACTTCCGTGAGAAATACATGAGGTGAGTATATGGAACATCGTTACCGAACCAATCTCAAGAAAGTGTTTCTGTCTGATAGCGAATTGAGTCAATTGAAACATTGTATTGGCCAAAGCGGCTGCAAATCTTTTTCTGAATATGCGAGACGAACTTTGCTTGACCCTGGTATGAATTTCATTACCATTGACACAAACGGTTATCAAGATTTGGTGTTTGAGCTGAAGAGGATTGGCAACAACATCAACCAGATTGCAAGAAGTGTCAATCGATCTCAATTGATTTCAAGTGAAGAGTTGCAAAACTTGAAAAAAGGAATAGCTGACTTGATAAAAGAGGTTGATAAAGAATTTATAATTCAAGTTCAAAAGCTGAGGGAGTTCTATGGTCATCACTAAGCATTTTGCCATTCACGGAAAGAGTTACCGTAGAAAGCTCATCAAGTACATTCTCAATCCAGATAAGACCAAGAACCTTGCCTTGGTATCGGACTATGCCATGAGAAACTTTCTTGATTTTCCCAGTTATGAAGAGTTGGTGCAGATGTATCAGGAAAATTTCATCAGTAACGATACGCTTTACGATTTTCGTCATGACAGACAGGAGGAGAATCAAAGAAAAATTCATGCTCACCACATCATTCAGTCTTTCTCTCTAGATGATCATCTCACTCCTGAACAAATCAATCGGATTGGCTATAAGACCATAAAGGAGTTGACGGGTGGAAAATTTCGTTTTATCGTTGCGACCCACGTTGATAAAGACCACCTGCACAATCATATTATCATCAATTCAGTAGATAGCAATTCGGACAAAAAACTCAAGTGGAACTACAAAGTAGAGCGAAATCTTCGTATGATTTCTGACCGTTTTTCTAAAATTGCAGGGGCTAAAATCATTGAGAATCGCTATTCTCATCAGCAGTATGAAGTCTATAGTAAGACTAATCACAAGTACGAACTCAAGCAACGACTTTATTTTTTGATAGAACATTCTAGGGACTTCGAGGATTTCAAAAAGAACGCTCCGTTACTACATGTAGAAATAGATTTCAGTCACAAGCATGCGACCTTTTTTATGACGGATTCAACTATGAAACAGGTGGTGCGTGGCAACAAACTCAATTGCAAGCAGCCTTACACAGAAGGATTTTTCAAGAAATACTTTGCCAAAAGGGAAATGGAAAACCTCATGGAATTTCTCTTGCCGAAAGTTGAGAATGTAGGTGATTTACTTCAAAAAGCAAAACTCTTTGGACTAACTATCAATCCTAAGCAAAAGCATGTTTATTTTCGATTTGCAGGAGTGGAGGTAAAGGAGACAGAACTAGACCAGAAAAATCTTTATGATGTGGAGTTTTTCCAAGATTATTTTGAGAAGAAACAGGATTGTCAAGCTCCAAAAGTTGAGGATTTAGTTCTAGTTTACCAAAAAGAGAAATTCTCCAAAGAAAAAGAACACCCAACGGAGGAGGAGTTCTGGAAGTCCTATCAAGAGTTTAAGAGTAACAGAGATGCCGTGCATGAATTTGAGGTGGAGTTGAAACTCAATCAAATTGAAAAAGTAGTAGATGATGGAATCTACATCAAGGTCAAGTTTGGTATTCGTCAGGAGGGACTTATCTTTGTGCCGAATATGCAGCTTGATATGGAAGAGGACAAGGTGAAGGTTTTTATCAGGGAAACCAGCTCCTACTATGTTTACCACAAAGACGCTTCCGAGAAAAACCGCTATATGAAAGGTCGAACATTGATTAGACAGTTCAGCACTGAAAATCAAACTATTCCATTTCGCAGAAAGACAACTGTGGAGATGCTTAAAGAGAAGATTGCAGAAGTAGATGCTTTACTTGAGCTGGATGTGAAAAATCAATCTTATATCACGATTAAAGATGAGCTAGTCCATGAACTGGCAGCGTCTGAATTGAGAATCAATGCTTTACAAGAACGTATGACAATCTTAAATCAAGTAGCGGAATATTTACTGGATTCAGTTGAGAAAAAGCAAGAAATGAAATTGAAGTTTTCAAAGCTGAATATAGCAGAGTTAGTTTCATTTGAACAAGTGAATGAAGAAGTAAAGATATTGCAAGAGGAATTAGGTATACATCTTGAAGAATATAAAGAACTAGTGAAGAGGTTAGAGATGTTTGTGAAAGTGCTGGAAACTAGTGAAGATTTAGATAAAAAATTTAAGACAGAGTTACTGTTGTAATTAGAAAATAGTCTTATATTATACTGTTCTCAAAAAGTTAGATAGATATCTATTCAATTGACGAGCACCCCAAAATATCGCTTTAAAGCATGAGTATAAAAATACGACACAAACCCAGTTGATAAGCCCTCTATTATTTTTCAAGGAGGAAAATCTCGTGGATATCTTATACTAATCCTGTGCAGGAATTGATGTTCACTAATCAAATGTTGTGGTCTGTATCCTTCACGGCCTCCTCACTTCTACTCGTCCAAAACGTGAGGAAGCACGAATCGATACAACTACTCATGGATTAAAGGATTGTCACAACTTCTTACAACAGTTTGAAGTGCAGGCAGTAGGGATGGGAAGTATAGGTGTTGACTGGAGACCTGTCTGGCATGCCTTGTGAGATGACTTTGAACTCATTTTAGCCAATCCTGCTCACATGAAAAATATTTCTGATAAAAAGACAGATAAGAAAGACTCTCACTGGATTGTCAAACTCACTCGAATTGGTTTACTTCCTAAATCCTTCGTCCCTGATGAGTCCATTCAAGAATTGCGGGAACTAACGCACCAATTGTAAAAATCAATATAATGTTGAATAGGATTATCTAATCCATCCACGTAGCACTTTATCCCCCTTCTTGCAACTTATCACTTAAAGAATGAATGTTTTCGTTTACAGCGGATTCTAGCAACTAAACCCAGTACTTTTTGTGATAGATGATAAATACTCGATTCTCATTTCAAGCGTAATTCGGTGATAATCATAGTTTCCTTTGTGTTCAGTGAAAATGGATTGAACTTCCTCTTTGAGAGCCTTATTTTTATCAAGATTTTCAAGCTACTTGAGCTGATAGTAGTAGAATCGAACGAGCCAATTTGGTAATCTCGAGCAGAAGTGCTAGTCTGAATGTTCCCGCAACAATATCTCTAACTGTTTTAGCCGTTCTCGCTTTCAAAGATTCATTTTCGACTCGAAGCTATTTCCGTTATTTCTTCTATTTTTTGGCGTAATGCAATACTCCTGAATGGACCTATTTCACCATCTAACTGTTATTATTGTACATACTTATCATAGTGTTCTTGATACTGTAACTTAATATTATGCTCTCCTAGTATTTCAAGTATTTGTAGTGCTTGTTTCATCTTCTCTATGCCTTTCTGATCCTTATTTCTGAATTCAAAATATCCACATGTATACAGAAAGACGGTTTGTTCATAATAGTTCAATTCGTTATTTAATAGTTTTTTAATCTCTTTAATTAGAAAAGTACAATTTTGAAATTCTCCCTCATCAATACTAACAACAAGACAATTAATCGATAATTGTGTAATAAGTCGTTTATTTGTCTTGTTTAAAGTTGAGTAGATATAATTTTTTAACATCTCTTTTGTTAATAAAAAGGCAGAGTTATATTGAATTGTTCGTATACAATTAGCTAGTAATATAATTTCATAGTAACCCCAATCCTCAACTTTGAACAAATAGTCAGTTAATTCTTCTAAGTCAGCTTCAGATGGTGAAATACTATTATCTAATGTGTAGATTATTGATTTTACCATTGTTTGTTCCAATGCATTAAGGTGGTAAAATGTTGAATCAGAGAGCAATGCTTTTATATTATTAACATTTTGAAGTAAGTATTCTTTACGGATATATTGTACTAGATTACCAAAAGATACTGTTTGTGTATATTTCGTATCGTGAAGAATAAGAAACTCATCCAGAGAAATATGTAATTTATCTAATATATTGATAAGTCGCACACAAGATATCTCAGATTCTCCTCGTTCGAACCTAGAAATTTGTGATTTAGATAGATGTTCATCAGCAATGGCACATAGGCTTACTTGTTTACTTTTACGTACTTTTCTGAGTGTTTGACCAAGTTTAGATTTCATAATTCCCACTTTCACAACAAAATTTTAAAAGATTTTTATTTATTATATAATAAATAAAAAATGAAAGGAAGTAATAATATGAAAAAATTATCAAAATTTATACCAATCTTAATAATAATCATGGATATTATTATTATTGTTGGTGGCTAAAATGCTTAAGTATTAAAATAATAACATTACCTATGTATCTGAAAATAGAAGGTAAGAGAAATGTATGAAAGTATTAATAGGAGCAGAAAATTTTGGATTTGGTCCAGTTTCTAAATTAAGAACTATTATCGATATGAGTATGTTATCCAAGTGTGATTTATATTTTATTGGTACTATTGAAATTTATAATTTTTTAAGAAGAAATCTAGAGCTAGAGATTAAAATGATTGATAATTTTCAATTAGCAAATAAGATTTCATTTGACTATATAGTTTCAGTAATGGAACCTCTTTAATTCTTTATGGCAAATACTCAAATATTCCAACTTGTTTTGTTGATAGTTTATTTGAATTTTGGAATTGGGAGAAAGATGATATTAGGCAAATCGAAAATCTAAAAAAAAGTATGGATCAAGAATATGAATTTGATAATTGGTTATCCAGATATTCAAAATTATCCAATCATCAGCAAGAACTACTTGCTTATTTATTTGCTGATGAAATTTTTGTACAGACAGCTTGGCAGGTGAAAAATAGAGATTTTTTGAATAACAAAATTAAAAAGGTGCGTCCAATAGTTGATACAAGATTTGTTGCTGAAGAATCTTATGAACGTAACAGCATTATTATTTCATTATCTGGAATGAATAACCCTTTGATTAGTAAAGAAGATAATTTACAATATATAAAATTTATATCCAAAGTAATTAATAGGACTCCATTGTTAAAAGATGCACTTGTGACAGTTAGCCCACAATACCTAGACGAAGCTAAAAAAATTATTGAAAACAAAGTTGTATCTTTGACTCATACTGAGTTTTTGAAAAAGTTATCTCATTCTCACTTTGTACTTGCACCTATGGGATTGACAACATTTTTTGAGGCTCTTGAATACAAGACAATATTTGTTCCGCTTCCTGAATATCATCATGGACATATTTGGAATTGGAGAAAAATTAACAAGGAACTTGGCAATCTACCGAAAGTACTAATTTCGGAACATTGTGATATATTGGGAGGTGACATTAATGAAACACTTACTGCATTGTATAAAATATATAGAAGTAGGGATGCAGAATATGATTATTATATAAGTAAATCAGCTAATGAAATCAGTAATTATATGGAAAAAGAAAATAATAATTTTTTTAATGTAGAGATGAATTCATCAATTAATGAATATATAAATGATTTTGTAGGTAATAATAATGTCCAATAGTAAGGTAGTGGTTTTTGGAGCAGGTTATGTAGGCTTGCCATTGGCTATTCTATTATCAAGGGTAACTCAGGTAACTTTATATGATATTAATCAAGACATAGTCCAAAAAATAAATAACAGAGTATCTCCGATAATGGATGCGGAGTTATCTAAAGAGTTAAAGAAAAGTGAAAATATCAGTGCTACATCAAATCTAGATATTGCATTAAAAGGAGCAACATATGCTGTGGTTTGTACGCCAACCAACTACAATAAATTGCTTAAGAGTTTGGACACTTCAATTGTAGAGAGGAATATTGCTCAAATTATAAATTTTAACCCTAATATTACGATTATTATCCGTTCGACAGTTCCTATTGGTTTTACAGATAGTCAAAACTCAAAGTTTATAGGAAGTGAAATAATATTTTCTCCTGAATTTTTAAGAGAGGGAAACTCATTTAGTGATAGTATTAGTCCGAGTAGAGTAATAATGGGTTCAGAATTCGAAGATGGCAAATGATTTCGTCAATATCCTAAAGAATTGTTTTGTCAATAATCCGAAAGTGATGATGACAACAAATAAGGAAGCTGAAACGATTAAGTTATTTTCCAATGCGTATTTAGCAATGAGGGTAGCCTTTTTCAATGAGTTAGATAGTTTTGCTATTGATCAAAGAATGGATACTAAAGCAATAATTGAAGGAATGTGTTCAGACACACGAATAGGTAATTACTACAACAATCCAAGTTTTGGTTATGGAGGGTATTGCCTACCTAAAGATACACTACAGTTAAATAAAAGTATGGAGAAGTTGAAAGCTCCATTAATTTCTAGTATTTCACAATCTAACCACGAAAGGTTATCATTTCTTGCCAGTAAAATAGTAAATGAGAAAGGAAAAATAATTGGATTCTATAGATTAGTGATGAAGGAAGGATCTGACAATTTTAGAAATTCATCATCCATAGAATTATTGAAAAAAATTGATAAAAACGTTGAGGTACTTATTTATGAGCCTCTTTTAGATGATATTGATTCTATTGTTGGGAATAGAATCAATATATCATTAGTAAATGATCTGAATAGTTTTTTTGAAGCTTCAGATATTATTTTGGCTAACAGATATTCAAAAGAGTTAGAAGTTGTGAAAGAGAAGCTTTTTACACGCGACATATGTAATGTGGTGAAGCAGAGGGAATGATATGTTGATGATATACATAATAAATACAATGAAAGAATCCGAAGATTATTATAAAGCTTTTTTCCGTGAGTTTGATATTAAAGGAAATTTTCAAATATTACAAATTGCAGAAGATAAAGATTTCAGTGTATCAGAATCAGGATTAACTAAGTATTTTTTAAATCAATTTGAATTGTATGATTATTTAGATCGAGTTATAAACAAAAACAAGAAAAATATAGATAACATAAGAATTGTTGGGACTGATGAATTTGATGTTGATAATCTTGGATTTTTCCGTGAAGAGTACGGAATCTATGGAAAAAAATATGAGGATAGTGTTTTATTTAGAGATAAATATAGAATGAAAAAACAAATTAATTTTCCAAGCTCAGATTTCCATAAAATTAAATCTATTGCAGAATTAGTGCATATGAAAAACATTAAAGAAAAAATAGTAATCAAACCATTATGTGGCGTATCATCTAAAGATGTTTTTGTTGTTCAAAACAATAGTGAAATTAATGATGCAATGCTCAATAGAAACATATCTGATGTACTTGTTGAACAATACCAAGAAGGTGGAATGTTTCATACTGATGGTGTAGTAATGAGAGATACTAGACGAATTATTTGCTTTGCGTCTGAATATATTAATAATGGACTAGCTTATAAAGAAAATAAACCGATTGGTTCTGTTACTTTGGATTATAATTCTTCTTTATCATCTAGATTAATTAAAGCTACTGAATTACTACTAAAACAATTTCCTTCTTCAGAGTCATATGTCTTTCATGCAGAGTGGTTTGTTAGAGGAGAAGATATTGTTTTCAATGAAGTTGCGAGTAGATTTGGAGGAGGTTTGATATGTAGATGTCTTAGAAAAAAATATGGAATTGACCTTGTAAAACTTCATTTGCTTTCTCAAATTAGAGATGTAGATGACAGAGATATAAAATTAAATGAAAGCTCTACAATTTCAGGTTGGATTTATGTTCCGCAAGGTGAAAATAAAGAAATTGAAAGTTTCTTAGAACAAGATATCCCAAGTCACATAAACATTATATCTGAAAAACATCATAAGAAAAAGGGAGTGCAAAGAAAATTAAGTAGGTCTGTAGACTACATTAGTGCTTATGAAATTGTTCAAGATTCTATTCGAGAAACAAGAGAATGCTTAATAAAATTAGCCGAAATTACTGAAAAAACAATTAACTATAAAAAAAACGATAAGGAGAAATAAATGTCTGGATTAGGAATTCAAGGAGAATTAATCAATGAAGAAAATGCTCCTAAAATTGCTGTAATAGGATGTGGAAGCCATAGTTTTAGAAATATTTTTCCAACATTCCAATATTTAAATATTGAATTGGTTGCAACGTGTGACTTAATCGAAGAAAAAGCACAACGGTATGCTAGACAATTTGGTGCCCAAAAATTCTATACAGATTATAGAATAATGTTACAAAATGAAACATTGGATGGTGTTATTATGGTGCTAGGATACGGTTCTAAGGGAGAGCCATTATATCCAGAAATTGTTAATGATGTATTAAAAAAAGGAGTATCGGTTTGGATAGAGAAACCGCCAGCAGCTAATTCAATGTTAATTGAGGAATTTATAGAGAGTGAAAAGCAATCAAATGGTAGTTTTCTACAAGTAGGTTTTAAAAAAATGTTTATGCCGAGCTCCATTGAGATGAAAAATATTATTGATAGTGAATCATTTGGTAAGCCAACTAGCTATTATATGAAATATAATGTTGATTTACCACATGATAGTTCAGATTTAAGATTACCATCTAGTCGAAGATTTATTGATGATTACGTTCATGTTGCATCAATGCAACAATTTCTATTTGGACCAGCCTCAAAAGTAATATATTTTAATAATTCGGATGAAAGTGGATTTGCGAATTTCTTTTATGAGAGTGGTCTAATTGGTACAGTACATTTTTCACGATCTAGTTCAAAGCTCTCACCTATTGAAAGGATAGAGGTAATTGGTGAAGGAGAGAATGTTATTATGGATAATAATATCGATATTAGATACTACTCCAAAGGAAACATAGGACCGTATGGCTCCACTCCATCTTATATTCCAAAGTCTGGTAGCGTTAAAATTTTTTCACCTGAATTTTCATTAGGTCAGTTATATAACAAGGGATTATTCTTATTGGGCTATTATAATGAAATGAAGTACTTTGTAGATAATTTACGATTAAAAATGAAACCGAAAAAGGCAGGCTCAGAAGATGCACTAGCTGTAATGAAATATATTGATTCATTTACAGCAGGTTCTGGTAAAATGAATGATTTCGGTCATTATCATGTAAATAGTAATCGCATTAATGTTAATAAAGAAGTACTCAAGTGTGAAAATTGTGGAGAGAATTCTATGTATTTAAAAGATGGGTGGAATTATACATGTGTAATTTGTGGGAATACAATATCAGCAGACTGATTTATAAGAGGAATTTTAAAAAAAATGAAAAATAAGATAATTTTGGTGACTGGGGGCAGTTCTGGTATCGGCAAAGCTATTTGCGAAGAATTTGAAAGAAAAGGGGCCATCGTAGTATCAGCAAGCAGAAGGGAGGAAGAAAATTTACTTTCCCCCTTACAGCATTAATATAGATGTTACAAATAGTAAAAGTGTTAGTACTGGCATAGGGAAGGTAATCAAAAAATTTAAGAAGATTGATGTATTGATTAATAACTCAGGTATTTTTAAAATGGGAGAATCTTTGTCTTTTGCGGAAAAGGATTGGGATAAAGTTTTAGAAACAAATTTAAAAGGATGTTTTCTAATGTCTAGAGGAGTTTTTCCATATATGAAAGAAAATCAATTTGGTAAAATAATCAATATTGGTTCACTACTTTCTCATTCAGCATTCCCTAATAGAGCTGCATATGGAGCAAGTAAAACAGGAGTTTTGGGTTTAACTAGAACGCTAGCTATTGAATGGATTAAGGATGGTGTATATGTAAACTCTATCTCTCCAGGAATGATTGATATAGGGAGAGAGCATCCGTCTAAAAGTGTTACAGAATCTAAAATATTATCCAAAATACCAATCAAAAGACTGGGTAAACCAAAAGATATAGCAAAAGTTGCATTATTCTTAGCTTCAGAGGATTCAAATTACATAGTTGGAGAGGATATAAGAGTTGATGGGGGATGGCTGTCAAATGGTTACTTTGAATGAAATCTTGCGTGAGACACCAACAAGTAATCTAATAAAATTGGGTAAAAATGTTCTTAAAGTTCCTAAATTCGGAGAAAATAATGACTATATAAAGGAAAAATTTTTCTGTCAACAATTGTATAGTAAATTTAAACAATTTACAATTGAGGCAAAAGTAGTCAAGATGAATGGAGAAGAGGGCATACTTATGGAAAACATGGTTAATAGGGGGTATTCTACCCCAGAATATGCTATCCCGATTAAATTATCAGATATAAAAAAAAATATTTGTATTTTATCAAAATTGCATAGTCATAAACTATCTCAATTAGAAAAATCCAAAATATATAATTTTTTATTGTCGTTAGAAAATTTAGAAAAACATAGTACAGGTGTTAACAGTTGTACAGTTGTTAATGGTGATATAATAAATTTTAATCAATTCAAATTTTATGAACATGTAGTAGATAACGCTATAAAAGACTTTCAAGGAATTTTAACTAAATCACAATTAAAACATCTAATATATTTAAAGAAGAATTTAAAGGAAATATTGAACATAGAAACTGAGAATTCAGTCTTTTTACACGGAGATGCCCATCCATGGAATTTTATTTACTCAGAAAGCGATATTAGATTGATTGACTGGCAAACATGGTATTTGGGAAGACCAACTAATGACCTAGTACATCTATTAGTAATGCACAATTCCTATGCAAGACGAAAAGCCTTGAAAGAATCAGTTTTAGCAGACTATGTTTCTAATGTATATAATTCCAATTTCGGACTTTTTAAATTACATTATAAGCTGTCAGTATATAGACAGTTGTTATTAGTCTTAATTCAGAGACAGAGTAATAAAATACTTCCAAGTGTTTGGGTACTGAATTTAGAGAGGGTTTTATTTGAAATAGAGGATAATATATATGACTCTTAGTAAAAAAGATTCGCTTGAAATTAGAAAAGAAATATTGAAATATTCTATAGGAAAAAGGGTTCATATAGGTTCAATGTTTTCTTTAGTGGAGATTTTATTATATTTATTTTATGAAAAGATGTTAATTGAGAAGGATTCGTTTATATTATCGAAAGGGCATGCAGCTCTATTAGAGTATATAATAATGAACAATCTTAATAGATTTTCATCTAATGAAAATCTACAAAAATATGGGAGCTTAAGTTCTAACTTAGGAACACACCCAGAGACTACAACTTCTTTTATAGAAGTCCCCACTGGATCATTAGGAAATGGTTTAGGGATAGCGATAGGGAGAGCTATTTATCAAAAGTATTATTCAAAAGGAAGTAGAATATATGTCGTGTTAGGGGATGGAGAATTAAATGAAGGAGCAATTTGGGAAGGATTTCAACAAGCACCAAGATTTGAATTATCAAATTTATTTGTGATTATCGATAATAATAAACTGCAGATGGTTAGAGAATCAGTTGTTAATAATGGTAAAAACTATAAAACAATTTTTGAATTATTAGGATGGGATGTAGAAATTGTTGATGGTCATAGTTTTAATTCAATTAATCAGGGAATTGAAAAACTAGAAAATAGCGAGAAACCTAAAATTTTAATAGCAAATACAATTAAAGGAAAAGGAATAAAAGAATTTGAAGGAAATAACATATGGCATAATAATTTGATAAGCTCTAGTGAGTATCGAAAATTTGCTAAGGAGTTAGATAATGCTTTTGAATAATTATACCTCAATAAGACAGAATTTTGAAGCAATAGATAGAAAACTATATCAACTGTCTCCTGAATCATATAAAGTTTCAATGGATGGGTGCGGTTTGTTTGGATATACAAATTTAGTTGATCCTAAAAAAATTATTGATGTAGGAATAAGTGAACAACTTGCTTGTCAGGTTCTTTTTGGTTTGTCAATAAGTAATGACACAAAGGTATATCTCTCAGGTATGAGTTCATTTATTCTAAGGAGATCATACGAACAATTAAAATTATATATCAATAATGAAGTGCCCAATGTCACAATTATTGGTTATGGTTCGGGAGTGTCATATGGTGCATTAGGGCCATCCCATCATATTGAAGAAGATTTAGCCCTATTGAAGCTGTTAGACAATATAAAAGTATATGTCCCTCATTCAATACAATCATTCGAAAAAAAACTCATACATAATCTTGATGAAAAATTTCCTGTATATTTTAGAATTCCAAATGAATTACCAAATAACTTACTGCTACATGGTAAGTATTTAGAAGAGAATGTTGACGAAGATATTACTTTATATAAGAAGCCTGAAATCTCTAAGAAGCTAATAATAGTGACAGGATTTTTAACACAAAGCATAATTGATAAATTTAAAGAAGAGCCTGGGATTGACGTAATGTCAATTGAAGTATTAAAAAAATTAAATATCATTAAATTATTGTTAAATTCTTATCTTGAGATTGAAATTATTCAAGATGCAAGGTCAGATACAGGAATAATTCCGTTGATTTTAGAGCAGTTGGATACTACTAAAAAAATCACTATAAAAGGTTTTGATAAACATAAGACAGGTGCAAATTTATCTGAAATGCTAAAAATAAATAATTTGATTTAGAATATATGTGAGGATGTTATGAAAACAAATAAAAATATTTTCATTGCTCGAATTTTAGATAATTGTTTAAAATATAAGGATGAAATTTCAATATATTCAACTGAACGCTGCATTACTTATAAAGAATTATACAGTTTAATTATGCAAAAGTCGAAAACATTAGATGCTATGGGAATATTTAATTCCTGTATTAGTCTAGATATTACAGACAGAATTGAATACATTATAACAATTTTATCTTTAATGGATCATAATTGTACATTTGTACCTACTACATTATTTCCTGAAGAGAGAAAAAAATATGTAAATGATGTTTCTAGGGTAGAATATATGATTACAGATAAAGATATAGTAAAAGTATCTGATGGTATTCCAAATTTAGATATAGCCTATATAATGTTTACGTCTGGGTCCACAGGTCTACCTAAAGGTGTTCCTATTAGTTACACTTCATTATATAATGCTATTTTAAGTATTGGTAAAAGATTAGGCTACACATCTGGAGATACTTTTGCATTTTTAACAACTTCAACATTTGATATTTCTCTTTTAGAAATATTATTACCATTATTTTATGGTGGGTCGGTCTTTGTATCCAAATTCTCTATGCAATCTAATCCATTAGAGCTCATAGAAGAGATCAATAATAATAAAATAGAATTTATACAAGGGACGCCAACAACTTTTAAATTTCTTTAGAAGCAGGATGGGAGCATCGAGAAAAAAATATTTTGATTGGCGGGGAACAATTTGATCCAATTTTAAAAGATTTATCAACTCAAGATAATCATGTGTATAATATGTATGGACCAACGGAAGCAACCATTTGGGTTACAGTCGAAGAAATAACGAATGATACGAATCTGATAACTTGTGGTAGATGTATAGATAATGTAGAAATTAAAATATTAAATAATGAGTCTACATTTGACGAGGAAAATCAAGGTGAAGTATGTATTAGTGGAGAGTCAGTTTTTAGCGGATATTTAAATATAGAAAATTCAAATACTTTTATCTATTTTGAAAATAAAAAATTCTATAAAACAGGAGATATAGGATATTTTGACTCAAATGGCAATCTTGTAATTATCGGTCGAAAAGATGAACAAGTAAAAATTGATGGGTATAGAATTGAATTGGGAGAGATTGAGTATTGTCTAAAATCAATTATTAGAAAAACAAGCGTGTCACTGATAGTTTTAAAAATAGATGGAGAACTAGTTGTATTTATAGATGATAAATTGTTAAGTAGTGAAAAAAAACTATTAAATAACCTGCTATCAGAAAAATTGCCTAATTATATGCTTCCTAAGCATTATGTATATATGAAAAATTTACCAAAAATTCTAGCGGGAAATTGGTAAGAAAATCGCAAAAATATATTGAGAATTTTCAAAAGTATAAAGCAAATGCTATTTTAGCTATCCACAGTAACCTAAATGTAAATAATATTTTATTAACGAGATGGATAGATGTCACGGGAATAGATGTTGATTTAGATACCAATCTTCTTAAAACTGGGGCAAGTTCTATTGACTATATGATGTTTATAAATAGAGTAAATAATGAGTTGGGACTTAGTATAGATATCAGTGATATATTTGAACACAAAACATTAAAGAAAATAAATTTTGAGAGAAGGGCAAAGGATGTTAGGTTGGAAACATTTAAAAAAAGTTCAACTTCTGATAAGATTTTAGTTTTTTTAGGTACAAAGAGTGGCAAATTAAATAGTTATACAGATATGATAAATATATTTTTGAAAGAAAATATAGATATGATTGGCTTTAGTTTTCAAAATAATCTAAACCTTTCAGAAGCGATTTTGAAGATAAGTGAGGAGCTTAAAGAATTAGCATTAAATAATAAAGAAAAAGAGATAATCTTAGTAGGATATAGTTTGGGTGGGAATATTCTTCATGCTGTAACATCTTTATATAGAAAAAATTTATTCCGCAACACTCGGGGAATAATTATTGATTCTAATCCTAGAAATGTTGATAAAAATTTAATGGTGAACTATAATTATTCAGCAGATAATTATAAATCTTTTTCATCTTTGCCAACTACTTTAATTTGTGGAGCAGAGACTCAACAATATGAAGAACTTTGGGAAAATCTAATTAATATCGAACGAAAACATTCACTTAATATAGCCCACAGCATGATAATGAGAAATCCTTCTGTGAAAATGCTCAAATCATTAATCTTAGGACAAGAAAATGATTAAGCTCTATTTAGTCAATTTACAAAATGTGAATTTTAAACAGCGTAGCAATAATTTCCAAAGTGGTTTTATACCACTAAATATTTTGGAGGATGAAGCTCCTATAACTAAATTGACTATTCAGAAAAATATCAGTAAGTGTTTGATTAATAGGTATGCTAACAATCTCAATAAAAAAATTGAATACAATAAATTTGGAAAACCGTATATAAATAATGGGCTAAAATTCAATACATCAAACTCTGAAGATTTAATAGTATGTGCTGTATCTAATGAAGAAATTGGAGTTGATATTCAATACTGTTTACCCATATTTGAACAACTAGATTGTATTTTTCATAAAAAAGAATTATTAAAGATTCATTCAAAGAATCCATATGATAACGACTTATTTTATATGATATGGACGGCTAAAGAAGCGTATGTGAAATTCTTAGGTTCTAAAATAGATGATTCATTGAGATTGCTAGATTTTTCTTTATTAAAAATAGGAAAAAATCAATTTGGAAATATGTATATATACATATTTGAAATGGATAATTATTTTTTATCAATTGTTTCTGAGATTGATAAAAAAATTGAAATATACAATGTGAGTCAACAAATAATTATAGAAAGTGTTAAAAAATGAAAAGTCAAATTTTTTTAATGGGTGGAAATCCACCTATAAAAAACCATGAGATAATAAACAAAATTGTCTCGTCTTCGAAAATACAAAGAATTATCATTTTTACGGTATATAGAGATAATTGGAAACCATACATGACTAAGTATACAGAAGGTTTCCTAAGTTTTTTTGATACTCCAATAATAGAGTATTTGCTGTTGGATCGTGAAAAAATTGACTATTCTAATTATAAGGATGTTGATTTGATAATCATTGGAGGTGGAAATACAGAGTATTATATTTCCACTTATGTTAATGAGGAATTCAAAAAGTACATTAACTATAGCCTTAATGCTGGGGCAATAATCGTAGGTTTTTCTGCTGGTGCCTTATTATTAGGTGATAAAGTTTATGTTTCTCCTAATGATAATTCATCTAATAAAATAATCATAAAAAAAGGATTAGGATGTTTTAAAAATTTTTTAATTAGTGTTCATTATGATTCATGGAAAGATATAGATAATGTGAATATGGCACAAGAATTAGTTGATTCACCGATTCTTCCATTATATGATGAATCATGTCTTATATTGGATAAACTTGGGAACATTATAGAAAAAATTGTTTAGTAAGGGGAATACTTCAAATGAAACTTTTATTGTTATGTAATCATAATCCTAAATTATTTGGATTAGATAAATGGCTCGATGACTATCGTAGCAACGAGATAATTATATTAACTAGTTCAAAAAAAGAAAGGTTATATTCTAAATATGAACAAAATATTAACGTATTTTTATCTTACGTAGAAAAGTGGACTGAAGAAATTATAGCAGAACAAGCTAAAATTTTGTACGAGTCATTTTCTTATGATAGGATAATTGCTTTGGATGAATTTGATGTTTATATTGCAGCTAAAATTAGAAATTTTTTAGGAATTGAAGGGCAAAGTGTTGAAAGTGCACGTTTCTTTCGTGATAAGTACTATATGACCAAAAAGGTAAAATCTTTTGGTTTCCCAGTAGCACATACTGAAAAAATTGATAATTACTTAGATGTATACAATTTTGGAAGACGAAATGGCTACCCCTTTGTAGTTAAACCTAATTTAGGAGCTGGTACTGTTGACACCTATATAATTAATTCTGAGTTTGACATAAAGAAGCTGGTGAAATACAATTTTCAATCTAATCAGTTTATTTGTCAAGAAAAATTGAACGGAAATTTGTTTCATATAGATGTACTCGTTAACGATGATTACATAGAATACATTAATGTATCCCGATATTTACACCCTACTATTGAATATCAAAATAATAAAAGTTCTGCGAGTGTGACATTGACTGAAAAAGATGTAGAAACTAAGGTTCTAAGATGTTATACAGAAAAATTAATTAGAGCTATCCCAACTTATAGATTTAGTTTATTGCACTTGGAAGTATTTTATGATGGCAATGAAGTGTATTTTCTAGAAATCGCCTCTAGGCTTGGTGGTGGAGGAGTACATAGAATTTTAAATGACCAGTATGGTTTTGATCCGCAGGAAGTTGTCATAAAACTAGAGATGGGTGAAGAATTTTCTAACTTTCCTAAATCAAAGCTAAATGATTACTACGGTTTTATCATGGTGATTCCCAATTTAGGTAGAATTTGCTCACTTCCATCGGAAAAAGAGATTAGTGAATATCTAAAAGAAAATAATGGTTTAGGATTTCAATGCTTTACTAGATTAGGATATGAATACTCAACGATTCATTCAAGTGTTCACTCACTTTATGAAGTTTCTTTTAAAGGAGATAGTTATCAAGATTTAGTGGATAAACTTCAAAATTTTGAGAGTTGGGTTAAAAGTAGGATTATATATACTTAATTATAATAAAGGACTTTTATATAATGAAAAATTCAAATAGATTATTGTTGAGTCGTTCAATAAACAGAGTTGGTAATGCAATGTATGATTATGCTAATTCAAGTTGGATTACTTCGTTAGGCGAACATGCAAAATCTTATTTAGCTATATATCAATTTGTAGATTATTTAACCTTAATAATTTTTAATCCGATTGCGGGAGTATTTGCAGATCAATTCAAGCGCAAAAAAATTTTATTAGCTACCGATTTAATTTGTATGTTACTTTGCTTTTGTATTTCATTTATTACAACTAATCAATATTTGGTTTATGCATTGATTGTTACTAATATCATTCTAGCAATTTCTTCAAGCTTTGCAAGAACTGCAAATAAATCTTTCATCCCTTCAGTAGTAGATACAACGGATAGAATAAAATATAATGCTAATCTTGAACTTTCTTTACAAGTCATAAGTCTAGTTTCTCCAATAATATCAGTTTATATTTATTCTAACTTAGGAATAAGGTGGGCACTAATATTAAACAGTTTAAGCTTTGCGGTTTCTTTTTTTCTAGTACAAGGAATTGAGATTCGAGAGGAACAAATCTTATTGAAGAATAAATTTAGTATTTTGCTTATATTTAAGAATTTTATAGAGGGTTTAGTTTATATAAAGGAGGATAGAAGATTATTTTTATTGTTATGGATTTCATCATTAGTGAATTTCTTTTTGGCATGTTATAACTATTTGTTGCCATTTACTAATGTAATTTATAATAATAGTAATTCTTATTCAATGTTTCTTATAAGTGGTGCAATAGGTTCAATTATTGGAGCTATTATATCCAAAAATGCTAAAGGGTCTATAAAAAATTTAAACTTTACAGTATTTTATAGTGGAGTTAGTATTTTAGCTATTCCAGTACTTAACTTTTTCGGTTTTTTTTGGTTGATATTTTTAGCCAATACTTTGTGTACGACATCTATCACCATTTTTAATATTATCTTTACCACTCAAATTCAAACAAATTCTCCGAGTGATATGTTAGGAAGAATTTTTTCTACCACTTATTCGGCTGCTTCTTTGCTAATGCCCTTAGGAACTTTTATTATTTCTTCGATAGATGGTTCTATTTCAAATTTTTCTTTTATTCTTATTGGTTTTGGAATGATTGTGATATTTATTATAAGCCAATATACAATTATCCTACAGCGAGAGTAATCATAAGCTAAAAATATTTCAACTTTATCTAACAGCCACTTCTAGAGGAGTTTAAATACTTAGTTTTCTTAATCACTCTAAAAGATATATCCAAATAGTCGCTTGGTAGAGAAATTGAAATCTTTTTATAGTAGTTATTTTTTCTCGATAGTATTAAATATTAACAATTTTCTTTAAATTCTTTATTATTGGTAGACTAACTAATGTGTTATCACTAGCATTTGTAATATTATTTTAAAAAACCCGATTGTAGAATTAAGTTAGAGAAAAACTATCTATGTTAGATTTAGATAAATACCGTATTTTCTGAAATGTACTATACTCATCTTACCACAAATAAGATTGTAGTGATAGGGTCACTTCTATACCTGTAGCTGAAATCGAAATCTACTCAATAGAGTACATCAGACGATTCATAAAGTTATGTAACTTTTCAAACAATGTCTTACTGTGTTGGACTATTTGGAACAATTTTTTATAAGGATGATGAATAAAAATAAGCGTCTTTGAAAAATTTGATAAAATTCCTGTTGTCCAATTTGGACAATATTCTAAATGATTACAATATATAGTCTATACTTTTTCTTAGGAGAAAGCTAGATGTACAGACGTTTGAGAGATTTGAGGGAGAATCATGATCTGCCCCAAAAGCAAATAGCTACAATACTTTCGTTTACAAATTCAGCTTATGCCAAAATTGAACGGGGTGAGCATGCGTTGACGGCTGATGTATTGGTTAAACTCTCAGATTTCTATGACGTCAGTACAGACTATTTATTGGGATTAACTGATTTTCCTGATAAAATTCGCTTTAGAAAATAATCTCCTCAATTTCATAGAGTTTGAAAATGAGTGAGATTTTTTATTTGCCCTTTGACAACTGAATAGCCTAAAATGGTACTTTCCTCATTTGTGGAGCAAATTTGAATGGCTCGCCATGATAAGAGCGATTTTAAAACCATCAATAAAATAGAGCGATACTTTATATGCCATGATACAAATGATATACAATGATACTTCTGACCGTTCAGCCTGCCAACGTAAAAGAGCAGCAAGTGAAATTCTTATGATGACTTCATCAGTCATGCCACGTTGAATGTGTGAGTTTGTTAGATAAACGCAATTAATCCTCAAAAGGTTCCCCGAACCTTTTGAGTTCTACAGACGCATCACGTGGAGTGTGTAAGCTTGTTGCTAAAAGCGTAAAAACCTTGGAACTAAAGGGATAATAGACTTCCTGCGAAACAAAATACAATACAATAAAACTATGGATGATGAAGCAAGTAAACAATTAAGCGATAGCCGTTTTAAGAGCCTTGTAGGTGTTCAGTTCAGCGCACGACATTTAAAGAGATGTTAGTTGTGTTAAAAACAGCTTATCAACGTAAACGCGCAAAAGTGGACGAAAACCCAAATTAAGCCTAGACGGTCTCCTGGTCTCCTCATGCTAACTATTCAATACATGCGAGAATAGAGCACTTATGAACAAATTGCGGCTGATTTTGGCATTCACGAAAGCAACTTAATTAGTCGGAGTCAATGGATTGAAGCAACTCTTATTCAAAATGGTTTTACGATTTCAAATTCTGCCTTAATTCTGTAAAAACAGTAAAATTCGAAGGATTGTAAGGTAAGAGTTTTTTCTTTCTGAAAAAATGGTATAATAGCAATCAAAACTAGAAAATAAAACGGAATTTGGAACAGATTTGTCTGTATCCTAGTAGAGTGGTGATACTATGAAGATTAGTAAGAGGCACTTATTAAATTATTCCATCTTGATTCCCTACTTGCTTTTATCTATTTTGGGCTTGATTGTGGTCTATTCGACCACTAGTGCTATTTTAATTGAAGAAGGCAAGAGCGCCTTGCAATTGGTTCGAAACCAAGGAATCTTTTGGATTGTTAGTTTGATACTGATTGCCTTAATTTATAAATTGAGACTAGATTTTTTGAGAAATGAGCGACTAATCATTTTAGTTATATTGATAGAAATGCTTTTATTGTTCTTGGCTCGTTTTATTGGTATTTCCGTAAACGGGGCATACGGTTGGATTTCGGTTGCAGGAGTAACTATTCAGCCAGCTGAGTACTTAAAAATCATTATTATTTGGTATTTGGCTCACCGATTCTCCAAACAGCAAGAAGAAATAGCTATTTATGATTTTCAAGTTTTGACTCAAAATCAATGGCTTCCTCGTGCTTTTAATGATTGGCGATTCGTTCTCCTAGTTCTGATTGGAAGTTTGGGAATTTTCCCTGATTTAGGGAATGCGACTATTTTAGTCTTGGTTTCCTTGATTATGTATACAGTTAGTGGAATCGCTTATCGCTGGTTTTCAACCATTCTGGCGCTCGTATCTGCCGCTTCTGTCTTTTTCTTGACCACTATCAGCCTAATCGGTGTTGAGACCTTTTCAAGAATTCCAGTATTTGGCTATGTAGCCAAGCGCTTTAGTGCCTTTTTTAATCCTTTTGCCGATCGTGCGGATGCGGGTCACCAGTTATCTAATTCTTATTTTGCCATGGTCAATGGTGGTTGGTTTGGTCTAGGTCTTGGGAACTCGATTGAAAAACGAGGTTATTTACCAGAGGCTCATACAGACTTTGTCTTTTCTATCGTGATTGAAGAATTTGGCTTTGTTGGTGCCAGTCTTATTTTAGCTCTCTTGTTTTTCATGATTTTGCGGATTATCTTGGTCGGTATCCGAGCGGAGAATCCTTTCAATGCCATGGTTGCACTCGGTGTCGGAGGGATGATGTTGGTTCAGGTATTTGTCAATATCGGAGGGATTTCGGGCTTGATTCCATCTACAGGAGTAACCTTTCCCTTCTTATCCCAGGGTGGAAATAGTCTTCTAGTCTTATCAGTGGCAGTGGCCTTTGTCTTAAATATTGATGCCAGTGAAAAACGCGCTAAGTTGTACCGAGAATTGGAAAATCAACCAATGAACCTTCTGTGAAGTAGAATAAAGAAAGGATAGTCTATGTCTCTTCAAAAATTAGAAAATTATAGTAATAAAAGTGTTGTGCAAGAAGAAGTATTGATTCTAACAGAATTGCTGGAAGATATTACTAAAAATATGCTTGCCCCAGAGACCTTTGAAAAAATCATGCAGTTGAAAGAATTATCAACGCAGGAAGATTATCAAGGTCTAAACCGTCTAGTGACTAGCTTATCAAATGATGAAATGGTCTATATTTCACGCTATTTCTCTATCTTGCCTCTTTTGATTAATATTTCAGAGGATGTGGATTTAGCTTATGAAATCAATCATCAAAATAATATTGATCAGGACTATTTAGGTAAATTATCAACAACGATCAAAATGGTTGCTGAAAAAGAAAATGCCGTTGAAATTCTTGAACACTTGAATGTTGTCCCTGTTTTGACAGCTCATCCAACACAAGTGCAACGCAAAAGTATGTTGGATTTAACAAATCATATTCATAGTCTTTTGCGTAAATACCGTGATGTTAAGTTGGGGTTGATCAATAAAGAAAAATGGCACAATGATTTGCGTCGTTATATCGAAATTATCATGCAGACAGACATGATTCGTGAGAAAAAATTAAAAGTGACTAACGAAATCACGAATGCTATGGAATATTACAACAGCTCCTTTTTGAAAGCTGTACCTCATTTGACGACGGAGTATAAGCGCTTAGCGCAAGCGCATGGATTGAATTTAAAACAGGCTAAACCGATCACCATGGGAATGTGGATTGGTGGAGACCGTGATGGTAATCCCTTTGTTACAGCAGAGACCTTGAAACAGTCTGCACTTACTCAGTGTGAAGTCATCATGAACTATTATGATGAAAAGATTTACCAACTTTATCGTGAATTTTCTCTTTCAACTAGCATTGTCAACGTCAGCAAGCAAGTCAGAGAAATGGCTCGTCAATCCAAGGATAACTCGATTTACCGCGAAAAAGAGCTTTACCGTCGTGCCTTGTTTGATATTCAATCAAAAATCCAAGCAACAAAAACCTATCTGATTGAGGATAAGGAAGTTGGGACTCGCTATGAAACCGCCAATGATTTCTACAAGGATTTGATTGCCATTCGAGATTCTCTACTAGAAAATAAGGGCGAGTCCTTGATTTCAGGTGATTTTGTGGAATTATTGCAGGCAGTAGAGATATTTGGTTTTTACCTAGCATCAATTGATATGCGACAAGACTCTAGCGTCTATGAAGCCTGTGTGGCAGAACTCTTGAAATCAGCAGGAATTCATTCTCGCTATAGTGAGTTGAGTGAAGAAGAAAAGTGTGACCTTCTCTTGAAAGAATTAGAAGAAGATGCAGAATTCTTTCTGCGACTCGCAGAAAAATCAGAATTATTAGCAAAAGAACTAGCTATTTTTAAGACGGCTCGTGTTTTGAAAGATAAGTTGGGCGATGATGTCATCCGTCAGACCATCATTTCACATGCTACCAGCCTTTCTGATATGCTAGAATTAGCTATTCTATTAAAAGAAGTAGGACTGGTGGATACGGAAAGGGCGCGTGTTCAGATTGTTCCCCTTTTTGAAACAATTGAAGACTTGGATCATTCAGAGGAAACAATGAGAAAATATCTTTCTCTTAGCCTTGCCAAAAAATGGATTGCCTCACGAAATAACTACCAAGAAATCATGCTTGGCTACTCTGACAGTAATAAAGATGGTGGTTACTTGTCATCATGTTGGACTCTCTACAAGGCTCAACAACAATTGACTGCTATTGGAGATGAATTTGGCGTTAAGGTTACCTTCTTCCATGGTCGTGGTGGTACTGTCGGTCGTGGTGGTGGGCCAACCTATGAAGCCATTACATCTCAACCGCAAGTCTATCAAGGATCGTATCCGCTTGACGGAGCAGGGTGAAGTAATTGGGAATAAATACGGTAACAAAGACGCCGCTTACTATAACCTTGAAATGCTAGTATCGGCAGCTATTAATCGTATGATTACTCAGAAAAAGAGCGATACCAATACCTCAAATCGTTATGAAGCCATTATGGATCAAGTAGTGGATCGTAGTTACGATATCTACCGTGATTTGGTCTTTGGTAATGAGCATTTCTATGATTATTTCTTCGAGTCAAGTCCAATCAAGGCTATTTCAAGTTTTAATATTGGTTCTCGTCCAGCCGCTCGTAAGACGATTACTGAAATCGGTGGTTTGCGTGCCATCCCTTGGGTATTCTCATGGTCACAGAGTCGTGTTATGTTCCCTGGATGGTACGGGGTTGGTTCAAGCTTCAAGGAATTTATCGATAAAAATCCAGAGAATATTGCTATCTTACGAGATATGTACCAAAATTGGCCTTTCTTCCAATCGCTTCTTTCAAATGTTGATATGGTCTTGTCAAAATCAAATATGAATATTGCTTTTGAATATGCTAAACTTTGTGAAGACGAGCAAGTTAAGGCCATCTATGAGACTATTTTAAATGAATGGCAAGTTACTAAGAACGTTATCTTGGCTATTGAAGGACATGACGAACTCTTAGCTGACAATCCATATCTAAAAGCTAGTCTGGATTACCGTATGCCTTACTTTAATATTCTCAACTATATTCAGTTAGAGTTGATTAAACGCCAACGTCGTGGAGAATTGTCAAGTGATCAAGAACGATTGATTCATATCACCATCAACGGAATTGCGACAGGATTGCGTAATTCAGGTTGATAATTTTCAAGAGTGAATATCAAAAAAATTCTAATAGACTATTGACAAGTAGTTTAAAAATGATATAATTTAACCATTCAGAAAAGTAATCGTACAAACTTTTTAGAGAGTCTGTGGTAGCTGAAAACAGATAAGTGGCGATGATGAAAATTGGGCTGAATGCTATTTAGAATTTGAAATCATAAAAATTCGGTGAGCACACCTTACAGTGCATCTCGTTATTGCGAGACAGAGCGATAGGGAAATTCCCTATAATTGAGGTGGTACCGCGCATCGACGTCCTCACACAAGTTTTTGTGTGAGGACTTTTTTGATGGAGGTTAGTATGGAAAGAAAACGATGGCGTCACTTGTTTATACTCAATGAAAATCAAAGTACAAACTAGGAAGCTAGCCGCAGGTTGCTCAAAGCACTGCTTTGAGGTTGTGGATAGAACTGACGAAGTCAGTAACCATAGCTACGGCAAGGTGAAGCTGACGTGGTTTGAAGAGATTTTCGAATAGTATTAGATAAGTGAAGTTTTTAAAGGAATTAAAAAGGAGAAATAGAATGAAAAATAAACGTTTAATTGGAATTATCGCTGCATTAGCAGTCTTAGTAGCAGGAAGCTTGATTTACTCTTCAATGAATAAATCAGAAGCTCAGAATAATAAGGATGAGAAGAAAATAGCCAAGATTGGTGTGCTTCAATTTGTGAGCCATCCATCCCTTGATTTGATTTATAAAGGGATTCAAGACGGACTTGCAGAAGAAGGATATAAAGATGATCAAGTTAAAATCGATTTTATGAACTCAGAAGGTGACCAAAGTAAGGTTGCGACAATGAGTAAACAATTGGTTGCAAATGGGAATGATCTTGTGGTTGGTATCGCAACACCAGCTGCTCAAGGTTTGGCTAGTGCCACAAAAGACCTACTCTAGGTTATCATGGCTGCTATTACAGACCCAATTGGTGCTAACTTGGTTAAAGATTTGAAAAGACCAGGTGGCAACGTTACAGGGGTATCTGACCACAATCCAGCTCAACAACAAGTTGAACTCATCAAGACCCTGACACCGAATGTGAAAACAATCGGAGCTCTTTACTCAAGTAGCGAAGACAATTCAAAAACACAGGTCGAAGAATTTAAGGCTTATGCTGAAAAAGCAGGTCTGACAGTGGAAACATTTGCAGTTCCTTCAACAAATGAAATTGCCTCAACTGTCACTGTTATGACTAGCAAGGTAGATGCTATTTGGGTTCCAATTGATAACACCATTGCATCAGGATTTCCAACGGTTGTCTCTAGCAATCAAAGTTCTAAGAAACCAATTTATCCAAGTGCGGCAGCTATGGTAGAAGTAGGTGGTTTGGCATCCGTTGTAGTTGACCAACATGACCTTGGTGTGGCAACTGGAAAAATGATTGCGCAAGTTCTGAAAGGTGCAAAACCAGCTGATACCCCAGTCAATGTCTTTTCAACTGGTAAGTCAGTGATCAATAAAAAAATAGCTCAAGAACTAGGTATTACGATTCCTGAGTCTGTTCTCAAAGAAGCAGGACAAGTCATCGAATAAATAAGGTAGGGAGGAGGAGACTCTTCCCATTTTTTAAAAAGATGAATATAGAAAGGATTAAATAAAATATGATTGTTTCCATTATTTCTCAAGGATTTGTCTGGGCTATTCTAGGTCTGGGAATCTTTATGACATTTAGGATTTTGAACTTTCCAGATATGACAACAGAAGGTTCCTTCCCTCTTGGGGGAGCTGTTGCTGTCACTCTGATAACCAAAGGCGTGAACCCTTTTTTAGCGACACTGCTTGCTGTAGGAGCAGGTTGTTTGGCTGGTATGGCAGCAGGACTTCTTTATACAAAAGGGAAGATCCCAACTTTGCTCTCAGGGATTTTGGTGATGACTTCCTGTCACTCTATCATGCTCTTGATTATGGGACGTGCCAATTTAGGCTTACTTGGAACCAAGCAAATCCAGGATGTTTTGCCTTTTGATTCAGATTTGAACCAACTCTTGACAGGTCTTATCTTTGTCAGTTTTGTTATTGCTCTCATGCTCTTTTTCTTGGATACCAAACTCGGACAAGCCTATATTGCTACAGGTGACAATCCTGATATGGCTAGAAGTTTCGGGATTCATACTGGACGCATGGAGCTCATGGGCTTGGTCTTATCAAATGGTGTGATTGCCCTTGCAGGCGCTCTCATTGCCCAGCAAGAAGGGTATGCTGATGTATCTCGAGGAATCGGGGTTATCGTTGTGGGGCTTGCAAGTTTGATTATTGGAGAAGTTATTTTCAAGAGTTTGAGTTTGGCAGAACGTCTGGTTACCATCGTTGTAGGTTCTATCGCTTATCAATTCTTAGTGTGGGCGGTTATTGCGCTTGGCTTTAATACAAGTTACCTTCGTTTGTACAGCGCCGTGATTTTAGCAGTCTGCCTCATGATTCCAACATTTAAGCAAACCATCTTGAAAGGAGCCAAGTTAAGCAAATGACAGCAATTGTAGAATTAAAAAATGCAACCAAAATCGTTAAAAATGGCTTTGATGAAGAAAAGATTATTTTAAATGATGTTTCCTTAGAAATTTTTGAACGGGACTTTATCACGATTTTGGGCGGAAATGGTGCTGGGAAATCAACCCTTTTTAACACCATTGCAGGAACCTTGTCCTTAACCAGTGGAACCATCCGTATTTTAGGTGAGGATGTTACCAAGTTTTCACCAGAGAAGCGCGCTAAGTATCTGTCTCGAGTCTTCCAAGATCCAAAGATGGGAACAGCTCCTCGTATGACAGTGGCAGAGAATCTCTTGATTGCCAAGTTTCGTGGTGAAAAGCGTGGATTGTTACCAAGACGTCTGGCTAGCTATAAGGATGAGTTTCAGGCTACAATTGAAAAAGTAGGAAATGGTCTTGAGAAGCATTTGAATACACCGATTGAGTTTTTATCAGGTGGTCAAAGACAAGCCTTGAGTCTCTTGATGGCAACCTTGAAGCGTCCTGAATTACTCTTGTTAGACGAGCATACTGCAGCTCTTGATCCAAAGACCAGTGTTTCCCTTATGGAATTGACAGATGAATTTGTCAAGAAAAATCAGCTGACAGCGCTTATGATTACTCATCATATGGAAGATGCTCTTAAGTATGGCAATCGCTTGATTGTCATGAAAGAAGGACGGATTATCCAAGATTTGAATCAAGAAGAAAAAGCAAAAATGAAAATCTCTGATTATTATCAACTCTTTGAATAAAGTAGGGAAAATGAGTGAAATGGTTTACTTTTTTTCTGAAATAAAGTATACTATATAAAGTAAACTATGATAACATGGAGGTATTGTGTATGGTTGACAAACAAGTCATTGAAGAAATCAAAAACAATGCCAATATTGTGGAAGTCATAGGAGATGTGATTTCTTTACAAAAGGCAGGACGGAACTATCTAGGGCTCTGTCCTTTTCATGGTGAAAAAACACCTTCTTTCAACGTTGTAGAGGATAAGCAGTTTTACCACTGTTTTGGTTGTGGCCGATCTGGTGATGTCTTTAAGTTCATAGAGGAGTACCAAGGGGTTCCCTTTATAGAGGCTGTCCAAATCTTAGGTCAGCGTGTTGGAATTGAGGTTGAAAAACCGCTTTATAGTGAACAGAATCCAGTCACACCCTACCAAGCTCTTTATGATATGCACGAAGATGCAGCCAAATTTTATCATGCTATTCTCATGACCACGACCATGGGGGAGGAAGCCAGAAATTACCTCTATCAGCGAGGTTTGACAGATGAAGTGCTCAAACATTTTCGGATTGGTTTAGCACCTCCAGAACGCAACTATCTCTATCAACGTTTGTCTGGTCAGTATCGTGATGAGGATTTTCTAGATTCAGGGCTATTTTACCTATCGGATGCAAATCAATTTGTAGACACCTTTCACAATCGGATTATGTTTCCCCTGACAAATGACCAGGAAAGGTCATTGCCTTTTCAGGTCGTATCTGGCAGAAAACGGATTCACAAACTTCTAAGTATAAAAATAGCCGATCGACTGCAATTTTTAACAAAAGTTACGAATTATATCATATGGATAGGGCAAAAAAATCTTCTGGAAAAGCCAGTGAGATTTACCTCATGGAAGGGTTCATGGATGTCATTGCAGCCTATCGGGCTGGAATCGAAAATGCTGTCGCATCTATGGGAACAGCCTTGAGTCGTGAGCATGTTGAGCATCTGAAAAGGTTAACCAAGAAGTTAGTTCTGGTATACGATGGCGATAAGGCTGGGCAAGCTGCGACATTGAAAGCGCTGGACGAAATTGGTGATATACCTGTGCAAATCGTCAGCATGCCTGATAACTTGGATCCGGATGAGTATCTACAAAAAAATGGTCCAGAAGAATTGGCCTATCTATTAACGAAAACTCGTATTAGTCCGATTGAGTTCTACATTCACCAGTACAAGCCTGAAAATAGTGAAAATCTACAGGCTCAGATTGAGTTTATTGAAAAAATAGCTCCCTTGATTGTTCAAGAAAAGTCTATCACTGCTCAAAATAGCTACATTCATATTTTAGCTGACAGTCTGGCATCCTTTGATTATGCTCAGATTGAGCAGATTGTTAATGAGAGTCGTCAGGCGCAAAGGCAGAATCGCATGGAAGGAATTTCCAGACCGACGCCAATCACCATGCCTGTCACCAAGCAGTTATCCGCTATTATGAGGGCAGAAGCCCATCTACTTTATCGAATGATGGAATCCCCTCTTGTTTTGAACGATTACCGCTTGCGAGAAGATTTTGCATTTGATACACCTGGATTTCAGGTCTTATATGACTTGCTTGGACAGTATGGCAATCTTCCTCCAGAAGTTCTAGCAGAACAGACAGAGGAAGTTGAAAGAGCTTGGTACCAAGTCTTAGCTCAGGATTTACCATCTGAGATGTCACCTCAGGAACTTAGTGAAGTAGAAATGACTCGAAACAAGGCTCTCTTGAATCAGGATAATATGAGAATCAAAAAGAAGGTGCAGGAAGCTAGCCATGTAGGAGATACCGACACAGCCTTAGAAGAATTGGAACGTTTAATTTCACAAAAGAGAAGAATGGAGTAATAATGGCAACAAAACAAAAAGAAGTAACAACATTTGACGTACAAGTAGCAGAATTTATCCGTAATCATAAGCAAAAAGGGACAGCAACAGATGATGAAATCAATGCTAGTCTTGTCGTTCCTTTTACCTTGGACGCTGATGGGATTGAAGATCTCTTGCAACGGATTCAAGATGCAGGAATTTCTATCACAGATAATGAAGGAAATCCAAGTGCGCGTGTTCTTAGCAATGAAGAAGAACCAGAACTCAGCGATGAGGACTTGATTGGGTCAACTTCTGCTAAGGTTAATGACCCTGTCCGTATGTATTTGAAAGAAATCGGGGTCGTTCCTCTCTTGACCAATGAAGAGGAAAAAGAGTTAGCACTGGCTGTTGAAGCGGGTGACATCGAAGCTAAACAACGCCTTGCGGAAGCCAACCTTCGTTTGGTTGTTTCTATTGCCAAACGCTATGTCGGTCGTGGTATGCAGTTCCTTGACTTGATTCAAGAAGGAAATATGGGTTTGATGAAGGCGGTTGACAAGTTTGATTATTCTAAAGGATTCAAGTTCTCAACTTACGCAACTTGGTGGATTCGTCAGGCTATCACTCGTGCTATTGCGGACCAAGCTCGTACCATCCGTATCCCAGTTCACATGGTTGAAACCATCAATAAATTGGTTCGTGAACAGCGGAATCTCCTTCAAGAATTAGGTCAAGATCCAACACCTGAGCAAATCGCTGAACGTATGGATATGACTCCTGATAAGGTTCGTGAAATCTTGAAGATTGCTCAAGAACCAGTATCTCTTGAAACACCAATCGGTGAAGAGGATGATAGCCACCTTGGAGACTTTATCGAAGATGAAGTGATTGAAAATCCAGTGGACTATACAACTCGTATCGTCTTGCGTGAGCAGTTGGATGAGGTCTTGGATACTCTTACAGACCGTGAAGAAAATGTTCTGCGTCTACGTTTTGGACTAGATGATGGAAAAATGCGTACCCTTGAAGATGTGGGTAAAGTCTTTAACGTGACTCGTGAGCGTATCCGTCAGATTGAAGCCAAGGCTTTGAGAAAACTACGCCAACCAAGTCGTAGCAAACCGCTTCGTGATTTTATTGAAGACTAAGAGTGAGGAAAATATGGCTTATACAGAAGAGCAAATTGAAAATATCAAAACACGAATTTTATCAGCCTTGGAAGAAGTTATTGACCCTGAGTTGGGAATCGATATTGTCAATCTTGGTTTGATTTATGAGATTCGTTTTGACGGCGACACAGGGCAAACAGAGATTGATATGACGTTGACAACTATGGGTTGTCCCCTAGCAGACCTTTTGACGGACCAGATTTATGATGCCATGACCGAGGTTCCAGAAGTAACGGATACTGAGGTTAAATTAGTCTGGTATCCAGCCTGGACTGTTGAAAAAATGAGTCGCTATGCACGCATTGCCCTAGGCATTAAGTAAACAGATAAAAGCATGTAAGAGATTATTGGAAGAGCGAGGAAATTTCCCCCTCTTTTCCTCTAGTCTCTTCTTTCTTTTGCTGATTTTATTCAAAGAAAATGATATAATAGTAGTTATGGAAAAAAAGAAATTACGCATCAATATGTTGAGTTCAAGTGAGAAAGTAGCAGGACAAGGAGTTTCAGGTGCTTACCGTGAATTAGTTCGTCTTCTTCACCGTGATGCCAAGGACCAATTGATTGTTACAGAAAATCTTCCAATCAAGGCAGATGTGACTCACTTTCATACGATTGATTTCCCCTATTATTTATCAACATTTCAAAAGAAACGCTCAGGAAGAAAAATTGGCTATGTGCATTTCTTACCTGATACACTTGAGGGAAGTTTAAAAATTCCATTTTTCTTAAAGGGAATTGTGAAACGCTATGTATTTTCTTTTTACAATAGGATGGAGCACTTGGTTGTTGTTAATCCGATGTTTATCGAGGATTTGGTGGCAGCTGGTATTCCACGTGAAAAAGTGACATATATCCCTAACTTTGTCAACAAGGAAAAATGGCATCCTCTACCACAAGAAGAGATAGTGAGACTGCGAACAGAGCTAGGTCTTAGTGAAAATCAGTTTATCGTAGTAGGTGCTGGTCAAGTTCAGAAACGCAAAGGGATTGATGATTTTATCCGTCTGGCTGAGGAATTGCCTCAGATTACCTTTATCTGGGCTGGTGGTTTCTCTTTTGGTGGTATGACAGATGGTTATGAACGCTATAAGAAAATGATGGAAAATCCCCCTAAAAATTTGATTTTTCCAGGTATCGTGTCGCCAGAGCGGATGCGCGAATTGTATGCCCTAGCGAATCTTTTCTTGTTACCTAGTTATAATGAGCTCTTTCCGATGACGATTTTAGAGGCTGCCAGTTGTGAAGCTCCTATTATGTTGCGTGATTTGGATCTTTATAAGGTGATTTTGGAGGGAAATTATCGGGCGACAGCAGATAGAGAAGAGATGAAAGTGGCTATTCTGGAATATCAAGCAAATCCTGCTGCCTTAAAAGACCTCAAAGAAAAGGCTAAGAATATTTCTAGAGAGTATTCTGAAGAGCATCTGTTGCAAATCTGGTTGGACTTTTATGAAAAACAAGCCGCTTTAGGGAGAAAGTAAAAAGTGAGGTAATCTATGCGAATTGGTTTATTTACAGATACCTATTTTCCTCAGGTTTCAGGTGTTGCGACCAGTATTCGAACCTTGAAAACCGAACTTGAAAAGCAGGGACATGCTGTTTTTATCTTTACGACAACAGATAAGGATGTCAATCGTTATGAAGATTGGCAAATTATCCGCATTCCAAGTGTTCCTTTCTTTGCTTTTAAGGATCGCCGCTTTGCCTATCGAGGATTCAGCAAAGCACTGGAAATTGCTAAACAGTATCAGCTGGATATCATCCATACTCAGACAGAATTTTCTCTTGGCTTGTTGGGGATTTGGATTGCGCGTGAATTGAAGATTCCAGTCATCCATACCTATCACACCCAGTACGAAGACTATGTGCATTATATTGCCAAGGGGATGTTGATTCGTCCTAGCATGGTCAAGTATCTGGTTAGAGGTTTTTTGCATGATGTGGATGGGGTGATTTGCCCGAGTGAGATTGTCCATGATTTGCTATCTGACTATAAGGTTAAGGTTGAAAAACGTGTCATTCCAACTGGGATTGAATTAGCCAAGTTTGAGCGTCCGGAAATCAAGCAGGAAAATTTGAAAGAACTACGTAGTAAATTAGGGATTCAAGATGATGACCAGATGTTGCTGAGTCTTTCCAGAATTTCCTATGAAAAAAATATTCAAGCAGTACTAGTAGCCTTTGCAGAAGTTCTGAAAGAAGAAGACAAGGTTAAACTGGTAGTTGCTGGGGATGGCCCTTATCTGGATGACCTCAAAGAGCAAGCTCAGAACCTAGAGATTCAAGACTCAGTCATCTTTACAGGGATGATTGCTCCTAGCGAGACAGCGCTCTACTATAAGGCGGCGGATTTCTTCATCTCGGCATCGACAAGTGAGACCCAAGGTTTGACCTACTTGGAAAGCTTAGCTAGTGGGACGCCTGTCATTGCTCACGGAAATCCTTATCTGGACAATCTCATCAATGACAAAATGTTTGGTACCTTGTATTACGGTGAACATGATTTGGCTGGAGCTATTCTGGAGGCCCTGATTGCAACACCAGACATGAATGAGCATACCTTATCAACGAAATTATACGAGATTTCAGCTGAGAACTTTGGAAAACGAGTGCATGAATTTTATTTGGATGCCATTATTTCAAATAATTTCCAGAAAGATTTAGCTAAAGATGATACGGTCAGTCAGCGAATCTTTAAGACAGTTTTGTATCTTCCGCAACAGGTGGTTGCTGTACTTAGGTAAAAGGATCAAGACGAATGCTAAAGGCATCAAAAACACAGCTGATTAGCATGAGAGATTATTGGAAAGACCGTGAAGAATAGAAAGAGGACAAGCTATGAATAAACGATTAATGAGAAGTGGTCGTGACAAAAAGATTGCTGGTGTTTGTCTTAAGGGTGGCCCATTATCTAGATATGGATCCAACTATTGTTCGAATCATTTGGGGTGTCCTTGCTTGCTGTTACGGAGCGGGAATTGTAGCTTATATCATTTTATGGATTATTGCACCAGTAGCAACTGACTATTGAAAACTAGCTGAATTCATGCTAAGATAATAGAAAATAGAATGTAACGAAGGAGATAAAAATGGCATTTGGAGATAATGGAAAACGTAAAAAAACGATGTTTGAGAAATTAACCTTGCTTATCGTGCTTATCATGTTAGTAGCAAGTATTTTGGGTATTTTTGCAACTGCAATTGGTGCCCTCAGTAATCTATAAAAAGATTCAAGAAAATTTTGTGACTGGGATTTCCCAGCCCTTTTTTAAAGTGAGAAGAAAAAATGAGTATGTTTTTAGATACAGCCAAGATTAAGGTCAAGGCTGGTAATGGTGGTGATGGCATGGTTGCCTTTCGCCGTGAAAAATATGTCCCTAATGGCGGTCCTTGGGGTGGTGATGGTGGACGTGGAGGTAATGTGGTTTTCGTTGTAGACGAAGGACTACGTACCCTCATGGATTTCCGCTACAATCGTCATTTCAAGGCTGATTCTGGTGAAAAAGGAATGACCAAAGGAATGCATGGACGTGGTGCTGAGGACCTTATAGTTCGAGTACCACAAGGTACGACTGTTCGTGATGCAGAGACTGGCAAGGTCTTGACAGATTTGATTGAACATGGACAAGAATTTATCGTTGCCCACGGAGGTCGTGGTGGTCGTGGAAATATCCGCTTTGCAACACCAAAAAATCCTGCACCTGAAATCTCTGAAAATGGGGAACCAGGTCAGGAACGTGAGTTACAATTGGAACTAAAAATCTTGGCAGATGTTGGTTTAGTAGGATTCCCATCTGTAGGGAAATCAACACTTTTAAGTGTTATCACATCGGCTAAACCTAAAATTGGTGCCTACCACTTTACGACCATTGTGCCAAATCTAGGTATGGTTCGCACCCAATCAGGTGAATCCTTTGCAGTAGCCGATTTGCCAGGTTTGATTGAAGGGGCTAGTCAAGGTGTTGGTTTGGGAACTCAGTTCCTCCGTCACATTGAGCGTACCCGTGTCATCCTTCATATTATTGATATGTCAGCTAGCGAAGGACGTGATCCTTATGAGGATTATCTTGCCATTAACAAGGAGTTAGAGTCATACAATCTTCGTCTCATGGAGCGTCCACAGATTATTGTAGCTAACAAAATGGACATGCCTGAGAGTCAAGAAAATCTTAAAGAATTTAAGAAAAAATTGGCTGAAAACTACGATGAATTTGAAGAGTTACCAGCTATCTTCCCAATATCTGGTTTGACCAAGCAAGGTCTGGCTACGCTTTTGGATGCTACAGCTGAATTGTTAGACAAGACACCAGAATTTTTGCTTTACGACGAGTCCGATATGGAAGAAGAAGCTTACTATGGATTTGACGAGGAAGAGAAAGCCTTTGAAATTAGCCGTGATGACGATGCGACATGGGTACTTTAGGAAAAACTGATGAAACTCTTTAATATGACCAACTTTGATCGTGACGAATCAGTCATGAAATTTGCCCGTCAATTACGTGGTATGGGGGTTGATGAAGCCCTTCGTGCGCGTGGTGCTAAGGATGGGGATTTGGTCCGCATTGGTAAATTTGAATTTGAATTTGTAGACTAGGAGACTAGTATGGGAGATAAACCGATATCTTTCCGAGATGCGGATGGCAATTTTGTTTCCGCCGCAGATGTTTGGAATGAAAAGAAATTGGAAGAACTATTTAATCGTCTCAATCCAAATCGTGCTCTGAGATTGGCACGAACTAAAAAAGACAATCCATCTCAGTAAAGAAGCTAAAAAATCCCGTGCCTCATCAGACACGGGATTTTGTGGTACAACGGGCATGTATAGCAAACTGAATCTGGAATAGCACAGGATATCTTCTAAAATATTGTTATCAATTGATTTGAATTTTAAAATTAAATTGTTTGATTCTTATTTCACTTTGTTATAGTATATCTGATGTCAAAGTTCTCGGCGAGTCAAATAGCGATTCCCAAGCCTGACTATCGTGAGGTAGCGGGTTAAAACGGTCTGGGGATAGACCGTTTTAAGTCTGTCGCTGGAAATAAGAATCGTCAGAGGAAGGGATAGCGAAATCGTGGCTCTACGAACAGGAACGTGATAGTAAGGTGTATATAGTGGATAAGGGGGCTCAGAACTCTAAATTCCAAAAAGGTAGTACATAAAGCACGAGAGTAATTGAATTCGTACTAAGATTTCCTATTTTCACTGTAACCTTTTAACGTCCTCATATCTTGTATAAACGAGGATAGATGTACGACTTATCCCGTGAGGTCTATCACTATAAAGAGAAAACGACAGATAGAAGTGATCCTGAGTCACGGTTATCTTTAAAATAGATTGTCTGATAGGATGCTAGCCTGAAAACGTCTTGTTCATGAAATATAGGACGGTATGTATAAAACGCTTCTGTGAACTGGGAGAAGGTGGAGAAGTTCTTGCTAAAATTTAGTTGAACAGCTGTATTCCGATACTTAGATAAGGGAGCTAGTCTTAGCTCCTACTTGGTTTCAGGGGACAAAAAAGGGGCAATAGCGCTTCGAGAAAGATTATACTCAAAATCTCTTCAAACCACGTCAGCGTCGCCTTGCCGTATATATATGTTACTGACTTCGTCAGTTCTATCTGCAACCTCAAAACAGTGTTTTGAGCTGCCTTCGTCAGTTCTATCTGCAACCTCAAAACAGTGTTTTGAGCTGCCTTCGTCAGTCTTATCTACAACCTCAAAACAGTGTTTTGAGCAGCCTGCGGCTAGCTTCCTAATCTGCTCTTTGGTTTTCATTGAGTATCAGTGACTAACTCATCAACTCTGATTTATCCAATAAAATTGAAAAGGATGGAAAAAAGGTTGCATTTATGATATAATTTATTTTAAAGACCTTATTAGAAATCTTGAGAGAGTATTGAAAACTTAGAATGAGAAAAATTGTTATCAATGGTGGATTACCACTACAAGGTGAAATCACTATTAGTGGTGCTAAAAATAGTGTTGTGGCCTTAATTCCGGCTATTATCTTGGCTGATGATGTGGTGACTTTGGATTGCGTTCCAGATATTTCGGATGTAGCCAGTCTTGTCGAAATTATGGAATTGATGGGAGCTACTGTTAAGCGTTATGACGATGTCTTGGAGATTGATCCAAGAGGTGTTCAAAATATTCCAATGCCTTATGGGAAAATCAATAGTCTTCGTGCATCTTATTATTTTTATGGAAGTCTTTTAGGTCGCTTTGGTGAAGCCACAGTTGGCTTGCCTGGAGGATGTGACCTTGGTCCTCGTCCGATTGACCTACACCTTAAGGCTTTTGAAGCTATGGGTGCCACTGTTAGCTACGAGGGAGATAACATGAAGTTATCTGCTAAAGATACAGGACTTCATGGTACAAGTATTTACATGGATACGGTTAGTGTAGGAGCAACGATTAATACGATGATTGCTGCGGTTAAAGCAAATGGTCGTACTATTATTGAAAATGCAGCCCGTGAACCTGAAATTATTGATGTAGCTACCCTCTTGAATAATATGGGTGCCCATATCCGTGGGGCAGGAACCAATATCATCATTATTGATGGTGTCGAAAGATTACATGGGACACGTCATCAGGTGATTCCAGACCGCATTGAAGCTGGAACATATATTTCCTTAGCTGCTGCAGTTGGTAAAGGAATTCGTATCAATAATGTTCTTTACGAACACCTAGAAGGATTTATTGCTAAGTTGGAAGAAATGGGAGTGAGAATGACTGTATCTGAAGACAGCATTTTTGTCGAGGAACAGTCTAATTTGAAAGCAATCAATATTAAGACGGCTCCTTACCCAAGCTTTGCAACTGATTTGCAACAACCGATTACCCCACTTTTACTAAGAGCGAATGGTCGTGGTACAATTGTCGATACGATTTACGAAAAACGTGTAAATCATGTTTTTGAACTAGTAAAGATGGATGCGAACATTTCGACAACAAATGGTCATATTTTGTACACGGGTGGACGTAGTTTACGTGGAGCCAGTGTTAAAGCAACTGACCTGAGAGCAGGTGCAGCTTTAGTTATTGCTGGTTTGATGGCCGAGGGACAAACTGAAATTATCAATGTCGAGTTTATCTTACGTGGTTATTCTGATATTATCGAAAAATTACGTAATCTAGGAGCGGATATTAGACTTGTTGAGTATTAAACCGTAGAGGTGTTTATGAATATTTGGACCAAATTAGCAATGTTTTCTTTTTTTGAAACGGATCGCTTGTATTTGCGTCCTTTCTTTTTTAGTGATAATCAGGACTTCCACGAGGTAGCTTCAAATCCAGAAAATCTTCAATTTATTTTCCCAACGCAGGCAAGTCTGGAAGAAAGTCAGTATGCACTTGCCAATTACTTTATGAAGTCCCCTTTGGGAGTGTGGGCAATTTGTGACCAGAAAAATCAACAAATGATTGGTTCTATTAAATTTGAGAAGTTAGATGAAATCAAAAAAGAAGCTGAGCTTGGCTATTTTTTGAGAAAAGATGCTTGGTCGCAAGGATTTATGACAGAGGTTGTTAGAAAAATTTGTCAGCTTTCTTTTGAAGAATTTGATTTAAAACAATTATCTATTATTACCCATCTCGAAAATGAAGCAAGTCAACGGGTTGCCCTTAAGTCTGGATTTCGATTGATTCGTCAGTTTAAAGGAAGTGATCGTTACACAAGAAAAATGCGGGATTATCTTGAATTTCGGTATGTAAAAGGAGAGTTCAATGAGTAAGCATCAGGAAATTCTAAGCTATTTGGAGGAATTACCAGTAGGTAAAAGAGTCAGTGTTCGTAGTATTTCCAATCATCTAGGAGTTAGTGATGGAACAGCCTATCGGGCTATTAAAGAAGCTGAAAACCGTGGAATTGTGGAGACCCGTCCTAGAAGTGGAACAATTCGTGTTAAATCCCAGAAAGTTGCTATAGAGAGATTAGCGTTTGCTGAAATTGCAGAGGTGACTTCTTCTGAGGTTCTGGCTGGGAAAGAAGGTTTAGAGAGAGAATTTAGTAAGTTCTCTATCGGTGCCATGACTGAACAAAACATCCTATCCTACCTTCATGATGGGGGACTCTTGATTGTCGGAGACCGGACCCGTATCCAATTACTAGCGCTGGAAAATGAAAATGCCGTTTTGGTTACAGGTGGTTTTCATGTTCATGATGATGTGCTTAAACTGGCAAATCAAAAAGGGATTCCTGTTCTAAGAAGCAAGCATGACACTTTCACTGTTGCGACTATGATCAATAAAGCCTTGTCAAATGTCCAAATCAAGACTGATATTTTGACAGTTGAGAAGCTTTATCGTCCAAGTCATGAGTATGGTTTTCTGAGAGAGACAGACACCGTTAAAGATTATTTGTACTTGGTACGCAAGAATCGTAGCAGTCGTTTTCCTGTTATCAATCAACATCAGGTTGTTGTTGGCATTGTAACCATGAGAGATGCTGGTGATAAGTCACCAAGTACCACAATTGACAAGGTCATGTCTCGTAGTTTATTTTTAGTTGGATTATCGACAAATATTGCCAATGTGAGTCAACGGATGATTGCTGAAGACTTTGAAATGGTACCGGTTGTTCGGAATAATCAAACCTTGCTTGGAGTTGTGACACGACGAGATGTCATGGAGAAGATGAGTCGTTCCCAAGTTTCTGCTCTACCAACTTTTTCTGAGCAGATTGGTCAAAAACTCGCTTATCACCATGATGAAGTCGTCATTACAGTGGAACCCTTTATGCTTGAGAAAAACGGTGTTTTGGCTAATGGTGTATTAGCGGAGATACTGACTCACATGACCCAAGATTTAGTTGTGAATAGTGGTCGCAATCTCATTATCGAGCAGATGCTCATCTACTTTTTGCAGGCTGTTCAGATAGATGATACACTGCGCATTCAAGCACGCATTATCCACCATACTAGACGGTCAGCTATTATTGATTACGATATTTATCATGGTCATCAGATTGTTTCAAAAGCAAATGTAACCGTTAAAATTAATTAGAAACTAGGAGAAAAAATGATAACATTAAAATCAGCTCGTGAAATCGAAGCTATGGATAAGGCTTATGATTTTTTAGCAAGTATCCATATTGGCTTGCGTGATTTGATTAAGCCTGGCGTAGATATGTGGGAAGTTGAAGAATACGTTCGCCGTCGTTGTAAGGAAGAAAATTTCCTTCCGCTTCAGATTGGAGTTGACGGTGCCATGATGGACTATCCTTATGCTACCTGTTGCTCTCTTAATGATGAAGTAGCTCATGCTTTCCCTCGTCACTATATCTTGAAAGATGGTGATTTGCTCAAGGTTGACATGGTTTTGGGAGGTCCAATTGCTAAGTCTGATTTGAATGTCTCAAAATTAAACTTCAACAATGTTGAGCAAATGAAGAAATACACTCAGAGCTATTCTGGTGGTTTAGCAGACTCTTGTTGGGCTTATGCTGTAGGTACACCGTCCGAAGAAGTGAAAAACTTGATGGATGTAACTAAAGAAGCAATGTATAAGGGGATTGAGCAAGCTGTTATTGGGAACCGTATTGGTGATATTGGTGCAGCCATTCAAGAATACGCTGAAAGTCGTGGTTACGGTGTAGTGCGTGATTTGGTTGGTCATGGTGTTGGCCCAACCATGCACGAAGAACCAATGGTTCCTAACTATGGTATTGCTGGTCGTGGACTTCGTCTCCGTGAAGGAATGGTCTTGACTATTGAACCAATGATTAATACAGGTGACTGGGAAATCGATACAGATATGAAAACCTATTGGGCGCATAAGACCATTGACGGTGGATTGTCATGTCAGTATGAACACCAATTTGTCATTACGAAAGATGGACCTGTTATCTTGACTAGCCAAGGTGAAGAAGGAACTTATTAATAAAAATTGAAAAGACTACTGGAAGTTTATTTTGATAAAAAATCCAGTAGATCTTTTCATAATAAAACGCATTGTATCAAGTGTTAGGGGCTGATATCATGCGTTTTTCTGACTTTAAGATTTTTTCCAACTCTGTTTGTAACCACATCATAACAGAGGGTCTAGGATTCAGGGCTCTCCTCCTATATACTATTAGTAAAGCAAAACTAGGGGAGAATATTTTAGTGTCGCAATCTATTGTTCCTGTAGAGGTTTTACGATATCGTTGTTTTGGTTTTAAAAAGAGAAATGGAATTCTGTTTAACGTTCGTATTGCCAATCTTAAATTTACCTTTTTTATATTGATGTATTGAGCTAGTTCATGAAAAAATTAAGTGAAAAAGTCGAGTGTTTTAGAAACCTACAGTGTAGTATTCTAGTTTCAATCCGCTATATTTTGCTACTCCCCGTAAAGTTTCTATTTTCCCTGATTTCTGATATAATAGAAATATTGACTTCAAGAGTAAGGAAGAGAAGATGAACGCATTATTAAATGGAATGAATGACCGTCAGGCTGAGGCGGTGCAAACGACAGAAGGTCCCTTGTTGATTATGGCGGGGGCTGGCTCTGGAAAGACCCGAGTTTTGACCCACCGTATCGCTTATTTAATCGATGAAAAGCTGGTCAATCCTTGGAATATCTTGGCTATTACCTTCACTAACAAGGCTGCGCGTGAGATGAAAGAGCGTGCTTATAGCCTTAATCCAGCTACTCAGGACTGTCTGATTGCGACCTTTCACTCCATGTGTGTGCGTATTCTGCGTCGCGATGCGGACCATATTGGTTACAATCGCAATTTTACTATTGTAGATCCAGGGGAGCAGCGAACTCTCATGAAACGCATTCTCAAGCAGTTGAACTTGGATCCTAAAAAATGGAATGAACGAACTATTTTGGGAACCATTTCCAATGCTAAGAATGATCTGATTGATGATGTAGCTTATGCTGCCCAAGCTGGCGATATGTATACGCAAATCGTGTCCCAGTGTTATACAGCTTATCAGAAAGAACTGCGTCAGTCGGAGTCGGTTGACTTTGATGATTTGATTATGCTGACCCTGCGTCTCTTTGATCAAAATCCTGATGTCTTGACCTACTATCAGCAGAAGTTTCAGTACATCCATGTTGATGAGTACCAAGATACCAACCACGCTCAGTATCAATTGGTCAAACTCTTGGCTTCACGCTTTAAAAATATCTGTGTGGTTGGGGATGCGGATCAGTCCATCTACGGTTGGCGTGGTGCTGATATGCAGAATATTTTGGATTTCGAGAAAGATTATCCCCAAGCCAAGGTTGTTTTGTTAGAAGAAAATTATCGCTCTACGAAGACTATTCTTCAAGCGGCCAACGAGGTCATTAAAAACAACAAAAACCGCCGTCCTAAGAATCTCTGGACCCAAAATGCTGATGGGGAACAAATCGTTTACTATCGTGCCAATGATGAACTAGATGAGGCTGTATTTGTAGCCAAAACCATCGATGAACTTGGTCGGAGTCAAAACTTCCTTCACAAGGATTTTGCAGTTCTCTATCGGACTAATGCGCAGTCCCGTACTATTGAGGAAGCCTTGCTTAAGTCCAATATTCCTTATACCATGGTTGGTGGAACCAAGTTCTACAGCCGTAAGGAAATCCGCGATATTATCGCTTACCTTAACCTCATTGCCAATTTGAGTGACAATATCAGTTTTGAGCGCATTATCAACGAACCGAAACGAGGAATTGGGCCAGGAACGGTTGAGAAAATTCGTGACTTTGCGAATGTGCAAAACATGTCTATGCTGGATTCTTCTGCTAATATCATGTTGTCTGGTATCAAGGGGAAAGCAGCCCAATCTATCTGGGATTTTGCCAATATGATTCTGGATTTGCGGGAGCAACTGGACCAGTTAAGCATTACTGAGTTGGTTGAGGCCGTCCTAGAAAAAACAGGTTACGTCGATATTCTAAATGCTCAAGCGACTTTAGAAAGCAAGGCTCGGGTTGAAAATATTGAAGAGTTCCTTTCTGTGACGAAAAACTTTGATGACACCTCTGATGGGCCAGAAGAAGAAACTGGTTTGGATAAACTAAGTCGTTTCTTAAATGACTTGGCCTTGATTGCGGACACAGATTCAGGTAGTCAGGAGACATCAGAAGTGACCTTGATGACCCTGCATGCTGCCAAAGGTCTCGAGTTTCCAGTTGTCTTTTTGATTGGGATGGAAGAAAATGTCTTTCCACTTAGTCGTGCGGCTGAAGATCCAGATGAATTAGAAGAAGAGCGCCGTCTAGCCTATGTAGGTATCACGCGTGCAGAGAAAATCCTCTATCTAACAAATGCCAACTCGCGCCTGCTTTTTGGTCGTACCAACTACAACCGTCCCACTCGTTTTATTAACGAAATCAGCTCGGACTTACTTGAGTATCAAGGTCTGGCTCGTCCAGCAAATACAAGCTTTAAGGCATCTTATAGCAGTGGTGGGGTTGCCTTCGGTCAAGGTATGAGTCTTGCCCAGGCTCTTCAAGACCGTAAACGCAGTGCTGCCCCAAAATCTATCCAGTCAAGCGGTCTCCCATTTGGTCAATTTACAGCTGGAGCAAAATCAGCTTCTAGCGAGGCAAATTGGTCCATTGGTGACATTGCCCTCCACAAGAAGTGGGGAGAGGGAACTGTTGTGGAAGTTTCAGGTAGCGGTGCTAGGCAGGAATTGAAAATCAATTTCCCAGAAGTAGGTTTGAAAAAACTTTTGGCTAGTGTGGCCCCAATTGAGAAAAAAATCTAATTTTTCATCCTTCTCACGAATAATAAAGTGAGGAGGATTTTTATGTACAGTATTTCATTCCAAGAAGATTCACTATTACCAAGAGAAAGACTGGCCAAGGAAGGAGTTGAAGCGCTCAGTAATCAAGAGTTGCTAGCTATTTTACTCAGGACAGGAACACGTCAAGCTAGCGTTTTTGAAATTGCCCAGAAAGTCTTGAGCAATCTTTCAAGCCTAACGGATTTGAAAAAAATGACCCTGCAGGAATTGCAGAGTCTGTCTGGTATCGGCCGTGTTAAGGCCATAGAATTACAAGCTATGATTGAACTGGGCCATCGTATTCACAAACACGAGACTCTTGAGATGGAAAGTATTCTCAGCAGTCAAAAGTTGGCCAAGAAGATGCAACAGGAATTGGGGGACAAAAAACAAGAGCACCTGGTGGCGCTCTATCTCAATACTCAAAATCAAATCATTCATCAACAGACCATTTTTATCGGTTCTGCAACTCGTAGTATCGCTGAGCCGCGAGAGATTCTTCACTATGCTATCAAGCATATGGCGACTTCACTCATCTTGGTCCACAATCACCCTTCGGGAGCGGTAGCCCCTAGCCGAAATGATGATCATGTCACTAAAATTGTTAAAGAAGCCTGCGACCTGATGGGGATTGTCCTCTTGGACCATTTGATTGTCTCACAATCTAGTTACTTTAGTTACCGTGAAAAGACAGATTTAATCTAAAGTTCATTAACAACATAGTCAAAGAGGTTTTTATCTTTGGGGCGATTTTCAAATAGAAATTCTGGGTGCCATTGGACACCGAGAAAGGCAACATCATCCGTACTCATGACAGCTTCAATAATACCATCTTTAGGATCATGAGCCGCAATCTTTAAATTTGGTGCTAAATCCTTGATACTCTGGTGATGGAAGGAGTTGATATGGGAGATTTCTCCATAGATTTCTCGGAGAACAGTATCAGGTTCTGTCACCAAGCGTTGAGTTGTGTACTCGGCAGAACAATTCTGCCAATGATCTTCGATATCTTGGTACAGAGTTCCGCCCATGGCAACGTTAAAAAGCTGAGTCCCACGACAGACGGAGAAAATAGGCTTTTTCTGTTTGATAGCTTCCTTGATGAGGGCTAGTTCGAATATATCTCTTTGAAGGTGGTAGTCATCGCTATCAATGGTTTTTGGTTCACCATAGAATTTTGGATCAACATTTTGCCCACCTGTCAAGATGAGCTTGTCAATCATACTGATATAGTGGCAGGCCATTTCTTGATCACCAATCGGTAGGATGATGGGAATCCCTCCAGCGTCTTTAACGCCTTCCACAAAGCCTTTTGCTGCGTAGCTCATCATGATGTCATCATCTGGATGAGTTTTTTCGTTTCCTGTAATCCCTATAACTGGTTTTTTCATAAAATGATTTTCGCTTTCTAATCCTCTTTTCTCATGAAATAGAGGAGGGTTTGGAGTTCACTTGTCAAATCGACATACTGAACGACCACGTCCTTTGGTAAATGCAGATGGACTGGTGAAAAACTGAGAATTCCTTTCACGCCAGCATCCACCAAGAGATTGGCAACCTCTTGTGACTTGACGCTGGGAACGGTCAGGATAGCAGTTTTGACATCAGCATCCTTGATTTTATCCTTGATTTGAGAAATTCCGTAAATGGGAATCCCATCAGGAGTTTGGCTACCGACTTCAGGATGGTCATCCAGGTCAAAGGCCATGATAATCTTCATCTTGTTACGCTCGTGGAAGCGGTAGTGGAGAAGGGCATGGCCCATATTTCCAATACCAACCAGCATGACATTGGTAATAGAGTTATCATTGAGTAAATCGGCAAAAAACGTCATCAGTTTTTTAACATCATAGCCAAAACCACGACGACCTAGTTCACCAAAATAGGAAAAATCCCGACGTACGGTCGCTGAATCAATACCGATAGCCTCTGCAATTTGCTTAGAGTTGGCACGTTCAATCTTTTCTGCATGAAATCTCTTAAAAATTCGATAGTAGAGAGAGAGTCTTTTCGCTGTAGCTTTTGGAATAGCAGACTGTTTATCTTTCACAAAATCACAACCTTTCTATTCTTCTATTTTATAGAAACATTGTGAAAAAATCAACAAAAACAAGAAAAAACTAAGAAAAATCTTAGTTTTGATGTAAAAAATCTGCATGTGATAGAAAACGGTAGAGGTCTCCGACCAGTCCTTGGTAAACTTCCTGCTCTTGAAAGGTCAAAGAAGTTACATAAAGTGTATCTGGCAGAGTCACACATCCTGATAGAGCCAGCATGAGAGCCTTGTAATCCTCATACTTGAGAGTGCGCTCTACATGATAGCTGTCCTTATAGGTCAGTTCAAACATATGGGACCTATCTTTCCGATTTTGTGAAGACACCACGTTCTACCAAGCTATCCATGAGGAAATAGAATTTTTCCTGATGAATGTGGTGGTCTTCTGATTTGAAAATATCAACCAGACGAAGGCCAAACTTGTCAGTGATATTGATTTTAGCCCCTGTAAGTTCCTTGTTAATGATGATTTTGAGTTGGAATCCTTCACCGCTGTTTGGCACTTTTTCCAAAAGGCGAGTCAGTTCATAGTTACCAACTTTTGTCTCAAAAAAGGTGTTATCTTTGAGGGTGAATTTTTTAACAGAAGGGCTAAGAGTGTAGTCGTAACGACAATTTTTTAACTGAATGGTTTTTTCAAATGCCATATGGCTAACCTCCGATAATTTCTTTTAAGTTTTTTGCGAGGGTTTGTAGGTCTTCAACGGTATTTTGTGGCGACAAACTGATACGAACGGATTCCTTCAAGCGTTCTGAATTTGCTCCGTACATAGCTTCAAGAACATGGCTGGATTGGACAATGCCTGCCGTACAGGCTGAGCCAGTAGAGATTGAAATTCCAGCTAAATCTAGACGAAGGAGTAAGAGGTCGTTTTTCTGGCCAGGAAATCCAATATTGAGGACATAAGGGAGATGATGGTCTCCTCTGTTCAAGTAATATTGAATACCCTCTAGCTCTGCCAGAAAGGCAGTTTCTAGATTTTGTACATGTTGAAAATGTTCTTCTTGCTGTTCTAGGTCCTCTTTTAGGGCTGCAATCATGCCTACGATAGCAGCTAAATTTTCAGTTCCTGCACGTTTTTTCTGTTCTTGGTCTCCGCCATGTAGATAGGAATCAAAATCCATGCTAGATGCGTAGAGAAAGCCGATTCCCTTAGGACCATGGAACTTGTGGGCAGAAGCAGTGAGAAAATCAATGCCCAATTCTTCTGGGTGTATAGGGATTTTACCAATAGCCTGAACTGCATCGACATGATAGGCGGCTGGGTGTTGCTTGAGTATTTGGCCAATTTCAGCAATGGGCAGTAGGTTTCCAGTCTCATTATTGGCAAACATGGTAGAAACCAAAATCGTATCGTCACGTAAGGCCTCTTGAATTTGCTGGGCTGTGATTTCTTGATTTTCTGGTTGAATAATGGTTGCTTCAAACCCAAAGTGTTGAACCAAGTAATCAATGGTTTCAAGGACAGCATGGTGTTCAATGGCAGTTGTGATGATATGTTTTCCTTGTTCTTGGTGACGAAGGCAGTAGCCAATGATAGCAGTATTGTTGCCTTCAGTCCCACCAGAAGTGAAAAAGATATGTTGAGGTTTTGTCCCCAGTAACTGGGCTAGTTCCTGACGGGCTTCTCGTAAGAGTTTACCAGCTTGACGACCATGACCATGAATACTAGAAGGGTTGCCGTAGGTTTCTTGCATCACCTTGGTCATAGCTGAAATAGCAACTGCTGACATAGGAGTTGTCGCAGCATTGTCCAAATAAATCAAAGAATCACCTTATTTCTTTTTGTTGTAGGCAAAGAGTGGGCTGACTGGTTTTCTTTCGTGGATACGGACGATGGCATCACCAATTAACTCACTAGCAGTGATGTAGCATACGTTTTTAGGAGTTTTTTCTTTTGTTGCTACTGAATCAGTCACAAGAATTTCTTTAATCTTAGTATTGTCAAGAAGTTCAGCAGCTCCTTCGACGAAGAGACCGTGGCTAGAAACAGCATAAATTTCTGTAGCCCCTTCACGTTCAACGATTTTAGCAGCTTCAGAGAAGGTACGTCCTGTATTCAGAATATCGTCAATTAAAATAGCTTTTTTACCTTCGACATCACCGATAATATATCCTTCGTTGCGAGTTGCATCGTCTTGAGGGTAGTCGATAATGGCGATAGGAGCATCAAGATACTCAGCCAAGCTACGAGCACGCTTCACACCTGAATTTTTAGGGCTAACGACAACAACATCTGAACCGAGTAGTCCCTTATCGCAGTAATGTTTTGCAAATAGGGGAACTGTGAAAAGATTATCCACTGGAATATCAAAGAAACCTTGAACCTGAACAGCATGCAAATCAAGAGTCAGGATACGATCAACCCCAGCCTTAACCAGCATATTGGCAACTAGTTTTGCTGTAAGTGGCTCACGAGGACAAGCAATGCGGTCTTGACGTGCATAGCCAAAATATGGAAGGACAACGTTGATACTGTGGGCACTTGCGCGCACACAAGCGTCGACCATGATTAACAATTCCATTAGGTGGTTGTTGACAGGGAAACTTGTTGATTGGATGATGTAAACATCATAACCACGGACACTTTCTTCAATATTCACTTGGATTTCTCCGTCTGAAAATTGACGTGATGATAGTTTTCCAAGTGGGACACCAACAGCTTCAGCAATTTTCTGTGCAATCTCTTGGTTAGAGTTGAGTGCGAAAAGTTTCATGTTTTTTCTATCTGACATTATAGACCGTCCTCTGTAAACTTTTTAAATCCTAGTGATATTTATCTTACATATATGAACTAGAACCTGTGTATTTTTATCTTTTCTATTTTACCAAAAAATGGAGATTATTTCAGCTATTTTTCATGCTTTTGACAAATCGAACCAATTTTGAAGGAGCTTTTTGATAGGAACTCTGATTTTCCTCTAAAAATTGCTGGAAATCCTGTTTGCCTTGCTCATGATTTTCCACTTCAAGCTCTAATTCATAATCTGTCATATCAAAGTACTGACTTTCATCCAGTGCCATGAGGCCAATAGCTGTTTGCATTTCATAGCGAAGTGTTGTTAGACAACCAAGAACCTGCCATTCACTAGTTTGGATACCATGTTTCGCCAATTCATCCAATACTATCCCTTGAGGAAATTCTTTCTTGCTCAGATAGTTTTCAGCATCTTTTAGTTGCAATTTTTGATTGTATTCCATGTTTCCAACACTCTGCGGGACTTTGAGTGTCAATTCTGCCCAGTCTTCAAAAGTTCGAATGCGCATAGCAACTTTCTTTTCTCGCAGCTCAAAATCAGGTGTGTCGATGTAGTAATTTTTTTGAAGAACAGGAGTGACACCTGTGAACTGGTCTTTTAGACGATCATACTCATCTTTTTTCAATAGTGTTTTCAATTCAATTTCTAAATGTTTCATTTTTCTTACCTTTTCTTTATCTATGAAAGCGGATTTATGGTATAAACTGCTCACAGCTTCCTAGTCCCTTGAAATCAGTGGGTTTCTAGCATGTCAACCAAAAGTGAATACGAGATTGAATACGACTCTACTTTTAGCTGGAGCGAATGAAATCCATGAGCTGATCAACGACTTCAAAACGTTGATTATCATTGATGTGGGTATACATATCAAGGGTTGTTTGAACATTGTTGTGACCTAATCTGTCCGAAATAATTTTGGCTGTAATACCAGCTTCAAAGAGGAGAGAAGCGTGTGTGTGCCTGAAACCGTGAGGAGTGATTTTTTTGACATCTTTATGTTCACAAAAGAATCTTCTAAGTCTCTCTTTAACAGCTGAAGGAGAAATCCATCCTCCGAAACTATTCGTAAAGATATAATTCGATTCACGTTTGTAAGGCACACCAGCCTGGAAATATTCTTTTATTTGCTGTCGTTTCCAGAGTTTCAAAACATTCAGAGTTTCATCATCTAAGGTGATAACCCTCTTACTCCTTTTGGTTTTAGGATCCTGGACAGTTTGTTCTTTGCCAATCATGACAGCTGTCCGAGAAATGCTTAATCGTTTATTTTCAAAGTCAACATCTGACCACATGAGCCCAAGAGCCTCACCACATCTCAAACCAGTAAAAGCTAGTAAGTGATAAAAGGTATACTCTACAGGCTTACAATATACTTTGCAAACTTTAAGGAACTTGGTTAGTTCCTGCTTTGTATAGTAGTTTTCTTTGCCCTTTAAGGGTCTATTTTTAGGCTTGATAATCTTGTCTAAAGGATTTGACTTAATAATATCAAGAAAGAAGGCATACTTGAAAATACGGCTGATGACAGAGTAGTAATTGGCATAGAGGATATAGCGATTACTTAACTTGATAGCAACCTTTTGACAATAAGCTACACTGATCTGCTGGATTTTCATATCTGTAAAATACAAGTCAATTAGAACATCAAGTTTTTTCTTAACGTTCTGATAGGTTGTTGGTTTCACAGTGCTCTTATAGCTATCAAGCCACAACTCAGCAACTTCAGCGAAAGTAGGATTCTGGAAATCTTCATTATTTGAAAAACCGTTCTCTTCAACGTCTAAGAGGAGGTCACGTTCGGCAGCCTTTGCCTCTTTTATGGTTTTAAAACCACGGCGTGTTGTACGTTTTTCTTTTCCAGTAGCAGGGTCTATGCCCAGATATGTTTGAAAGAGATATCTAGTCTCTCCTTTTTTTGTAATGTATTTTTTTATCATAAAAAGTCCTTTCTTTTCGATTGCTTGCCCGCATAGTTGAAAAGGTGTAGAACTTATGATAAACTATAGTTGTATTTTTTTATCATCCTTTCCATTGCTTGCTAGATGGAAAGTTAAATCCTCACACTCAAAGTTTGGCGATGGCGAGTGTGGGGATTTTTTTGAGTTGTTTCCAAAATGGAAACAGTTGGCAGCTCGTCAGATAATAAAATAAGGTGTACCTCTTAGAAGTACACCTTATTTTATCCTTGACGAACAAGGCTTTTTTACATTCTTAGTGTATTTCTTTTTTTAATTTCTGTCAAACGTCAACTTATTTTAACGAATTATGTTTACTAGAATATGAAAAGAAAAGTAGCCGTATCAAATACGGCTACCATCACGATATGGATCTAAAATCCAAACCTAAACTTTATGGAGCTAAACTCCTGATAGCTGTATTGTAATATAATTTTCAAAAAATATCAATTTTGCACAATAGACTTCTTGGATATGGGGGACTATTGCCGAGTGCGGGGATTTTTTATATCACATTTGATAATAAAAGAGAATTTTCTAAGATATCTTTATGAGATAACAATATTATTTTATCTTTGCTATTTTCGTTAAATACCGCTTGGGTTTCTGCCACTTTATCAAATCTATGGTGTATATCGTCGACTACAGCAATATATTCAACGTTATCTTTATGGTTCTGTAAAATACGTGTATCCATTGCGAGTAATTTAGCCCTGTTGAGATCATTTCCGTTTGAAATAGTCCTTACAAGTCTTTCTTTTTTGATTGTGGGAATTGCGAAGTCAAATTGCACAGTTATCCCCTCTTTACCTGAATAAGACGGCCTTCTTGTAAAAAGAACCTCTCTCTGTACTAAGGTGTTTTCTATTTCGTCATGGAAAACATTTTTAATTGTTGTATCTCGTAAGACTATCATATCATTCACCTGCATAATAGTTTGGAGCAACCGTTGCTTTGCAAGTGGGAATTTTTCGAGGCTGGTTGTGATAAACAACTCTCCATTTTCAGCTCTCGTACCTAAATTGTTTACGATTGTATTTAGTAAGTTATTTTTGTATGTTGAACGATTTGAGAAACTAACGCCGTGACTTTTTAAATTGTTAATGGTCCATCCGTCATCTGTGAGTGTGACCCTACCATCTGATAAAAACTCAGCATATAGGATGATATGATCAAAATCATTATCTAAAAACGGTGTTCTAATTTCTACTATATTTTTCTCTAGATCATTGAACTTATACTCTTTTAATAACCAATCAAAATATATATTTTTTAGTGTATTTGAGTTATTCATCATCAGCCTCCGTCTTGATATGTGTATATTTGATGAATTCAGAAAATACGTCCACAATGTGAGTTAAATTAGGGAAGTCAGAATCTTCAAGCGGGATAGCAACTCTATCCTTTTTATCGTAGTGATTGGAGTATATATGAATGTGATTCCCCTCTACAATTGAGTCATCAGGATTCACATGTCTATTAGATGGATTAATGTCTACCCTAACTAAATGATTATGGGAATTTTTAAATCTAATATGAATGCTGTAGCGCTCAGGATTCATCCTTCCTCTGTATATGTGAAGTATATATTGAATGTCATCATCATCAATAATAGCTTCGTCTATATCTATTTTACCAAATAAAGACGAGATTGTAGTATGGATTTCATTAAAAGAAAGTTCGTTTTTTGGGTACTTCAGTTTGTTAATTAATTCTTGTACCTGCTGATCATTTAAGTCGTTGTAATTCATTTTTTCCTTACTCCCCTCTATACACCCCGATAACTGCATAAATCTTGATGTGTGTGTCTTCGGCTGGTGGGAAGTCTAGGATGATGTCTTCGTACTTGTCATTGAGCGACACTAGGCGTAAGCGTCCGTTTTCGGTGTATATCTTTTTGAAGTAAGAACGGTCTCCATATGCGATAACTGCTAGGTCTCCGTTGTAGGTGGTCAGTCCTTTGTCTACTAAATAGAGAATGTCTCCGTCTTGGTAGTCAGGCTGCATGGAGTCTCCGCTGACCTTAGTCGCAATATCGTGACGTGGTGGTTGCTCGTCAACCTCTATAGTCTCTCTGTCTGTATCGTCGTAGCCAAATCCATAGTTAAATCCAGAAGCCGCTGCCGTCTCAGATACAACCTCAACTTGGTACAAGCTGATAACTTCCGATACTTCGTTTATCTTCGTTTCTTCTTCGTTTTTCTGCTCTTTCAGAAGATCCTCAGACGTTCGTAGGACGATTTTTTTATTATCTGGGGTTAATTGTACCACCTTGTCCGTTATCTGCTGTGTGAGCGAATCTGGGGACGCTGTGGGGGTGTCTCCTTTACTAATAGATGGAAAGAAGTCATCAATACTTACACCCAAAATATCGCATAGAGAAAATAGCATATCTTGATTAGCTTTACGCTCCCCTTTTTCATATCTACTAATGGTTTGTTTTGTTGTATTTAGCTTTTGAGCAAGTTCATCTTGAGTAAAACCAGCTGATTTTCTGAATAGCTTTATCTGATTTCCTATGTATTTTTTTAAGTCCATATTTTTTACTCCTGTGATGTTATATGTAGATTATATAAAAAAGTCACCGAAAACGCAACTTTTTTTATTTTTTCATTAAAAAAGCGTTGACTTGTCACCAAAATGGTGATATAATTAAATCATGGTTGAGGTAATCAACCAAATAAAAAAGGAGGTGCAGCCAATGAGGCGACAGGAACAAAGACCTAAAAAAGAGAATTCGGCTTAAAAATCCAAATTCTCTGGTTCAAATTCGAACTTCACTACTCAATAGAGTGGTAGAAGTTTACAAGGGGTTGACCTAAAGCCCCTCCCCTTTAAAGGGGTACTGTCATTGTATCATATAGGCTGTATCTCCTGCAAGAAAAAGGAGAAAAATATGGATTGGAAAAAATTCTTGTTTGGTAACTTTGATTACGAAAAGATGAATCAAGACAATCATGCAAAAACTTCCTTGGAAATTCGAGGTGGACTTATTCCGAGTATATTGTTCTGGTCTGGTATTATCGTACTAATTTTATATTTAATTTTCAGATAGGGAGGTGATTATGGTTTGCAAATTCTTTGTATGAATTACGTAAATCCAAAGGATTGACGCAAAAAAATTTGGCAGATAAACTTGGGATATCCGAAACGGCATATCGTCAGAAAGAAAAGGGGCAACGTCCTTTTACTCAAGATGAAATGTTTTTCTTGCATAGTTTTTTTAATAAACCATTGCAAGAAATTTTTTTACCAAGATAGTCACCAAAATGGAAACATCAAAAAGGTCAAACTTTTTTCAAAATCGATAGAATAATTCTATCAAAACTGTTGACAAGTACCAACAGTTTTGAAAAGACCTATTAGTAGAAAGGAAAAAGTCAATGTATGGAGCGAAAATGAGGGAGCTGAGAATGGTTCAAAAGCTGGGCTTGCGTGAGCTTGCCAAGCGAACCTTGATAGACTACACGACCTTGTCACGGATCGAGAACGACTTGAAAGCAGTGACGCTGTCGCAGGCGGTGGTCATTGCCAAGGCGCTAGGGTGTAGGGTAGAAGATATGTTGTAGGAGGAAATACTATGAACAACGCAGCGCAAAAAGTAACACGGATTGACAGAGATGCCTGGGAGATCGCTACGGAGCTGGCGAACGAATACGGCGTATCTATTTGTCACATCATCAGCGAGAGCGTCCGCTACTGTGCAGAGAATGCCGAATTTAAGGAGATGGACGTTGTCGTTAAACGATTGGTAGTCGGCAGTAAGGTGCTGGAGTAGGAGGGGAAGATGGAAGTTTTTCTTTATGTGGTCATTGTATCAGCTATTACTTCATTTTTGGTGACGGTAATGCTATTGCGAGGATATTCGAATAGATTGACCGAAATGCTTGAGAATTTTTTTGACAATGAATTGCAAGCACGAAAAGAGATACAAAAACTTACTTTAGATACAATGGATAGAATTGCTAACAAAAAATAGAACAAAAAAATTCACTAATAGGAGGGGAAGAGATGAATGCAAATGTAAATGTATTTTATGAATTAACTTGTAAAGACTTGAACGAAGCGATTGACGCAAAAATAAAATCATCGCCAATACACTTGACGATGAAACTGTTGAGATAAAAATTGAATTCTTACGTGATGTTTGAACTGTAAAATCGCTCGGAGATGGTTCTATCGTAGATCGCGTAATAGAGCCATGGTCGATTGTCTGATAGCTGTAGCTGGAGAATCGCTTTTATTGCTCTCGTTTACAGTGTAGAACATTGCAGATGCCAATGTAGCATCAAGTACAAACTTGTCTATATATTTGTGTTTCTTGCTATCGGAGTAAGTAATTGTCAGTGTAATTCGACCTTTATAATCTGGGTCTATTGATGATGTAAATTTTTGTCCTGGGGCAATCATATTTCCGATAAGTGAGTTGAAGCGGTGTACAGAATTCAATGGATCCAATTCGCCATCTATCTGAATATTATCTATATATGCTGGAGTTTGGCCAAAGTTTTTAAAAACAAAGGTACGTTGTTGATTTTTAACTGCATAGACATCTACATAAACATTAATATAAGGCTTTGCCATATCCTCTGTAGCTTTCTTTGTTTGCCAGAGTGAAATGGTATTAAAAACAAAACCGATAACTGCAATTATTACTGTGATATAGAGTGTCCAAATCTGGACATTATCATTGGTGATTTGTGGCATTAGATCACTTCCTTTCTGCTTTTATTATAGCAAAAAGGAGAGAAAAATAGAAAGGAGAGGAAGATATGGCAAATAAGGGATTTAAAAATAGTTACATCGATAGAAAAAAATTAAGTAGTAGTCTTAAAACACTGATGACTCAACAAGCTATTGAAAGAGCAGAGCTTGCTGAGTCTCAGCGTAAGGAACTTGAAGAATTTCTCAAGGATCTGCTTTAATTACTTAGAGCCACGTCGCCATTGCTCGTCAAGCATGTCCGCTTGTTGATCGAGTAGTACATTGACAGTATCAATTACTTGAAAAGTGACATCATCTACTTTTTCGTGATTATCAGATAATGTCGCAATGAGTAATTTAATCTTGTCTTGCCCTAAGTCAACCATCACATCGAATGGATTTTGTTCATTATTCATTACATCACCCCCTTTCTGCTTTTATTATAGCAAAAAGGGGAGAAGAATAGGAAGGAAAGAGATATGAGCAACCTATCAAAAAATTTACTACCAATTCAAAATTTAGAAATTAAGATAGATAGCGACTCTAGTATTCCACGAGTTATTTTGAACGGGGTTGATTTTCAAACAGAAGATATTTGTCTTCAAGGTATCAAGATAATTTGGGAAACAAAGAAAGATGAAGTGCCAGAGACACTTATTCAGGTTGATTATATAAATAACCGTGAAGCGCCTCATATAGTATCTGTCAAACAGTCGTTTAAAAATACTTTACTTAAATAGCTCTGGCGAGTTTTATTTTCATTATACCAAATTTAGAAAGGAACTTTATGAACGAAATTTTTAATTTTCACGGGCAGGAAGTCCGTACTTTGACAATTGATGACGAGCCTTGGTTTGTCGGGAAGGATGTAGCGGATATCTTAGGATATGCTAAACCTCTGGACGCAATTTCTCGGCACGTTGATGAAGATGACTCCGTGAAATACGGACTCACCGATAATCTAGGACGAACACAAAATACTATTATCATCAACGAATCTGGTCTCTACTCTCTTATCTTATCCAGCAAGTTGCCTCAAGCTAAGGAGTTCAAGCGCTGGGTGACATCAGAGGTCTTGCCAGCTATTCGTAAGCAGGGCGGATTTATTCGCGAGGATTTGGACGAGGATGCTTTTATCGCTCTCTTTACTGGACAGAAGAAATTGCGTGAGCAACAGACTAGCATGTTGGAAGATATCGACTACCTCAAGAGTGAGCAACCGATTCATCCAAGCTATGCTCAGTCGCTCCTGAAGAAGCGTAAGGCTAGGGTTGTGGCTTGCCTGGGTGGCATTGATAGCCCAGCTTATGCGGATAAGATTTTTGCTCAGTCGGTATTTAGACAAGCTGAGATTGACTTTAAAGACCACTTCAACATTAGTCGCTATGACTTGCTACCCAAGAAGCATGCGGATGCCGCTCTAGCTTACTGGATGACGTGGGAGCCAAGCACCAATACCAAGATGAAAATCATGGAACTGAACGCATTTAGTCAAGCGTAGGGAGGGAAAGAAAATGAGACCAAGACGATATCCGTATAGTGGGAAAAGAAAAAAGCAATCTGATAGACAGATCGCTAAGTTAAAAAGAGATATTGATGTAAATCGTACAAATATATCATCTTTAAAATTCGTTATAGAAACTTTAAGTAACCATCAGATTGCTAAGTTAAAAAGAGATATTGATGTAAATCGTACAAATATATCATCTTTAAAATTCGTTATAGAAACTTTAAGTAACCATCAGAATTATCGATAACTTGATAACCTTGAGCAGTTGCTTCTTCGATAATTTCAGTTTTAGACATTTCAAAATCAGATAACTGAATTACTGCGCTAGGTTTATCAGTAGTCGACTCTGAAAAATTAGATAATAGAATATTATCGAGATTTTCCCAGGTTAGTTTCTTAACAACGTGGTTTGGCTTATGGCTAAGCTTACTCATTTTTTGAACCTCCTTTCTGTTAAATTTTTGACTAAAACGGGAGAGATATTAGTCAAGAGTATTATAGCAATTTAGGAGGATATTACATCAGTCTCAAGACCGATATAGGAGGTTAAATGGAAGACAAAATCATCGAACTTGCTGATTACTTCATCAGTGAATCTACAACGTACAGAGAAGCTAAAATAGCGTGTGAGAAGCTATTTAGACAAGTCAGCCATGAGATAGAACTCAGAGCGCTGGAAAGTAAAACAGTTTGACAACAACGCAAAAAAGCACCTGACGGCAATCAGGCGCATACTAAAACAATTTAAACCATTATATCACAAAAATGCTTGCCCGCATAGTTGAGAGGATGTAGAAAATGGAAGGTATAACGTTACAATTACGATTAGACGGCGAAAGTGCTGAATTGTTCACAAATCAATTATTGGCTTTTGCTGAAAAGCAGGTCAAGGAGCAGTTAGAGAATGATCGCATGCCAATCAATCAACAGGCTTTGATGGAGAAGTTTGGCTTCACTCATAGCTATATTAAGAAGTTAGAACGTAAAGGATTGAGATTTCGTAAGCAAGGGAAATATATTATGTACGATATTAATGATGTTTATGAGATTTTGGAATTAGAGAAAGAAGTACGAAAATTAAGAGCATAAGGAGAGAGAAGATGAATAATAAAAAAGCATACAAACATAAGATGAAAAAAGAGAATAGACCAGGTTTGCGAAATTTCTTTGAAAGATATGAGCACGAAGATGAAAATCTTAAAAAAATTGTACAAGATTTATCCAACGAGAAATTTAATCCACTTGACAAACCAAATGATTACAACGGTTCATTTGGTCATGATTTTATGTCGATAATGTGGGCAACTTTGCTTATTGATATTTTAAAAAATCTTAGAAAAGAAGTTTCGTCTTCTGCCAGTGATTTAGATTTAAAACTTGGATTTAAAGGATATCCGATGGCTAGTATTGTAAATACTCAGACAAAACCAACCAAAAAGAATGTAAAAATACTTAGCAAAATATTTGATAGAATGCATATTCTGTTTCCTGAAGAAACAAAACGAGCAAGAGAAAGAGAAAGCTTAGATAAATACATTGATGTGAATGAAATTTTACAGAGAACATTGTTACTTCATGGATTTAATGAATCCGCTAACGCTCTCAAAAATTATGAGAACGAAATCGATTCAGAACTAGAATCCGATGAACAAACAGAGACTGATAATAGAATTATGTCTAACATCTACGAACTAGTTATAAGTGATACCATTATTCAGTTTAACGAAGATGACACAGTGCTTAGTGTATTGAAGAAAATAAAAGAACAGACAAATTTGAAGTTTGAAGTTTTTGAAACACTGAAAGAAAAAGTTATTTAGGAGATTAAAAAATGTTTGAACCACCGATTTTAGACCAGATTATGGGTGTTGGAGCTTTGCTGATTGGATTTGCAGGGGCTTATCGTCATATCAAATTGCAAGAGGAGCGTAAGGAAAAAGAAAGACGAGAAGAGCAAGAATTTGCGTCTATGATTATCCAAGTGCGTAATCATGCATACGAACGTGGTAGAGAGGACAAATGGCAAGAAATTCGCAAGAATATTCGTAGAGAGTTCAAGGGTTTCACCTACGACAACGAACCGCCTGTAGGATTGCGCCCTGAGCCGTTAGCTTTGCCAGAACCTAAACAGTCTGCAATCAGACTTTTGTCATGATGAGGTCAGGAAATGGAAGAATTGATTGAATCGCTGGATAACCTGATTATGATTGTTAAAGAACTGGAAGGAAGGGAATCAACTTCAAGACATTTTATTACGACATGGGAAAACGATTATAAAAATCTATTACTAGTCAAAGAATACCTAACAGACTATAAAAAACTAGCTAAGGACTATCGTGATGTGGAGCTTAAAAATAAGCTGCTAAAGATTGAAAAAATGGAGCTGGAAGGCAGGTACATCTATGAGGATATGCGAATGAAGTATCGCGCTAACCGTAGGAAGTGGGGTGCTAGGTATGTCTGAAATTAAGTGGATAAAAATCACAACCGATATTTTTGACGATGAAAAGATTTGCCTGATTGATGCCTTGCCTGATCCTGATGCCATCTTAGTGATATGGTTCAAGATTTTGACACTTGCTGGAAAACATAACAGTAATGGTTTGTTGATGATGACTGATAAGGTTCACTATACAGATGAAATGTTAGCTACTATTTTTCGTAGACCATTGAATACAGTAAGAATGGCTATTGGAGTTTTTGAACAGTTTGGGATGATTGAGATTATCGATGGTATTATTAGCTTGCCAAATTGGGAAAAACATCAAAACGTTGACGGAATGGAGAAAATAAAGGAACAGACACGCAACCGTGTAGCCAAATACCGTAAAAAACAGAAAAATCTTGCTCTTGGTAACGTTACAGGTAACGTTACAGTAACGGACGGTAACGCACTAGAAGAAGATAAAGATAAGAATAAGAATAGATTAGATAAAGATAAGAATAAGAAAAGAATAACTACTACTAATAGTAGTGGTGGTCAAGAAAATATCTTAGAACTTTTTCAATCTGAATTTCGTAGGCTCTTATCTGGATTTGAAATTGAAGAAATCAACCATCTCCTAAATGAGAATGATGTGGATTTGGTGAAAGAAGCACTGAAGACTGCTATTAACTCAGGAAAGCCGAACATCAAATATATAGGTGGGATTTTAAGAAATTGGCAGATGAACAATGTTACCACTGTTGAACAGGTTCGTCAATCAGAGAAAAAGAATAAGGATAAGAATAAGAAAGAAGAACAGGAGGCCAAGGACGAATGGGGATACTAGAACTAATTGAACAATTCGAGATTGACTATTATCCGTTAAGCTACGAGAAGAAAACTCTTTTAGCAGACCAACCAATTCATCAAGTGGTTGCATGCTTGTCTGAAATGGCTAGCTGGCATGAATGTGGAGGTCGTCTGTCATGGTAGACAATGTGTTTGAGGAGATTGCCTTATCTTATCACAGGAATACAGAACAACAAGATGAGTTTTGCGAAAAGCATAACATTCCTTTGATAAAGATATTGCGGACTGAGAGTGTTGTATGCCGCATGTGTGAATCTGAGCGGATCCATGAGGAGAATCAAGCAAGAGTGAATGAACTGGCCGACGCTGAGAATGAGCGAGAGAGGAAATACTATCTTGAGAAGTTTTCTCTTTATGATGAAGTTTTGAAAAATGCGACTTTGGACAATTTTGAAACACCAACCGAAAAAGAAGCGGAAAAGCTAGCTTTTGCAAAGAGGATTTGTCGTGAGTGGTCTGAGGGTGCTAGGAACAACATCGTGCTACAAGGAGAAGCTGGAACTGGTAAGAGCCATTTGGCCTTTGCGATGGTTAAGGCTCTATCTGAGTACACGAAAGAGATTGCGATTTTTATCAATGTGACGGACTTGTTGATGAAGATTAAAGCTGATTTTAGTCAGGAAGAGTTTCTGGTCAATAAAATTGCCAGTGCTAAGTTCTTGGTTTTGGATGATTTGGGCATGGAAAAGGATAGTGAGTGGTCGTTTACTATCCTCTACAATATCCTGAATAAGCGTTCAAATACAATCATTACCACCAATTTGACTTCTGCTGATATTCAGAAAAGATATGGCAGACCCTTTATGTCCAGACTGATGAAGGGGGTGGATAAAGACCATTTGATGGTTTTCAACGACTTGACAAACAAGCGGAAGCACTATTTTTAGAACGGAGGTGGCTGATGTTTATTTTAAAGCATGGGACACGAGAGGATAAGCCGTTTCTGATGTCCGCTGTTATCGGTGTGACTGGCTTGGATATTTCGTGTTCTGAGGAGAAGAAAGCCATGCGGTTTGTTTCTAGGGCGGCAGCCTTACAGGTTGGAAAGGCTTTGAGGGGTTCCTTTGGGAACTTTTACCCTGTCGAGGTGGAGTGATGTTAGAGCTTTACTTCGTCTACAACGGGCACTGCAAGTTTTACCTTGGGAGGTTTGACAATGTCGATGATCTCATTGAGCAGATGGAAGACCATCAGTGGGCTTTCTCGGCTATCACTCATCCAAGGTTTCAGAAGCACATTGGTCAGCGGACGACACGGTTTGACTACGGTTCTAAGGATTGTTACTATTTAGCGACTTTTTCAGGAGGAGAAGAAAATGATTGAACTTATTAAAGAATTTGGAATGGCTATTCTGTGGTTATTTCTCGGCTATTTAATCGGAGAACGTGCAGCAAGAAAGGAAAAGAAAGATGATCAATAATGTTACGTTAGTGGGGCGCTTGACGAAAGACCCTGAATTAAAATATACGCCGTCGAATGTGGCGGTTGCTACCTTTACGCTGGCGGTCAATCGGAATTTCAAGGGAGCTAACGGCGAGCGAGAGGCGGACTTCATCAACTGTATGATGTGGCGCAAGCAGGCGGAGCTATTCGCAGAATGGTGCAAGAAGGGCAATCTGGTCGGTGTGACGGGTCGCATCCAGACAAGGAACTATGAGAATCAGGAGGGGCGCAGGGTCTATCTGACTGAGGTGGTCGCAGATGGTTTTGAGCGACTTGAAAAGCGTGATGATACAGCTAACCGTTCGAATATTGAGGAACAGATGCCAGGATACGCCCTTGAGGAAGATGATTTTCCGTTTTAGTGGGAGGTAAGAAATATGGTTGGAGTAACCTATCAGGAAATTCATCTCTTTGTTGAGTTTTTGAAAAAGCAGTATGGGCAAGGGCGTCCAGACTATATTGAAGCCCTGAACGACTTAGACGGTATGGCGGAAGTCTCCTATAGAGAAGCTATTGAAAGATTTTTAGACGATGAATTACGATAAACAGGTAGTAATCGAAGGACTGAAACGTACAATTGAGCAAAATGAAGAGAAGATAATCGAGTATTCGAAACCGTGCGATGCACGCAAGAGACGGATTAGAGCGCTGGAGCGCGATTTGTTGAAGAAAAAGAATAAAGAATTAAGAGGGAAAGTGGAGGAGTTGGAAGATGAAATATAAAGTGACAGAATACCATTCAGATTTTCAAGAAGAACAGACTGGCACTTGCGAATTGTGTTTTGGTACAGCGTGGGTTGAAAATGGTTCAATAACGGTTGAAGATGAAAATGGAACTGAAACAGAAATTTATTTAACTGTTTGGGATTGGGGCGATTACGACACAATCTACATTGATAATGTGGTTAATTTCTCAGCTTGGTTGCAAGAAAGGGAGGTTAACCCAATCGTTGAAGAAACCGAACCTTGGTCGTGGTTGCATGAATTGGTAGAAAAATATAATGAGGAGGTGGAGTGATGAGCCTTACGCTAAATAGCACAATTCGAGACTTAGTTTTGGCAATCGGAGAAGTTATCGTGGGTTCTGATGGTAAAACCACTACAGCGATACTGGAGATACCTGATCAAAGCTTTTACTTAGAGATTGAGCTTAAATTGAAGGAGGAGGTCATAGATTGAAACGTTTTATCGCAATCTGGATTCTGGTATCTGCTGGACTAAACATCTGGCAGATGGACAGGATTGCAGAACTAGAAAAGAAAAAGCCGATGGTTATCTACAAGGCGGATAACGCAGGCGCTGAGATTTTCGGTAAAGTCGTCGAGAAAGGACGACACGGCAAATTATACACGCTTACGATTCGTGACTACGGGGTGTTTGTGGTTACGAAGGACGTGTATGAGAAAGTGAAAGTTGGGGATGAGGTACTACTATGAACACACTAGAAAAAGTCAAACAATGGTTTATTGACCGTGATTTAGAAAACGGTGGACGACTAGACAAGCAGTCATTAAAACTTAGCGAAGAGTTCGGTGAGTTGTGCGCAGGCTATCTCAAGAAGAATGAGAAGCTGACCAAGGATAGCATTGGAGATTGCGCAGTCGTGATTGTCGGTCTGGGATTGTTGAGCAAAGTGGATTTGGATAGTATTTTTGAAGAGTCGAAGAATGTTAGAAAGAACGATATTATGACATCATTCGCGTACGCAAATACATGTATTAGCAACATTCAAACAGAACAACATCTGAAACTTATGACCTTACGTATAAAATCATTGACTCTATTGATTGGTCATCTAAAATCAATCAGCAAGTCGCTAGGTTATGATTTTGAAGAGTGTTTTGAACTGGCATACCAAGAAATCAAAGATCGCAAGGGTCGTTGGATTGATGGCAGCTTTGTGAAGGAGGAGGATTTGGCATGACACCAAAATTTAGAGTGTGGGATAGCGTAGAAAAGAAATTCGTAGAACATTTTTTTATCACAGATAACGGCTTGATTTGCAACATGGAAAAACCAACATCGGACTCCAAACTTCTTATTCCTATCGAAAAGTCAGAATTGATCCTCATGCAATCAACAGGACTCAAGGATAAGAACGGGGTGGAGATTTTCGAGGAGGATGTGGTTTCTAGGAATAGTGGAATGCCCAGCGTAGTCAAATTTGGTAAATGGATTTATGAGGAAGATTTTGGATATAAAATAAAAAATATCGGGTTTCACCTTAATTCTAGTTATGATGATGAATGGTTTCAAGCTATGGACTATGAAGATATTCGCAAGAATTATGAAGTCATTGGCAATATCTACGAAAACCCAGAACTTTTGGAGGATAAGGAATGAACCCAGAAATAATTGACAATATAAACAAACCAAGCCACTACCAAGGTGCAAACGGTCTTGAGGCTATCGATGTTGTGCATAACTTCGTTGGGAACCTTTCCGGAGCGTCTGCTTTCTTTTGGGGCAACGCAATCAAGTATATGTTACGGTTTCAAAAGAAAAACGGTCTGGAAGACCTGAAGAAAGCACGCAAGAACCTTGATTGGCTGATTGAGGAGATGGAGCATGAGTGAATACGCATTGTATGAAGGCGACACCTTTATTACCATGGGGACGCTTGCGGAAATCAGCAAAGAAACAGGAATTGCCGAGAGGATGTTGAAGTATTACACTTTTGCATCTACACAAAAACGCCATCCGAATGGTAGGGCAGTCATAAAGATTGAGGTGGATGATGAATGATAAATTAAATCCAAGACAAGCAAGTAGGTTTGCTTTCTTGCTAAAGCAAAAACGTAAGGAAAGGAAGTTGTCACAAGAAAAGTTAGCAGCTAAACTAGGCTATAGTCGCTACCTGATTGCTAAATGGGAGAAGGAGGAAAGTGTACCGAATATTTATAATGTAGAAGATATCTGTACTTACTTTGCTTTTCCTGCTGATATTATTCTCGGGAGTAGGGCATGAAAAAAGCCAGCACAGCTGACTCCTCATGGTATGGTTTCGCATAACTATTATATCATGAGGAGGAGTTCGTGTGCAAATAGAGTTATTGGATATCATCGATGAAAAGAAAACCAGAAAGGAAGCTATCAAAGTCCTAAAAAAATACAGTCGTCTGAGACGGATTGCTGGAGAAGAATACGCCCCCAAAATAACAATATCCTACTCGCTTGAACCAAAATCATCAAGTGGTCAGACAAGTAAGCAGGTAGAAAGCATGGTCTTGCGTAGAGTATCAGCTCAGCAGGATTTAGAACTAATCGCTAAAGCAATCAACAATCTTTCCGATATGGAATATACACGTATCCTAATCGAACGATATTGCAGGAAGAAAAGGAGGGAAGACTACAGCATCTACTCAGAACTAGGCTACTCATCTAGTGAGTATTATCGGATATTAAACAAAGCTCTATTAGAGTTTGCAGAGTCCTATCAAGCAAGCAACCTTTTGGTTTACAAGTGATTTCTGGGAAAATCTTGGGAAAAATCTGGGAAAATCTTGGGAGAATTGGAACGAAAAAAGGTGCTAAAATAGTATTATCCAATGATTGGGTAACGAACAGTCATGAGGACTCCTAAAAATACAGAGGTTTCGGCCTCTTAGACAGTAAGGACAGGTTAGCAGGTTGTTTGGGTCTCCTTGAAACTTTTACCAAGCGTGCGTTTTACTGCTAGACCAGCTGGTTCAATTCCAGCTACTGTCATATTCAATGCCACGACCAGTGGCTTTTTTTGATTATTTGAAAGGTGGTGATACTTGTTTTGAATATTGTAGAACCAATCAGGGATAAAGATGATATACAGGCTATGAAAGATTATCTGAGAGAATGGAATGAGCGTAATTATATTTTATTTCTTTTTGGTATCAATTCAGGTTTGCGAGTTGGTGACATTTTAAAAATTCGAGTAAAGGATGTTCAAGGTTGGTATATCAAACTGAAAGAACAAAAGACTGGGAAGAAGAAAAAGATTAAAATGACTAAAACTCTCAAACGTGAGGTTAGAGAGTATATACAAAATAAACCTCATCATCATTTTTTATTTCAAAGTAGAGTCGGAAAAAATAAACCACTTGATCGTAGGACTGTGGATTGGATTTTAAAAGTTGCTGCATCTGAGTGTGGTATTGAAAATATAGGAACTCATTCAATGAGGAAGACATTTGGATATCATTATTATAAAAAGACAAAAGATATAGCAATGTTGATGAGTTTGTTTAATCATTCATCACCAGCTATTACCTTAAGATATATAGGTATTCGTCAAGATCAACAGGACAAAGCGATGTCAAATTTTGGATTGTAGTTAACCAATTAGACATAACGAGTCAAACGCTAATTCATTTAGTGGATTACTGTATATCCTTATTGTGTCAGGATTTTTGGCGACTGTTTGAATTAGACAGAATATAAGATATGTCTAATTGAACGCTAGAAAATATAGAGTAACAGCAATTTAAAATAAGTATCTTTAAGATAATTATTGACGAAAGATATAATGAACAAAGAATATTAAACAATGATTGAAGTTTCAACTCGAGAAGAACGAAACCAATTTTACAATTCCAGTGAGTGGAGAACGATAAGAAGGCAAGCACTTAAACGAGATCATTACGAATGTGTATGGTGCAGGAATGAAGGCAAGGTCACGACTACTAATTTAGAAGTTGACCATATCAAGGAGCTAGAGTTCTATCCAGAGTTCGCGCTTGATATCGATAACCTACGAACATTGTGCAAGGCATGTCATAATAAAAGGCATGATCGTTTTGATAAGAATGACAGAAATTTCCGAAAAGATGAATGGTGGGGTTAGGTGAACGAATCTTAAACACCCCCCGGTCAAAAAAATCGGAAATTTTCAAAGATGTCGGTAAGCGGTCTGCACTCGACTGTCCAAATTTTTAACAAAAAATTAAAGGGGGTGGGGGGTAATGGAAGAATACTCGGAAAAAAATATAAAAGAATTAGAAAATCAGCTACTTTCTAAAATTGGCTATTTCAGTCCTAGAAAAAAGGATGCGATTCAGTATGAAAAAGTCAATCGCTATCTTTATCTTGTCCGGCTGCTTTATGAGCTGAAAGCTAAACTTCATGAAGACGGACTGGTCATCACTGTTCACAATGGACAACAAAGATTCCAAAAAGCGAATTCTCTCATCAAGGAAATCAACACAACCAGTAATCAGCTTTTGGCTATTGAGCGGTCGTTTGATTTTGATGTTGAAAATTCTCCTGTCGAGAAAGCTACGTCTGGAAGTGATCTGTTATGATTTCTCATCCGCTGGTTGATGACTACATCAAAATGGCTGAGAATGGAGAAGTTGTTGTCAACAAGGAAAGGAAGTTGCTGTTTAAAATCATCAAGGAGAAAATCTATCCTCGTGATGATTTGTATTTTGATAATGACTTGATTGATAAGTTCATTCGGTTTGCGGAAAAGAATTTTTTCCCTCTGGCTAAGTATCAACTTTTCTTGACACCGTTCATTTTTCTTTTTCGGAAGGTAGACGAGGAACCACACTTTGACGAGTATCTATACACACTTGCTCGTGGGGGTGGTAAGAATGGTTTTATGTCAGCAAGGTCATCGTTTTTTATCAGCCCTATCTACCCTATCAGAGATTACGATGTGACTATCACTGCTAACTCTGAGAAACAGGGTAAGGTTTCGTTTGAGGAAGTTTATGAGACTATCCAAAGGCGTGGTCTTGAGGACCATTTCTATCTGACTAAAATGTCTATCACAGGTCGAGCGAACAACTCGGTCTTTTCTTTTCGGACGAATAATCCGAAGACTATGGACTCTGCTCGTGATGGTTGTCTTGAGTTTGATGAGATTCACCAATTTGAAAATGATAAGGCTGTGAAGGTTCAAAGGTCTGGTCTTGGTAAGATTGCTCATGTCAGGACTTTCTACAACGGTACGAATGGGTATGTGCGCGAGGGGTTCTATGACAAGCTGATAGAGAAGTCTATGCAAATCTTGAATGGAGAGGTTGATGATTTCAGACTCTTCCCTTTTATCTGCAAGCTTGATAGTGCGGATGAGGTGGATGACATGAAGAATTGGCCGAAAGCAAATCCGATGTTGGATGAAAGCACGCCTTACGCTAAGAGGTTGCTTGCTAGAACTAAGGCTGACTATGATGACCTTGAGCTGGAGCCGTCTGGTCGTCAGGAGTTCATGACTAAACGGATGAATCTTCCTGAAGCAGACCTTGAGAAAGATGTGACGACTCGTGAAAGATTACTTGCTTGTTTACGTTCGCCTGGTATTGACTTGTTGGGTAAGTCCTGTGTCGCAGGATTTGACTATGCTAGCATTCGAGATTTTGCGAGTGTTGGTTTGTTGTTTAAGAACGGAGATGAGTTTATCTGGAAACAACATTCATTTGCTCGTAAAGCATTTTTGAAAGCTTTTAAACTTAAAGCTCCTATTCAGGAATGGGCAGATAGAGGCTTATTTACAATTGTGGACGGCCCTAGTATTGACCCTCGTTTATTGGTCGAAAAATTGAATGAATGGAGTAAGTTTTATCAGATTGAGCTTGTATGTGCAGATGGTTTCAGAATGGACTTGTTAAAACCTCTTTTGGAAGAGGCTGGTTTTGAATATGAGTTCTTGAGAAATCCTGGGGCGATTCAATCCAAGGTTGCGCCAATCATCGAAGATGGATTTGCCAATGAACGTTTTGTCTTTGAGAATGATAATTCTATGATTTGGTATACGGATAATACCTACGTCAAAGAGGACAAGGATGGCAATAAGCGTTTCTTGAAGAAAGAGCCCGTCAGAAGAAAGACGGATGGTTTCCATGCCTTGATTGCTGCTCTATACAAACGTGAGCTTGTACATGAGTCGAACGTTGGGGAATTCCTCGATATGTTAGAGGATTGGGAGTTTTAATCTAAGAATAAATTTTGGGTGGTAGGTTGGTAATTGGATAGGAAGGAGGGGAAGCATGGGGTTCTTAAATTTATTTAAGCGTGATGCGCCTGATGTTGGTTTTGATTTTGAAGAGTTGGAACGAATGTTGGGGTGTTTGCAGTTAAAGAGTTTAGCGATTGATAAGTCGGCGGAGTTTGTGGCTCGTATCTTTGCTAAGTCGGAATTTCGGTATATGGTGGAGAATCATCATGTGACGTCAGACTGGGATTATATTTTAAATGTGCGTCCCAATAAGAATGAGTCGGCCTCGGAGTTCTGGCAGAAGGTCATTTATCGCTTATTGACGAAAAACGAAGTACTCATTGTTTTGTCTGATGATAAGCAGTTACTGGTAGCTGATGCTTTTACTCGTAGGCGTTATGCTCTGTATGATGACACCTTTGAGATGGTGTCTGTCGGGGATTATACATTTCAGAGGAAGTTTGCTATGAGTGATGTCATCTTTCTTCAGTATAATAACAATCGCTTGCAAGAATATGTATCTGACTTGTTTTCTGATTATGAAAAACTACATACTCGTCTGGTGGAAGCCTTAGCTAGAAATAATCAGATCCGTGGGGTTCTGGCTACAAAAGCGAATGGAACTTTTGATGAGGATAAGAGAAAGAAACTGCAGAGATATGCGGACAATCTTTTTAAGTCCTTTACGTCTAAGACGGTTGCCATTGTACCGACAATGGATGGTGTGGAGTATTCGGAGTTGACCAATACGGTAGGAACTACAAATCTATCAGTTGAAGAGTTGAAGAAACTGAGACGTCAATTTGATGACGAGGTTGCAGATATATTAGGTTTGCCGACGGCTTTGATGCATGGAGATATGGCTGATTTGTCTAATAGCCAGAAGATGTTTAACAGTTATTGTTATGAATCGCTGGTTAAAAAAGTGGGTGACGCTCTAAACCATGCTATGGTGAGTTCGGCTGGATACGCTAATCAGAAAAAATTTGTGATTTTTGGTGAGGGGGGACTGGATAAGTTTGCTCTGGCTGAGAACATAGATAAACTCATCTCATCTGGGGCTATGACTCGAAATGAGGTGAGATTGGAACTTGGTCTTGAGGCTGTTCCTGGTGGGGATTCTTTCCTTATCACTAAGAACTATCAGGGTGAAAACGAAATAGAGAAAGGAGGAAATGAGGATGACAATCATTCAGATTAAGGGAGCGATTGTATCCAATGATGACCGCTGGTTTTATGATTGGATAGACATGGATGCAACTGCTCCTAAGGATATTGTATTGCCGACGACGGGAGAAGATGTGGAGGTGCACATCAATTCTGGTGGTGGTGATGTGTATGCTGGTAGTGAAATCTATACAGCATTGCGTGCTTATCAGGGGCATGTGACGGTGAAAATCGTGGGGATTGCTGCTAGTGCTGCGAGTGTTATCGCTATGGCTGGTGATCAGGTGGAAATTAGTCCTACAGCGCAAATCATGATCCATAATGTATCTGCTGGTGTACGTGGTGACCATAAGGCGCTCTTGCATGAGGCTGGTGTGTTAGAAGGGTTTAATAAGTCCATCGCATATGCCTATATTGATAAGACTGGTAAGGCATTAGATGATTTACTGGATCTAATGGAGGGTGAAACGTGGTTTGATGCTCGTTCTGCTGTTAATCATGGCTTCGCAGATAAGGTCATGTTTGAAAGTCAGGAAGCTCCTGTCTTGGTAGCTAGTCAGACACCTGTGATTCCTCGTGATTTTATCGAAAAAATCCGATCTGCGATGACCCCAGATGTGGAGTTATTGGCGGACTTGGTTCGTGATAGGTTGAATAACAGTTTACCTATCCCAGAAGATAAGAAAAAAGAAGACAAGACGGCTGAACCTGTGGGGTTGGGTCGTTTCCCATTTTAAGAAAGGAAATAAAAAACAATGATGAAACTTGGTAATGAATTTACAACTGCTCGTCAGAACTTTATGAATGCAGTAGAAACTGGTGCTCCTATGGAAGAGCAAAATAAGCTCTATAACGAGATGATTGAGGCATTGACAGATAAGTTGCAAGATGATGCTCGAGAAGCTGCTCGTAAAGAAATCGCAACTATGAATCCATACGATGCGCACTTGACTGCTGAAGCTCGCGAATTTTTCAACAACATTGAGAAACTTCCTCCCAAAGGAATTGAGAAATTGTTCCCTCAGGAAACAATTGACCGGATTTTTGAGGATATGGTGGCAGCCCGTCCACTTCTTCAACACATCGGCTTGCGTAATGCTGGTATTCGTTTGAAATTCCTCAAGTCTAGTCGTACAGGTCAAGCGGTTTGGGGTAAAATCAATGCTGAAATTCAAGGACAATTGAAACAAGAATTTGCTGAAGAAGAAGCGATTCAGTCTAAATTGACTGCTTTTGTTGTAATCCCTAAAGACTCTGAAAAGTTTGGTCCTGCTTGGCTACAGTCTTACGTATCCATTCAAATTACAGAGGCCTTTGCAGCTGCTCTTGAAGCTGGTTATTTAAATGGTGATGGGGACAACAAGCCTATCGGGTTGTCTCGTACTCTTACAGGGACTGCAGAAAGTGAAAAAGTAACTTATGCTGAGAAACAAGCTCAGAAAAAACCATTGACTTTCGCAGACTCTGCTACCGTGGTAAAAGAGTTGACGGAGGTTTATAAATACCATTCTACAAAAGCTGACAATACCACTCCTGTTGCAGTAGAAGGTAATTTGGTTATGGTAGTGAACCCTGTAGATGCCTGGGATGTGAAGAAGCAATATACGTCTCTCAATGCTCAGGGTGTATATGTAACAGCTATGCCTTATAACCTCATCTTGGTTGAGTCGGTTGCTCAAGCGTCTGGTAAGGTGACTACATTTGTCAAAGGTCGCTACGATGCCTTTGTAGGTGGGGGGATTGAATTTGGACGATTTACCGAAACCTATGCTTTAGAAGACTTGAATCTCTACACTGCTAAGCAATTTGCTTATGGTAAAGCGCATGATGAAAAGACTGCTGCTGTGTGGACACTGAGTATTGCAAAATAAAAGGTGACGAAGGATGGAGATTGAAGCTAAACTTCATTCCCTCCTTATTCCTTTTAAGGAGCGGATGAGAATTTTTCATAGCGGAGAAGATGCGAATCTCTCACGGATGTTAGAAAGTTCTCAAATGGTTATTACCCGCTTGGTAGGAAGTGGGAATATACACGATCATCAAATAAGGGAACTTATCTTAGAACGTGCTCGCTATGTCTATAATGACCAAGTTGAATTTTTTTACGAAAATTTCAAAGCGGATATTTTAGCATTATCGTTAGATAAGATAGAAATGGAGGATAGTGATGATTAAGGTATTAAAAGAGTTTTATGACCTCAAGGAGGGAGTCCTTAGGAAAGTCGGAGAAAGGTTTGAAGCGACAGAAGAACGATTTGCTGAGCTAAAGGAACATTTACCTGACTATGTCGAGTTGGAAAAGTCGTCCAGAAGTCGTAGCTCTAAGGAAGTAGTGAGTGTAAATGAAGAGGAGTGAGGGACCAAGCTATCGTTACAAAAAGCCTGAGTCTCAAAATGGAGACCTGAGAACTCCCCTGACTTTCTATACCTCTAAAATAAAAAAAGGGGTTGATGGTCGTGATGTGAGTTACGAGAAGGCTTTTTATACGATGGGGCAAACTTATTCTCCAAGTATGAAAGACGTTGAGATTGCAACTGGAAAAGCGATGAAAGCTAAGATGACTTTGAAGATTCGTGACCCTCTGACAGATTATCAGCCTGAAAATCGGCATTTTGTCGAAGTGGGGGATATCCGTCTAGTTGGTAAGAAATGGCAAATCATTGATGTCCGTCCTGATTTTGCTAATCGGGATTTTTTGATTGTCCTTATCGGAGGTGGTCGTGATGTCTAGTGGAGCTAATCTAAAAGGATTTGATGATATTTTGAGGAATATTGAGGCTCGACTAGGAGAGCCGGTAGTTCGTAGAAAGGTCAACAGAGCCTTGAAGGAGACGGTTGAGGAGTTTGAGCCAACTTTCAAACGGGCTATGGCGGTGTACGCTGACACTGGGAAGACGGTTGGTGCGGTCGTTCATGGGAATGTGACTGGTACATCCAGCGGAGTTCCAATGGTTAAATTAGGTTTTAAAAGTCCTCGTTGGACTCTTATTCACTTAAATGAATTTGGCTATGCAAAGAATGGGCATCCTCGTGGTTTCGGAGTCATGCGCCGCTTTTTTGAAGCGAGTAAGCCGGTCTTTAAGTCTAAAGTCGGCATGAAGTTAAAACAGGAGTTTTTGTAATGATTAAAGACAAATTAACTGAACTCTACGATGCTTTGGAAGAGGATGAGTCTTTATCTGGTATTAGTATCAAGTCTTTTGAGCGTCCTGAGAGCTTGGGAGATGGTGAGACCAGTATTGTCATTATCCCTGTAGGGCCTCCAATGCAGACGGCTCACGGTAGTAATACTAGTTTGGCTAAGACTTTTCTCTATCAAATCAATGTAGAGTCTACTAATCGAGTGGAGTGTAAAGAACTCCAAGGAAGAATTGAAAAAATAATGGAAGAACAGGGATTTTATCAGACTGAAGGTGGTTTGGAACAATGGATTCCTGATATTAAGCGCTATGTAGACGTTCGGACTTATCGTGGTATGAGCGCTCTATATGAGAAATACTAGAAAGAAGGAAAAAGAAATGACAGTAAAAGGAACTGCACTTATCGGACTTAAATCAGTCACCATTCGTGTGCATGATGGACAGACTCCAACGGTTGGACAGAACCTCTTCACGCTAGAAGGTAAAGATAATGAAGGGGCTACACAGACCGCTAGAGTAACTGGATTATCTAGTGACCCTGTAAAGACTTATGGTAGTAATGTGGCTTATCACGTCTCCAATCGAGGAGTCGGTGATGTTAAGGTAGAGATGGGCTTGCTTGATGTCCCATTAGCTTTATATACGAATGCTTTGGGGTATGGCGATGATGATGGTATCTATTACTTCGGTGCAGACACAGTTGCCAAGAATGTTTCCATTCTCATTGAAAGTAATACTGCTGATGGGGAACCTGTTTACTATGGTTTTTATAAAGGTCAGCTTTCTATGGATGCTATTGATTTTGAAACGCTCAAGGATAAGGCGAATGAGTTAGCTACTACTAGTGTGAATTTCACTGCGACAGCTAGTTCAGACGTTGCAACTAAGGGGCGTTATGGTGCTATTGTTTATGGTTCAGATGCTGAAAAGTTGAAGAAATTGAAAGGTCAACTAAACATAACCGCTGCGGGGTAGAAGGAGGGCGAAAGCTCTCTTTTACTTTTTTAGAAAGGAAAGTATATGGCTAAGGTTCAATTTACAATTAAAAATGACAAGGGAGAAGATGTCCTAAAAAAGAGCAAAGAAATCACAACTCGTGATTATCGTGACTATTTGGTCATGAACGAATCCTTGACAAGTGATTTATCTGAGGTAGAGAAGCTTGATAAGCAGTTGGGATTTATTGCTAGTTTGTTTGATGATGTGACAGTAGAACAATTACTAGAATACACAGATTTTGCGAAAGTGATTTCTATTTTTACAGCAATTTATGCTCATCTGGTAGGTGATGTAGACCCAAAGGAAAAGAGCTAGCACCTGGGCAAGCGATCAAACGTTTTTATGGTTTTGTCAAGCAAGTTACAGAGGGTCCTTATGGAATGAGTATTCGTGATGTGATGGATACGAGTTGGGAGGACTTGATGGGGGTCTTGGGAAGTCTGGAAACGAGTGAACAAGAAGAAGTGCTTGACTTGGCAGATTTTTTAGAAAGTCTCTAGGTCAAGACTTTACAAATCAAAGGCTTAGGAATATAATAGAGATATGTAAGGGAGGTGGAAGAAATGTCTCGAAAAGAAAAAGCATGTAGAAGATATTGGTTTTGGTTTACCATTTTTATCCTTTATCTTGCTTTTGGCTTGTATTGTATTTGTACAAATTTTGTAGATATCTTTGGTATGCTCTTGCTATCACCCTTTATCTTTGCTTCCTTGCCACTCTATGCTTATCTATATCTTGGTATGTTTATCTGGTCTTTTATGAGCCTGGCGATGGATGATTTTTATAAAGAATGATGAAAAGTCCGTGAGGGCTTTTTCTTTGCTCTGAGGAGTTAGGAAGGAGAACAAGATGGCAAGCGGTACGCCGTTAGGTCAGATGTATATTGAGCTAGGGTTGGACGTGTCAAAGTTCAGTCCTACTCTAACTGGTGCAAAAAACGCTGTAAAGTACTTTCAAAATAATGTCCGTTCTTTGGATAGTACTTTAAAGGGGAATGAAAAAAACGCTAGCTTACTTCAAGCGAAATACAAGACTTTGGGACAAGCTATTGATTCACAACGTAAAGTTTTGGATGAGATGAAGAAAAGTTTTGACAAACTTGATCCTGGGACAGCTAAGTTTGACAAGGCTGCTGCTGATATTCAGCGTGAGAATGCTAAGTTGGCAGTAATGGAAGGTCAGCTACGCGGTGTTGAAAAAGCTTTGCAAGATGTGGGGCGTGAAAATAGTTGGTCTGGTAAGATGGATGCCTGGAGTGAAAAATTTGCAAAAGGTGGAGAAAAATTGCGGGCTATGGGCGATGCAATGAAGCCTGTATCTGCTGCTTTATTAGCTGGTTTTACGCTTTCTACTAAGAAGGCGATTGACTTTGAGAGTCAGATGAATACAACTAAATCTCTGTTAGCAGATACTATTCCAACAGCGGATGAACTGAATAGTACCACACAAAAGCTGGGGGAAAGTTCAAAAAATTGGGCGAAGCAGTATGGGATTTCTACTGCATCTATCAATGAAGGGATGCAAGAAATTATCAAGAAAGGTTTTGATGCCAATCAAACAATCGAAGCCATGCCTGCTATCCTAGACGCTGCAAAGGCGTCTGGTGAGGACTTCAATACGGTTATGAACGCCACTACGAATATTTTGCAACAATTTGGGCTATCTACTCAGGATACAGAGCGAGTAACCAATAGCTTAACCTTTGTCGCCAATAAAACGGCTGCTGGTTTTGCTGATATGGGGGCTGCAATGGAGTATGTTGGTCCCGTTGCTAAAAACGTTGGTATGAACTTGGAAGAGACTGCCGCTGCTGTTGGTCTTTTGTCCAACAATGGTATTGCTGGTGAAAAGGCTGGTACGGCTCTGCGTGGAGCTTTAACAAGGCTACTGAAACCATCAGAGCAAAATGCAAATGCAATGGAGAAGCTTGGTTTTTCTGCAGAAGAATTTCGTAGCGGCGCGATTAAGCTACCTGATATTTTGGATCGTATCAAAAAGAATACGGAAGGGATGACAGATGCTCAGAAATCGGCCTTGATTGCTACAGCCTTTGGTACAGAAGCTCAGACAGCGATGAATATCTTGGTTGACCAAGGTGGAGATGCGTTGCGTAATCTTGCTAACGAAACCAAGGGGGCGACAACTTATACCAAGGATTTAGCAAATGAATTATCTAAGTCTTCTAAAAATGGTGTGGAACGTTTTAAATCTAGTTTAGAAGTTTTACAGATTAACATTGGTCAGAAATTATTACCATTACTAACTCCTGTGATTGATAAGGTGAACCAATTTATCGACTGGCTAAGTAAGGCTCCTCCAGCCGTACAGAGCTTGGCGGTTGGTATTGGTGGTTTTTTGGCTCTGGGCTACCCTTTCTTGAACTTTCTAGGCAATGGGGCGACGGCTCTTAGTATTTTGATAAAACATGCCGGTAAATTAGAAGGACTATTAAAGGGCGGTCTCGGTCTTGCTAAATTGACAGAGCGTGCTGGTAAATTAAAAGGACTTTTACAAGGTGGTCTCGGTCTTGCTAAGGTAGGAAGCGAAGCTACTGTTTTAGCGGAAGGAGCTGGCGCTGCTGCATCTAGTTCTAGTCTCTTGTCTGGAGCCATTGGGGCTTTGACAAATCCTATTGGTTTGCTGGTGGGTGGTGCTGCTTTACTAGCTGGAGGATTGGTCTATCTAGGACATAAGAAAGACGAGGCTCGCATTAAGGCGGAGGAATTTGGGTCTCAGTTGAGTGATACTGCAAGGAAAGAGTTAAGAGATTTCCAAAGTAAGGTAGATGATACCAGTACAGCAGTAGCCAACTTTGGAACCCACGCTGGCGATGCTGAAAAAGTTTCTGAAGCTTTTCGAAAACTTCATGAAGAGGTAGCAGCAGGTGCTGAAAAAGCTAATCAACGTATGGAAGAATTAGCTAAAAAGTTGGGGTTTAGCGATGAAGAAATCGCTAAAATGAAAGTAAAAAATGACCAAGTTGTTTCAAATACCGATGCAATGGCTAATCAGGTCAGTGAAATCTACAAACGTCATAATGGAGACGCTAGCAAGTTTTCTCAAGAAGAAAAAGAAATCGTCTTAAACAACCAAAGAGAGATGATCAAAGCTAGAATCGAAATGATGGAATTATCTGGCGAACAACAAAAGGCTGCGCTTCAGGCTCTGAATGGAGAGATTGGTAGTTTAAATGAAACGCAATTAAAGCACACAAGAGATGTTTTGAAGAAGGCTCTGGATGAAGAAAATCAGTTATACAAAACCTCAAAAGATGGATTGAAACAACTCTTAGATGCCAAACGTATCGATCAAGAAACTTACAATAAAAAAATTCAAGAACTTGAAACAAACCACCAGCAAACCATGGAAGCCTTAGGTACTAAGTATTACCAGGTTATGCAAAACCTTGACGCTAAGGTAAAAGCTCGAACTGGACAAAGCTGGAACTACTGGGAAGAAGCTAAAAAGGTTCTGGAAGAATATGGTTTGTCTTATGAAGTAATCGGTCAAAAGGCAGCAGAAGCTTCTCAAAAAATGGGTGATTCCCATAGCATTCTTGCTAAGTATACTAGTGATATGAGCAAGGAAACGAGAGAAGCGAATGATGCTTGGTCTTTGCTCGTCGGAAACATTGATGAAAACAACAATTTTGTCATTAAATCAAACGTAAAAGAAGTGATTGGGGAAGCGACTAAATCTGCTGAGGGTTGGGAGCAATTGCAATTTATTGTTAAAAATGCGAATATCAACTCAAATGTTCGGGTAACGATTGCTGAAGCTCTCGTTGAGTCTGGTAAGTGGTCAACTATGACACTGGAAGAAAAACAGTTGATTGTCCAAAATCAAGCAGGACTGCAAGCTATCTTTGATAGTGAAAACCATCTTAGAATCTGGAACAGTATGCCTGCTGAAGTCAAGCAACTGCTTTTGGAAAATACAGATGTGATGAATAAGGCTGAGGAGGCTTCCAAAGCGCTCTATAACTATGATGCCTTGACTCCTAAGCAGAAAGAGTTGCTGGCTACGGATGAGAATTTCAGAAAGGCTGTTGCGCGTTCGACTGACACGCTAACGACTTGGAATGCGATTACTCCATTCACAAAAGATTTGAAACTAGATCCTACAAATGTTTTGAACAACGGGCAATTGTCAATCGATAAAATCATGGCTTGGAATCTATCTAATCCAGAGAATAAGTCATTAAATGCTATTGACAATACTAGTGAAGCAGTTGCTAGTGCAAAAGCGAGTGTGAACTCTCCGAAACAGGAAAAACCAATTGATTTACTTGCGAAAGATCAGACTGCAGGCGTTAGAAATGAGACGAGTGCGGCTATTAATGCGATTAAGCAACATAATCCAGTAGATATCCTTGCTAAAAATAGCACTTCCAGTACTGTCAGCGAGGTCAAAAGCGTCGTTAATAGCATTCAAGACAAAACGGTTACAATCAACGCTCAAGATAATGCGTCTGGCGTGCTTGCAGGCATTAGGACTTGGATTACTAGGGTAACTGGTGATTTCTTTACCAATGTTTTTGCTAGTCGGCATGCCCACGGTACCAACTATCACCCTGGTGGTCTTGCTATGGTCAATGACCAACGCAATAGTACCTACAAGGAATTGGTTACTCTTCCAGATGGTAGGAGCTTCATTCCTGAGGGGAGGGATGTTCTTCTTCCTCTTCCTAAAGGGGCTAAAGTTTTGCGGGCGGATAAGACCAAACGCTTGATGCGTGAGATGGGGGTTCCTAAATATGCTGCAGGAGTTGGCATTCCGAGTGATGCTAAATTCCTTCGTGAGATGGAAGAAGCACAAGCTAAAATAGTGGTGCAAACAAAAGGAGATACAAATAGTAAAGACAGCGATAAAGTCGTGTCTGAGATAGCGATTCTGAGAGCAAGTATGGAGAAGATCCTTACTGCTATCCTTGAAAAGCCGTCAGATACTTACCTGGACGCTGATAAAATTTCAATGAGCGTCTACCAACGTCAAGGTGCGATTTACGCTAGGGAGGGAATGTAATGTTTTATATGATTATCAATGGTTTTAACACATCAACTATCCCTCACTGCGTGGTGACGGATTTTGGTCAGGTGGAGGCTGCTAAGCCTAGGGTGGCTGAAGATGCTAACCTCTACGGAGCCAACGGAAGTTATCGAGTGCTGGATGGTGGCTATGAGAGTTATGAACGGACTTTTTCGTTCTATATTCCTAAGTTACTGGATGTTTCGACTATCGTGGAGAAATTTCAGCCTAAGGACAATGTGCTGGAGTTTAGCTACCAGTTGGGTTCTGTCTTTTATGCGGATTTTATTGGTGCAACCTATAGCCCTCATGGGATGCATGCCTGGAAGCTAGAGCTTAAGCTGAGTATGCAACCGTTCCGCTATCAGAAAAATCTTGCTCCTCTTATTTTTACCGCAAGCGGTAATGTCAACAATCCAGGCTCTGTCTATAGTGAGCCTGTGATTGAGATTGAGGGGGACGGAGATATTTCTTTGACTATCGGACGGACAACCATGCACTTGACCATTAGACGAAAAGTGACCATTGATTGTAGGCATAAGAAGCAGAATATCTACAACGCAGATGGTGTGGTTCAAAATACGCTACGAAAGCGTGGAGGCTTCTTTGAATTGGCTGTTGGCAATAACGGTCTGGTCTTTACTGGTGCGGTTCGTAAGGTCACAGTTCGGCCGAATTGGAGGTATATTTTATGATTTATCTTACAGAGGGAAATAGGCCTTTAAACGAGTCCTACAATGATGAAATTGTCCATTTGGGGAACAATACCTATCAACTGACCTTTCGTTTTCCTACATCGGATCCCAAGTGGGAATTGCTGAAAGAGGAAACTTTTCTGACTGCAGATGACCTGCATGGTGAGCAGGATTTTTATATTTTTGAGGTTGAAAAGCAACAAGGATATATTCAAGTCTATGCCAATCAGGTTATCAGTTTGTTAAATAATTACATCGTTAGCTCTATCGAGGTTGACCGTGTCAGTGGGACAAGGGTGTTGAGTGCTTTTGCTGGTAGTATTACCAGAGCCAATCCTTTTTCTTTCTTCTCTGATATTGATGATAGGCATACGCTCAATATCAAGGACAAGAATGCCATGGAGGTCTTGGCCAAAGACAAGCATTCTATCCTAGGTCAGTGGGGCGGAGATATGGTGCGAAACGGTTACAACTTACGCTTGCTGAAGAATGGCGGTTCTGAAAATGAATCGCTTTTTATGTACAAGAAAAACTTGTCCAGCTACCAGCATAAGACCTCAATGAAGTCTTTAAAAACTCGGATAACCTTTAAAACGACTGTTAAGGGCGAGGGAGAAAATGCGGTTGACCATGATTATATGGTGGTGATTGACAGCCCCTTACTTGGGAACTACAGCCAAATCTATGAAGATGTCGTGGAGGTCAATGACCAAGACGTGACAGATGAGGCTAGCTTGATTGCATATGGTAAGCAGTATTTTCGGACAAGTATGTGCGACATGCTAGAAGATAACCTTGAAATCTCGGTTGTCGGTCAGAGTGATGTTGCGGTGCAGATGTTTGATGTGGTCAGTATCTACCATGAGTGGTACGGTCTTGATGTTCGTAAGAAAATCACCAAATATACCTATTCGCCAATGGCAAAACGCCTAAAATCAATAGGTTTTGGGACCTTCCAGTCCAGTCTTGCAAATGCGATCGGTGGGATTGTAAATGATGCCGTTTTGAATGAAAGCCGAAATCTGCATCAGATTTTTGAAGAACGTTTGAAAAAGGAAATCGCCAACGCTGACCGTGCTTTTGACGCTGAATTTACTAAGCGTGAGAAAGCTATTACGGATGCCATC